>CAZPAH010000012.1:0-12897 GCA_964584495.1 uncultured bacterium | reverse complement strand
TACGACGGGAATAATCCTGAATATCATCAACGCGGTCCGCACGAGGAATTTCAAGGCCACGTTCTTCGACCAGGCGGGGCTCGTCAGTGCGGTTATCTACTGGTGCGGGATCGGCGCCGTATCGATGTTTCTCGCCGACAGGCCCATTCCGGTCAAGCTTATCGTTTTCGGCATAGGGCTGCCGATCCTCCTCCTCTTCCTGAGAGAGCCGCTGGAAGCCGTTTTTTCCAGGAGAAGGGTCAGGTTCGAGAAGGGACTTATGACCTATGTGATGGAGACGGTTATAGAGATAATGGAGATCGTTACCGGGTACCTTGGAAATACCGTGTCGTTCATTCGTGTCGCCGCTTTCGCGCTGGCCCACGTGGGCCTGTTCATCGCGGTTTTCAGCCTGGTCGACATGGTAAAGGAAAAAAGCGGGGGTATCGTTTACTCGGCGCTTATACTTATCATCGGAAACGCCGTTATCATCGCCCTCGAGGGGCTGGTGGTGACGATACAGGCCATCCGACTGGAGTACTACGAATTCTTCGGCAAGTTCTTCATGGGTGGCGGAGTTGCTTATAAACCGATCGGCCTCGGAAGAGAACGGGACCGGGAACAGTGAAAGGAGACATCCAGATGTCACAGCAAGAGGCGCGCAGGAGGAAGATGAAAAGGTGGATCACCATCTCGAGCACGGCAATCTTTTCAACCGTATTCATCGTTCTCCTGATAACCCTTATCAGTACGGCCGTACATGTCCACGGCCAGGCACACTCGCCGGCGCAGACGGCGGAGGTCGGGCAGATGGATCCGGGAAGGGCTAAGATAACCTGTTGGGGTTTCGCCGCGGCGGCCTTCTCGACGGCGATAGGAAGCGTCGGTGCAGGTTTGGCTGTGGCCTATGTCGGCTCGGCCGCGCTCGGCGCCATAGGCGAGAAGCCCGAGCTCGCGGCGAGGGCTCTTATCTACGTCGGATTGGCTGAAGGTATCGCGATCTACGGTTTGATTATCTCGATCATGATACTAACCTGAAAGCGCCGTCGATTCGCGGGAGGGCGAATCGCGCGGTCGGCGGCGTGTGGACGGGGAGATTATACAGATGCAGTTCTACGTGATCGCCGATGAGAACACGGTGACCGGCTTCAAGCTGGTCGGGCTCGACGGGGAGGTTGTCGAGACCGCCGACGAGGCGCGCGAAGCGCTGAAGAAGGCATTCTCCTCAAGTGAGATCGGGATAGTGATAATCACCGAGCGGATAGCCGCCTCGATCCACGAGGAAGTTGAGGAGTTCATGTTCGGGCACGCATTCCCGTTGATTATCGAGATCCCCGACCGCCAGGGTCCGCTGGAAGACAGAATCTCGATCAGGGAAATGGTCAATTCAGCCGTGGGAGTGAAGGTGTGATCGTTTATCCAACGCAAGACGGAGGGAGTCAGCGCAGTGGCCGATAAGGAATCCGTCGAGAAGATCTGCAACCAGATCAGGGAGGATGGAGAGAAGGAGATCAAGTCTATCCTCGACAAGGCAGAGCAGACGGCCTCGGGCATCCTGGAGAGCGCCGGGAAGGACGGCGAAGAGGCCGCCGGGAAGATAATGAAAGAGGCGAAGGCCAAGGGAGAGATCGAGCACAGGCGGCTGCTTTCTAGCGTCAGTATAGAGGTCAGGCGCACGAAGCTCAAAGCGAGGGAAGAGGTCATATCGAAAATAGGCGCGAAGGTGGAGGAGAGGCTGAAGGGAATAAGGGAGGACGAGTCATATATCGGTATCCTCGCGGGGCTGGTGGCGGAAGCGGTGAGGGCGCTCGACGGGGGCGTGTTCCAAGTCTCGGTCGATCGCAGGGATCTCAAGCTGCTCGAGGAGAAGGTTTTTCCGCGCGTGATCGAGACGATGCGGGCCGAGAACAGGCAGGTGGAGAAGCTAGACGCAACGGTTCTCGAAGAGAAGTCGATCGGAGGCGCAAGGGTCGGTGTGCCAGGCGGCAAGGTAATATACGATAATACATTCGAGGCGCGGATGTACCGGATGCGCGACGATACTAGAAATATCATCTTCAAGGAAGTCTTCTATCCCGAAGGAAGCGAGGATTCTGATAGTGCTTGAGATTATCGGTAAGGTGGACAAGGTCGTCGGTCCCGTTGTTCATGCGAGGGGAATCGAAAAGGCCAAGATGCTCGATCTCGTCGAGGTCGGCGACCAGCATCTGGTCGGCGAAATAGTCAAGCTCGAAGGGGATCGAGCCGTCATGCAGGTCTACGAGGATACGACCGGACTGACCCCGGGGACGAATATATACAGCGCGGGGGTTCCACTGTCGGTCGATCTAGGGCCGGGGCTTCTGGGGACTATCTACGACGGGATCCAGAGGCCGCTCGAGGTGATCCGAGACAGTTCCGACCAGTATATACAGAGGGGGATACACGTATCGGCGCTCGACAAAGAGAGGAAATGGAAATTCACGCCGGCGCTGAAGAAGGGCGACGAGGTGCGTGGCGGGGAAACGGCCGGCACTATCCAGGAGACCCAGTTGATCGAGCACAGGGTAATGGTTCCACCCGTAACGGTCGGAAAGGTCGTATCGATCGTCCCCGAGGGGGAATACACCGTGGACGAGACGATTCTGACAATCGAGACGGACGAAGGCGACGTGAGAGAAATCGCGATGCTCCAGCGCTGGCCGGTTCGCAGGGGAAGGCCCATAACGAGGCGCAAGCCTCTCAGCATCCCGCTTATTACCGGGCAGCGTGTGATCGACACCCTATTTCCGGTCGCCAAGGGAGGGACGGTGGTCGTGCCCGGCGGATTCGGAACGGGAAAAACGATGATCCAGCATGCCCTGTCGAAGTGGAGCGACGCGGATATCATCGTGTACATAGGATGCGGCGAACGCGGCAACGAGATGACCGACGTGCTGATAGAATTCCCCAAGCTGATCGATCCGAGAACGCAGAGACCGATCATGGAGAGAACGGTTCTCATCGCCAACACCTCGAACATGCCGGTGGCGGCCAGGGAGGCCTCGATCTACACGGGGATAACGATAGCCGAGTATTACAGGGACCAGGGATACCACGTGGCGATTATGGCCGATTCGACGTCGAGGTGGGCCGAAGCTCTCAGGGAGCTTTCCGGCCGCATGGAGGAGATGCCCGCCGACGAGGGTTACCCAGCCTACCTTCCCACCAGGCTGGCGGAGTTCTACGAGAGGGCGGGAATGGTCGAGACGCTGGGAGGCTCGGAGGGCTCGATAAGCATCGTCGGCTCGGTTTCCCCTCCGGGAGGGGATTTCTCGGAGCCCGTGACGCAGCACACGAAGAGATTCGTCCGCTGCCTGTGGGCGCTCGACAGGCAGCTCGCCAACGCCCGTCACTACCCGGCGATCTCCTGGCTCGACAGCTACAGCGAGTACGTCGACGAGATAAGCGGGTGGTGGCAGGAATATTCCGGTGGCGAATGGCTGGAAATAAGAAAGAAGATAATGGATCTCCTTCAGCAGGAGGGAAAGCTCGAGCAGGTGGTGAAGCTCGTCGGACCGGACGTTCTGCCCGATACGCAGAGGATAATCCTCGAGACCTGCACGATGTTCAAGAACGCCTTTCTCCAGCAGAACAGCTTCGACCGCGTCGATATGTACTGCACGCCCAAGAAGCAGATAAAGATGCTCGAGGTGATACTGGACTTCTACAGGCTCGGCCTCGAAAATATCAAGAAGGGGGCCAATATTCACCAGTTGAAGAAGATGCAGATATATTCGGAGATCATGAGGATCAAGTTTACGGTCGCCAACGATGAGATCGAGAAGATAGACGCAATAAGGGACAAGCTAGTCCGCGCGATGCAGCAAATCGGCGAGATGTTCGAATAAGAAACGGTGATGCAATGACTGAAAAGAATCTGACCGGAGGCAGGGAATATATCGGGATCAGCCAGGTGGCCGGTCCGTTGATTGCAGTGAAGGGGATCCACAACGTCGGCTACAACGAGCTGGCCGAGATCGTAGATTCGAGCGGAAAGATAAGGCTCGGCACGATCCTCGAGAGCAGCGAGGGCGCCGCGGTGATCCAGGTTTTCGAGGGAACCTCGGGACTCTCGATCCCCGAGACGAGGGTGCGATTCCGCGGCGAGCCGTTGACCTTCGGCGTAAGCGGCGAGATACTGGGCAGGGTTTTCAACGGCCTGGGACAGCCGATAGACCAGGGGCCCGCTCCCAGGGCGGATCTGGTGATGGACGTCAACGGGCTTCCGATAAACCCGACGGCGAGGGAATACCCAAAGAAATTCATCCAAACGGGAATATCTGCGATAGACGGGATGAACACGCTGGTGCGCGGGCAGAAGCTTCCCATATTCTCCGGCACGGGTCTTCCCCATAACAGGATTGTCGCGCAGATAACCCGCCAGGCGAAGATCGTGGGCGAGGATACCTCCTTCGCGGTGGTCTTCGCAGCCATGGGGATCAAGCATGATGTGGCGCAGTATTTCATAAGGAATTTCGAGGAGTCGGGCGTTCTCGAGAAGGTCGTGCTCTTTCTCAACCTCGCCGACGATCCGTCCGTCGAGAGGCTCGTGACGCCGAGGACCGCCCTTACCGCGGCCGAATATCTGGCGTTCACCATGCACATGCACGTTCTTGTGATACTCACCGATATGACGAACTACTGTGAATCGCTAAGGGAGATATCGACGATCCGAGAGGAGATTCCAAGCAGGAAGGGTTACCCGGGCTACCTCTACAGCGATCTGTCGATCATCTACGAACGGGCCGGCATGGTAAAGGGGATAGAGGGCTCGATAACGCAGATGCCGATTCTGACGATGCCGAACGATGACATCTCGCATCCCGTTCCGGATCTATCGGGATACATCACCGAGGGGCAGATCGTTCTGGAGAGGGAGCTCGATCAGAGGAATATATATCCGCCGATCGCCGGCCTTCCCTCTCTGTCCCGTCTTATGAAGGATGGGATAGGCGAGGGTATGACACGAGCCGATCATGCCCACGTCGCGAGCCAGCTGTTCGCCGCCTATTCCCACGTGAAGGATGTGAGGGCGCTCGCGGCCGTAATCGGCGAGGAGGAGCTGACGCCGCTCGACAAGATATACCTCGATTTCGGCGAGAGGTTCGAGCGGGAGTTCCTCAGCCAGGGGGAATACGAGAACAGGAGCATTATCGACACCCTCGATATCGGATGGAAGATCATATCGACCCTTCCGAAGGAAGAGCTATTCAGGATTTCGGAAGAGGAGATAAACAAGTTCTACGGCCAGTAGGCCGTTATCGCCCGAAAGGGCCTACCGGCCGCGGGAAATTCCTTCGACCGGTCACGATCGCTTTGGACGGGATCGACTATGGCGCGTTACGAGACCGCACCGACAAAAACAAACCAGATGCGGGTACGAAGGGACCTGGGTTTCGCCCAGGAGGGCTGGGAGCTTCTCGACCAGAAACGGAAGATACTCGTCGTCGAGCTGATGGGGCTCATCGACAGGGCGGTCGAGGCCCAGGTGGAGGTCGAGTCGAAGCTGACTGAGGCCTTCAACGCTCTCGACCAGTCGATTCTGAGGATGGGCCGCAGGGAGGTAAATCTGATAGCTATCGGAATGCAGATAGGTTCCGAGATCTCTTTCTCGGAGAAGAGGGTGATGGGAGTATCGCTGCCGCGTGTCCGCGTGAAATTCGACGACAGGTCGCCCTACTTCGCGGCGGCGGAAAGCAGCATCTGGGTCGACGAGGCGGTCAAAAAGTTCCGTGAGACCCTGATGCTTCTCGGCGAGCTTGCCGAGGCCCGGATATCGCTGATGAGGCTGTCGAGAGAGGTTTCCAAGACGATAAGGCGCGTAAACGCCCTTGAGAAGATATTCATTCCCGACTATGAGGAGACGTTGAAATATATCGAGATGGCGATCGAGGAGGCGGAACGCGAGGCGTTCTTCGTTCTCAAGCTTGTGAAAGACCGCCTTGCGGTGAAAAAAGGGGAAGCCCGATGAGCAATCCATTGAAAAAAATCATGTTGTATATCGACGGGAGCGAATCTTCTATAGTTGCGGCCCAGCTCGCCATAGCGATGGCAAAGAGTTACGGGGGAGCCCTCAGGGTTATCTACGTGGTCAATGAGAATCTCCTCTCGGAGCTTCTGAAGGCGAAGATTTTCGTGCAGATGGAGAAAATGGATTACGAACGGGACCTGGAGGAAGACGGCAAGAGGTATCTCAACTACATCGTGAAGCTGGCCGGCAGGAAGGGGCTGGAGGTCGAGACGGTCCTCAGAAAGGGGGTCGTTCACGAGGAAGTTTCCCACGAGGTGGATGAGTACGGAGCGGACCTCCTTGTTCAGGGGGAGCTCGGAGAGGTTCTGAGCCTGAGGGATTCTTTCTACGAAGCGGGAGAGCGTATCCTCAGGAAGGTGAAGTGCCCGGTACTCGTCGTGAGGGGATATGATAAAATAGAGAAGCTGTTCGAAGAACTGTGACAATTCCGGCGGTGTACGCCCCGGGAAACTGCGCCTTGCGCTGGAAGCGGGAGTTAATTATATTCGCCCATACTTGAAGCATCCACGCGATGCGTCACGGGAGGCACTCGGTAATGAAACTCGCTGATCTGTTAAAACCGGAAAACATCAAGCTGGACCTCGAAGGCAGGACGAAATCCGAGGTCATCGAGGAGCTCGTCGAGCATCTCGCGGAATCCTGCGAGAAGTGCGACGCCGACACGCTGTACGAGGCGGTGATGGACAGGGAGAGCAAGGGGAGCACCGGTCTCGAGATGGGGGTGGCCATACCTCACGCCAAGTGCGATGCGGTCGGAACGATGAGCATTGTTATCGGCGTGTCAAGGAAGGGCGTAGACTTCGAATCGCTCGACGGCAAGCCGGCCCAGCTTTTCTTCCTAATGATCGCGCCGATGAGCGAATCGGGTCCCCACGTACAGGCTATCGCGAAAATCGTCAAGATGATCAAGATCGACGGTTTCAGGCAGAAGCTTATCAAGGCCGGCAGGAACGAGGATGTAATCGAAGCGATACGGCGGGTGGAAGAAGGGGAAGATTGATATCCGCCTGGTTTCGCCGATCCCCGCCGTCCGTACACTATCCGGTTAGATGCCGCAAGAACGGTCTCTTCCCCGGTTCGTCGCTATGATTCCCTCGGGTTGTGAAAGATTCATCGGCTATTACGGGTTTCCGAGCAGGGCGAAGATCGCGGCGGCGAGGCTGAGATTCGGCCCGGATCTTCCATTCATCGATCTCGATATCGATCACGGAGCCCCCGACAGCGGCCTTCTTCCGGCGACCACGTGCAGGATCATCTCGAATATCATGGACAACACCGTTTTTTTCGCGGGGAAGATCGCCGGCGTGGTGGCGGCGGTCGGTGAGGGAAAATGCGACAGGGGAAGGCATACGGCCTTCCTTCTGAGGTCGATGGGTTTCGATGTCATCGAGTCGCGTTTTTCCGAGAAGGAGTACGAGAACAGGAAGCTGGTCTGGTCGACCGGCAGGGGGGATCTCTCTACCAGAGTAAGCAAGATCATGGATACCGTTATCGATCCCGATGTGGCGGAGGTTATTCCACCCGCCTGCGAGCCGACGCACGGATTCTGGGGCGTGCCGCCCCACGATTTCGGTATCCTCGAGCTTTTTCCGCCGACGACTCATATCTACGGGTGGACGAGGTGCGTCGAAGCGGGCAGACCCTCCGATATCGCTATGGAGAGCTACGTGGACGCAGGTGTGCCGACGGTCTTTTTCACGCAGAGTTTCTGCGCGAAACAGGATATGGCGCATTATCTCGCCGAAAGGTACGGAGGGATAGAGGTGGATTGCCACCGGAACATAAATGATTCGATCATGGCCAAGGTGGAAGCGTTCATCAAGCTTTCATGACCCGCCCGAGGAGACGATTTGCTTATAGCCGACTGCGGTAGCACCTGGACTAAGATACTGGACACCTCTGCCCCGAGGCTGGAGATCATACAGACGAGGGAGATGGTGAAGGATAAGGGGTATTTCTTCGATATAGCGACCGGTCACAGCGGCAGGAAAAGATGCAGGGATTACAGGAACGAGCTGATCGCGCTGGCGCAGGGAAGCCTCGCGCTCGTCGATGAGGACGATTTCTCGGTAGTCGATGTCGGTGGGAGGGATATAAAATTCGTCCGGTTCGAGAACCGGAAGGTCAAGAAGCTCGACTGGAATCTCGCGTGCGGCTCCTCGACCGGGGCGACGGTCGAGCTGCTGGGAAATTATTACGAGGTCGATTTCGACAACCTCGATGCCTCCCCGCGATGGATCAACGTCACCTGCGGCGTCTTCGGCATGGAGAAGGTTCTCGAGCATGTTTCGACCGGGACGCCGGCCGGGGAGAGCGTGGCGATGTTCATCCACGGCATGACGAGAAACGTATACGATTTCGCCGGAAGGCCCGGCCGGGTGTACCTCTCGGGGGGATTCTGCGAGAACAACTGTTTCTTGCAAACGATGAAAATCTACTGTAGCGTTGTTCCGCTTGGCAGGACCGTACCGCTCGAAGGTTTGAAGGGCGGGAGTCTCATGGAGGAGGCCGATCGCCGATGAAGGTAACAAGCCCGTTGGAGACGATTCGCAGGTTCGGGAACTATTTCCTCTTGCCTGTGGCGGCTGCGGCGGTCCTCGGAGGCTCCTCATGCAGGGAGAGGGTTCCGGCGACCTTCATCGATCTCGAGGACGAAAAGATAGAGGCGGGAGCCGGGATAGCGGCCGAGGCCTGCTACCCTGACGATCCGGCGGAGATCAAGCATATCTTTCGTAAATTTCTTCCGGAATACGGCATTCTGCCAGTCCTAGTGTCGGTCAGAAACAACGATACAACCACCATTTACATTCATTGCGGCAACTCGCTGGATCTCCGGGATGAGTTCGACGGTTTCACCCTTCTCGCCGGCGGCGACACCCTGCGACCCGTTCACCCTTCGTCGGTCCTCGCGGCGGTCAGGAAAAGCTCGAAGCCGGTCGCCTACAGCATGATCGGACGAAACCAGATCGTCAAAGGATCACTTATTCCTCCGCTCGGAGGATACTATGCCTTCAAGGAGCTGAGAACCGGGCGGTTCTACCGGCCGATGAAAGAAAGATCCCTCTACCCGGTCATGGACGGCGGGATGTTCGGTCCTCTCGTTCTCGAACCCGGGGAGGAGAGGAGTGGATATATCTTTTTCCCGGTCGATGCGGCCGCTTCGCCCTATTCGATCAGGGATACTCTTGAGCTGCTCACTCCCTCGAAGAAGGAGAGGAAAGAGATTTGCTCGCTGAAGGAATTTCCCCCGCAGTTCACCTTGGCCGTGAGACCGACGCTCGGAATGGAAGGGACAGACCGGCCGGCCGGTGGCGTTGTCTATAAGACCTCCGGCTTGGAAGGAGTGCGGGAGGAAAAGGCCCTCGCCGTTCGCGGCCCCCTCGATTTCGAGCAGGTGAGCTTCTGCGCAAGCTGCGATATTTCGGGGAATGATGAGGGAAGCGGCCAAAACAGATTCTTTTCCCTCTCCGCCCCGGTAGGTAAAAAGAGCGGGTTCGTTCTGGGTTTCGGTATGACGGAACGGTATTTCCTTCAGCGCCCGGGGGAGGGTTGGCAGCCGCTGACGGGAATCTCGGCGAAGGGGGCGAGGATAGCAGGCTCGGCCTCGTGCGGGCCGATGGCGGCCTGCGCGGTCAACTTCAAGCGCAAGTCGAGGATCTACCTTGTCGGAGTTGAAGGCGGGAAGACATCGATCGTAATGGACAAGCTGCTCCAGCGGAATATCCGGAGGGTCTACATGAACGGGGAAGGGCTCTTCGTCATCACCTCGGATGCGGTATGCCGTTTTTACCCTTACGGGGGCACCGGAAGGGAAAGGTATATCAAGCTGGGCGGCGATTTTCACGATGCAGCATTCGACGGCGGCACGATATTCGTCCTGGGCCGTGGCGAGATGCAGAAGATATCGGCATCGAGCAGATCGCTCTTCGAAAGGCTAGGCAAACGGGACCTGCCCCGGGCCCGAAGGGAGGCGGCCGGCATCCTGCATGGCGGCCGGATCGTAATGCTTCGCAGGGGCAAGGGCGCTTCGGGAGACACCCTGGCTTTCTTCGATCCCGGCGGGGATGAAACGGCGGCGATCCTTCCGCTACCCGGCGAGGTCATGCAGGCGGCCGTCTCGGGCGGCAGGGTGGTCGCAGCTCTCGAGGATGGTACGATCGTGGCGCTGGATGGAGCGATGTCCGCCGGTGCGGGGGCTCCCGATGGAAGCATACGGATAAGCGGCAGCGCTTATATACCAGGCATGAAGGCGGAGGCGATAGATCTTCTGGGAGATATTTTAATAATCGCCGGCAGCGACGGACGGCTTGCCGTGGGCGGTCTCGCCGGCTCGGCCCCCAGGCCGATCCGGGCGGGGCAGGCCGGAGCGATTGCGGTCCCGGTGCGCCGATGCAGCGATAGCCCCCACGCGGGCAGGGAAATTCCGGAGCCTTCGCCGCCGAAGGGCGGCGTCGGGAAAAAGGGACGGCGTACAAGATGAAGAAGAAGCACGCGAGCGTGGATGAGCTGCTGGCGACCTATTCCACCCATATAAAGGAGAACTTTCACGACCCGGAAGGGCTCCGGACGAACCTGAAAAACCTCCTCGGCGAGAAGAAAAAGAGAATGACGATCGAGGAGTATACCGTATCGCTCGAGCGAAACGTAATCTTCCTGCACGACCTTACCCTCGAGGGGGAGGCCCTGCTGGAGATTCTCGTGGAGCAGTCGGGCGATGATACCGACGGCAAGGTCGATACGGGGGGCCTTCTGGTGGAGATCGAGGAGAAGGTCCGTAAATCGACGGGCGATAGGTACAGGACCGTGTTCGAGGAGCAGAACGCGGCGGAGCTGGGCGAGCTCGCTTCTCTAAGAGGCGGGGAAGGGGATCTATACCTCGAAAGGCTCGAGTTCATCTATTCGTACTACATGACCTACAGGCTTTTCCTGCACGAGTTTTTCAACCTTCTCGACGCCGTCAGGGCGGAATATGAGATAGAAGGGATCGACGATGCCGTGGGAAAGCACATAACGAACCATGTCAAGGTGACGGTGAACTATTACCTGGGGAATATAAGCGTAGGCGAGATAGTAGACGGGGAGAGGCCCCGATCCTCGAAAGACGGAGCAGGCGAACCTTACGCTTGAATTTTTCCTCCGAAAAAGCTACCTTTGCGAGGCAGCGCGAAATTGAGCTCGAAACGATGAATTGAATTATACTACGAAAGGAGGTCCCCTTGAATTCCAGCCAGGTTGCGGTGATAAGCGGCGGGGCGGCGGCCGCCTCGAACGGCGCGGTGAAACGGGTTCTCAGGATATCGGCCTTTATCGCGTTTACTTCCCTCGGCGCCCAGCTCGCCGTAAGACTCCCTTTCACCCCGGTTCCCGTGACGATGCAGACGCTTTTCGTCGTCCTGGCCGGCATAGCCCTGGGGCCGCGTGACGGTTTCTACGCCATAGCCTCGTACGTGGCGCTCGGTATTGCGGGCGTGCCCGTCTTCGCCGAATTCAGCTTCGGTCCCGCCGTGCTGCTCGGGCCTACCGGAGGATACCTCGCGGCGTTCCCCGCGGCGGCCCTTCTTGCCGGGGCGGTCTCCTCGAGGAAGGCGTCCTGCCTGCCTGCGGTTTTCGTATCGGCCCTATGCGGTTTGGCGCTGATCCTGGCCGCCGGGGCTCTTCATCTCTCGCTCATCACGGGCGCCCGTTTCTCCACCGTATTATCCCTCGGGGTCGCCCCGTTTCTGCCGGGTGAGATCTTGAAAGCGGTTCTAACGGTTCCTCTCCTCGGCAGGTGGAGGGGCGGTATGGGGGCACTTGACAGAATGGGGAATTTGGAGTAGAATACATACAGGATGAAAGGACGCACAGGGAATTATAACTGTTGTTGTACCACGCTGAAATAGCGGTGGTGAAAGTCTGGGCCCTGATCGTCATTTCATTCTGATCACATTTCCAAGGCGCCACGGATTCTCATGCATCCTTTATTGAGAACCCGTGGCGTTTTCTTTTTCCGGCCCCGACCCCGCAGCGACAGAGAGGAAAGCGAGAGATGCTCTTCGTGAAGGCTCTTATCAGGATTAAAAGCGACTTTTCGGTGGCGTTCAGCCGCGATCCGGCGGCCAGGAGCTGGCCCGGCGTTCTTTTCTGCTATCCGGGGCTTCACGCCGTGGCGATGCACAGGGTCTCCCATCGCCTGTGGATGGGGAGGATGAAGTTCGTCGCCAGGCTGCTGTCTCATATTTCGCGGTTCGCCACCGGGATAGAGATTCATCCGGGGGCGGTCATAGGGGAGAGATTCTTCATCGACCACGGCGCCGGGGTCGTAATCGGGGAGACTTCCGTTATCGGTGACGATGTGGTTGTTTACCAGGGGGTTACCCTCGGTGGGGTCAGCCTCAGCAAGGGGAAGCGGCATCCGACCATCGGGGACGGTGTCGTCATAGGGGCCGGCGCCAAGGTCCTGGGGCCCGTAATAATCGGCAACGGGGCCAGAATCGGAGCGGGATCGGTGGTCGTCAAGGGGATACCGTCCGGATGCGTCGCCGTAGGGGTTCCGGCGAAGGTCATCGCCCGGCTGCACGGGGAAGAGGGGAGGATCGCGCTGAGGCACGATCTGATCACCGATCCGCTGATAGGGGTGATAAGGCGTCTCGAGGAGAGGGTCTACGATCTGGAGAAGAGGCTTCCGCCGGCGGCCCGCGAGAGAGGAAAGGAGGCGGCCGGATGAAGAGGGGACGCGGCTTGCGCGACCGAAGATCATCGAGCGCCGGCCTGCTCGAATCGATAGGCTCCACCCCCCTCGTGGCGTTGAGAAGGATATCGGCGGATACCGGTTGCCTGCTGGCGGGAAAGATCGAGGGGCTCAACCCAGGGGGGAGCATCAAGGA
>CAZPAH010000011.1:0-37579 GCA_964584495.1 uncultured bacterium | reverse complement strand
TCGCCCTCAACGTGGCATCGACACGTCTTATACTTTCCGACGGCTACGCCGGAGAGGTCATTTCGTCGTTCGGTAATTTCGTGGTACGCGGCAATTACGTCATCGGTCTCGTGATCTTTCTGATCATCGTGGTGATCCAGTTCATCGTCATAACGAAAGGTGCGGGTAGGATCGCGGAGGTTGGAGCAAGGTTCACCCTAGATGCTATGCCGGGAAAGCAGATGAGCATAGATGCCGACCTGAATTCCGGCCTGATAACTGAGGACGAGGCCAGGGAGCGGAGGGCAAAAATATCCAGCGAAGCCGATTTTTACGGTGCCATGGACGGTTCCAGCAAGTTTGTCCGGGGAGACGCGATAGCCGGAATAGTAATTACACTGATAAATATCATCGGCGGATTGATTATTGGAATAGCCCAGAGGGGGATGAGCGCCGGCGAAGCGGCGAAGACCTTCACGATGTTGACGATCGGCGACGGCCTTGTGACGCAGATCCCGGCCCTGATAGTATCGACGGCGGCCGGCATGATCGTCACGAGGGCCGCCGGGAAGAAGGATTTCGGACAGGATATCGCCTCCCAGCTCTTCAGCTACCCGAAAGTTATGCTGGTTGTGTCGATAACCCTTTTAGCGCTGGGCATGGTTCCGGGACTCCCGAAAGTTCCGTTTTTTCTCCTGGGGACTCTTTTCCTGGCGGTCTTTTTCTTCATGCGCCGCATGAAGTCCGTAGATGCGGAGGAGGCCGCCGAAGAGATCGTGCCCGAGGACGTCGATCCGGCGGAGCAGGACGAACTCTACTACGTCGACAGGCTCGAGATAGAGATCGGCTACGGGCTGATACCTCTTGTCAACGAGGAAATGGGAGGCGATTTCCTAAAGAGGGTCACGAATATCCGTAGGCAGGCGGCGACGGAGCTGGGACTGCACATATCCCCGATAAGGATTCGGGATAACCTGCAGCTCAAGCAGAATCAATACAAGATCAAGTTGAAGGGCGTCGAGATCGCCACCGGCACGATCCAGGTGGAGAGGTGCCTGGCGATCAGGTCGGGATCTCCGGACAGCACTATCGAAGGTATCGAAACGAGGGAACCGGCCTTCAACATGCCAGCATTGTGGATAAGGAAAGAGGACGCGGACCGTGCCGAAGCAAGGGGATACACCGTTGTAGAGCCCAGCGCGGTGATAGCGACGCACCTGAATGAGATAATTCAGAGATACGCGGACGAGATAATGACCCGTCAGGATGTAAGAGACCTGGTGGAGAAGGTCAAGAGGTATGCGCCGGCGGTTGTTGAGGATCTCTTTCCCGATCAGATCAGCTATGCGTTTCTTCAGCAGATACTGTCAAATCTTCTGAGGGAGAGGGTATCTATCAAGGATATGGTGACCATTCTTGAGACGATCGCCTACTACATATCCCAAACGCGGGACATTGATTTTATTTCCGAGCGGATCAGGGAAGCGCTGGGACGTTCCATCGTAAGTAAGCATTTGAATGCCGAAGGAGTGCTTCCGGTGATCACGCTGCACCCCGGAATCGAGGAGGTTTTCAGGAAGGCTCTCGAATCGTCGGCGAAAACCAACGTGCTGAGCCTCGATCCGGTTTTCACTAGGAAGGTCCTCGAATCGGTACACGAGGAGATCGAGAGGGCAGGTGCCATGGGTATCCAGCCGGCTGTTCTCTGCTCGTCCGCGATCAGGTTGCCGGTTCACAGGTTTATCGAGCCCACTTTTCCTTTCCTCGCTACTATCTCCTATTCCGAGATAGCACGGGATGTACAGGTAAAGTCGGCAGGGATGGTGAAGTACAATGAGCCAGAATACGTGCAAAGTGCAGGCCGGGTCGCTTGAGGCGACGATGAAGAAAGTGAAGGAGCAATTCGGTCCTGATGCCCTTATCATGGGAACGAGGGAAATCAGGAGGAGGAAAAAGGGAGGATTGGGGTATGAGACGGTCTTCGAGGTTTCGGTCGAGGGGTGTAAGGGTGAGAATGCCGGTTCTTACGTCCCCCCGGCAGACGTGACCGGAGATAATCCAAGGATGATGAATAGGGAGAGATTGAAGAATCTCATCGTCCGCATGGAGAAAATGAACTCTTCGGTGCAGGAACTCGAGAAAAGGCTGGAAAAGGTCCTTCAACCGAACAGCGATTATCCGCTCTACGAGATCATGCTTAAGGGCGGCGCATCGGCCGAAATAGTCGAAATCATAGCCGACTCCTATTCCGGGCAGTATGTCCGATCCGGCGCCGATCCCGTCGAGTCGGCGATAGATCATCTGAAAAAGCATTTAAAGACCGCCGACGCCCGGTCTTGGTCGGACGTGTCGGGGGTCCACCTTTTCTTCGGGGCGGGAGGATGCGGCAAAACGGGACTGGTTATAAAACTCGCGGGGAAGCTCGTCAAATCGGGTAAAAAGGTCACGGTAGTGACGTACATCCCGGGCAAGGGCGGTGGAAAGGGCAATCCGGCCTCGATCGAGAGGAGACTCGGCATCAGGCTGATTACGGCCGTTGGAATAGAAGAGCTCGAGAGGATGCTCGATGGAGTCGATGATGACACGGTGGTGCTTATAGACACACCCTGCATTCTCACGGAGGGTGAGGTCTTCGCGGGAGAACTGGCAGGTTACGTGTCCGGTCTTCCATGCTCGAATCTCCATTACATATTCGATCTGGACGTGAGCCGACGGAGGTTCGATACGGAGCTAAGAATATACCATGATTTAAGATGTGATTTTTGCAGTCTTTCAAAACTGGATATCACCGAGAGCAGTGCGAGGTTCCTGAATCTTCTTGAGGAGGAGCTGCTTCCCTTCTCTTTTATCAACGAGAGTTCCTCGCTCACCGAGGGACTCGCCATAGCCACCAAGGAGAGGCTTGTAGAGTTGATCGTCCGTAACAAAGGAAGGGAAAAAGAGCCGGAAAGAAGTTTTATGTTAAGTTATGGATCAGATTCTACCGATAGAGAGAGCAGGGGTTCGGCGTCCGATCCGGGAAAAAGCTCCAGTGCAGAGGGAGGGGGGCTTACCGGCATCCCGGCCGAAGGGATCGTTAGAAACGCGGACGAGTACCCGGTGTATTCCTGAGGATCGATGAGTGGGAATGAAGCAATTTTTCGATACGATAATATTCGGGGCCGCTCTGGCTGCCGGGATAATCAGCGTTTTCCAGAACGTGCCCTTTCTGGTTTTCGTAAAGAGAGTAGGAGCGACTTTTCTGATATTTTATTTCATCGGCGTCACGATGAACGTTCTTTGGAACGCCATATCTTCGTATGTGCCTGGAACTGGGATGAGAAGGGAGCGAAGTGCCGAGGAACAGGCAGAAAACTGATGGCTGCCTGACCCGAAAAACCGATAATCCGGCATTTTGACAGAAATCGGGTCTGCCGCCAGAAGGCGGGAGTGATCGATTATGGCAGAGAAAATTCACCCAACGGAGACGGTAGTGCCCTCCTATTCGGTGGTTTTGCCGAAAAAGCACAGGAGGGATAGGAAGAAAAAGGAGAAGACCGAAATCCGGAAGGAGCACAGGAAGGATAACAAGCAGGAAATCGACGAGGAACATCTCATCGACCGAAGGGCATAATTTCAACTAAGACTTAAGGAAACGGGCAAATCTGCCGAAACTGGTAGAAACGGAGTGTAAGATGGAATTGATCAAATCCTTATCGTTCAGATACATCGTTATCATGGCCGTCGTGATAGCGGCGGGGCTATCCGTGATACCCGGATACCTGGCCGTTCTCGTGCGTAGGAGGAGAAAGAAACCGGCCGAGAAGCCGGTCCTTTCCCATAGGCCCGCGCTTCCCGTTGTAAATGCCTATGCCGCCGCCGCTGAGAATGGAGCCGAGATCCGGACCCTGATCACGGATCTGTCGTCTTCAGTAAGTCGTTTGGATCGTGCACTGATCTCCTCGTTAGAGCTCTGCCGCCGCTTGTCGGGGGTAGGAGGCTTCATGCGCGAGGATCCTGGAACCGGGCCGGTCGGGACGGAACTGGGACGGGTGGCGGGAGGTGGTGCGGATCGCGGGGACGGTATAGTGGATCTGGACCTCGATAGCGAATTGATAGAATTGTACATGCATGTGGGCAGAATTAAGCAGGAAGCGGTTACATCTTAAAGACGGCCGGATATCGGTGGGTGCCGAAATATGTCGAGCAAGATCTCTTTAGATAAGCTTATTCACCTGACCGGGGATCTTCCCCCTATGCCGTACGTTGCGCGCAGAGTGATCGAGGTCGTCAATAATCCGTCGACCAACGTGCAGATCCTCCAGGAAATCATATCCAAGGACCAGGGGCTCTCGAGCCAGATACTCAAGATAGCCAACTCAGCACTCTATTCCTGCAGCCGCAGGATAGAGACGCTCACCGAAGCGATAGTCATGCTCGGGTTCAACGCGATAAAAAGGTTCTCGATCATGAGCGCGACAAAGAACCTTTATACATTCGCGAGGCGGGACAAAGTTCTGGGATTGAAGGATAAGCTGATGTGGGAACATTCCGTCGCGGCGGCGATAGCGGCCAGGATGATCGCACAGAAGATCAACAGTAACTATGTTGAGAATGCCTTCATGGGGGGGCTGCTTCATGATATAGGCAAGCTAGTGATGCTTCAAAAACTACCTGATCTATTCGACAGCATAGTCGAGGAGGTATACAACACGGGCAGGCATTTCAACGAAGTGGAGATGGAGATACTCGATTTCACGCACGCCGAGGTCGGTGCCCTTCTGGTAAAGAAGTGGAGGTTGTCGGAGGATTTCGAGGACGCTATAAGGTATCACCACTCGGTGACGGCCGATCTGAGCTTGAAAAGCCAACTTGTCCACTACATCGATGTTGCGAACAAGCTGTGCTGCAAGCTCGGTCTCGGGTTTGTAACTGAAAAGGATCTAGATATCTCAAACGATCTATCTGTCATCGCGCTCGGCCTCTCTCCGGAAGCCCTGGCGGAGATCGAGGATTCAGTCAAAGCCGTTCTAAATCAGGAAGTAAATATTTACTTATAGAGATTTCGGGTGGGTTTCCGCCGGGGACAGGATCGAAAGGGATCATGCAGCCTAGGACAATACAGAACGACAAGATCAATTCGGAGTCGGGCGGGACATATGAAAAATCGGTGGGTAAGATTACCGATCTGCCTACGATCCCGCACGTTTTAATGAGTATCTGGAAATTGCTGGACGATCCTGACAGCTCGTCCGCCGATCTTGAGAAAGTTATCTCACTCGACCAGGCCTTGACCGCAAAGGTTATACGGTTGGCGAATTCTCCTTTCTATCACACTAAGAGCGAGGTGAGCAGCGTCAGAAGTGCGATAGTCAATGTCGGATTCGACGCCGTAAAGAATCTCGTAATAGCGGTTTCGATCACCTCGGTTTTCAAGAAGCTCAAGGGAGCGAACCGGTATTTCCCTCTCAAGGAGTTCTGGCGCCATTGCGTGGGGGTGGGGGTCGTTTCCCGTTCGCTGGCTAAGAAAGTGGAGGGTATCGACAGTGAAACCTGCTTCTGCGCAGGGATTTTGCACGATGTGGGCAAGTTTGTCATGAACCTGCTTTTTCCCAAGGAGTTCGCGGATGCGCTTGCTTTGGCGGCGAAGGAAAAGATCTACATCCACGAAGCCGAGGGTCGGCTGTTCGACGTCGATCACTCTTTTTTCGGAGAACGTCTCGCCGAGCACTGGAAGTTTTCGGCCGAGCTGGCGGGGATCATCAGGAATCATCATAGACCGATCGACGAAATCCCCGATCTGTACATGGCCGAGACAGCCATAATACAGGTAGCTGATTCCATAACAAGAGACCTCCAATTCGGATTTCCCGGAGATTTCATAAAAGGGGCTCCCAGCGAGCTCGCGCTTGAATTTCTCCGGGTCGACGACGGTTTTACCGGCAATTTCAGCAATGAGGTGGTCGGGGAAATACAGTCGGCGGGCGAGATACTCAACCTCGTATAAAAAGTTCCGCCTTGATTAAAAAATCTTTTTGACAGCAGTGATAACGGCTCTATAATCAGCGGCAAAGGTCCCTGTCGGGATTCGGCATTGCCCTGTCTTTATGGAAGGCGGCTGGTATTATGACCGGAAAAGTACTAAAAAGCAGTCCAATTATCGCCCTGCTGACCGATTTCAGCTGGCACAACTGGTATCTTGGTGTCATGAAAGGGGTTATACTGGGGATCAATCCCGCCGTCAGGATAGTGGATCTCTGTCACGATGTTTCGACGAACGATGTCCGGGAAGGATCGTTCATACTTGGGAATAGTTTCAGCTATTTTCCCGACGGGACGATCTTCCTTTGCGTTGTCGATCCCGGAGTGGGAAGCGAGCGTAAAAATATCGTTGTCGAGACCGACCGCTACCTTTTCGTAGCTCCGGATAACGGGATTTTAAGCTTCATCTTCGAAAGGGGAGAGGCGAGAAAGGTTTTCGAGGTCAGGCGGGGCGATTACACGTTGCCGAAGCGCGGAGACACGTTTCTCGGGAGGGACATCCTTGCTCCCGTGGCGACCCATCTCTCGCTGGGCGTGAAGCCGCACGAGATAGGCAGCGAGATGAAATCGGTGCTGACGGTACCGGCTCTCAAGCCTTTTATCAATAAAAAGGAGGAGATATCCGGACGGGCCGTCTACGTCGACACCTTCGGAAATATAATTACCAATATAAGCGAAGAATATCTGACCGGGGTTTTCGGAGATAACGTTTCCTTCGACAAGATCGATATACGGATACAGAGGAAGCGGATCAGAGGCATCAAGAGGTATTACGAGCAGGGAGAGATAGGTAAATTGATAGCCCTTATCGATAGCTGGGGATTCTTGGAAATAGCGGTTAACATGGGAAACGCTTTCAAACTGCTGGGACTTACCGAGAAGAAGTCGTTCGAGATCTTCCTGACCTGCGAGAATCCTTCTGAGGCGGACGGTAGGTGATGTCGCTTCGGGTGGGGGGATCTTTTAAAAGATGGAAACAAAACCGGAAATGAATTCGTTCAATTTCTGGTGACGGAACGCGAAGGCATTAATCCATGGAGGTTCGTTGATGGACGGCAATGAAAAGCATGTTACTCCATTACCGCTGGGTATCGTTTGCCTGTTGACCTATCTGGTTCCATTCTTTGGCGGTCTCGTTTTTCTTCTGATCGAGAAGAAAAACCGCCTTGTACGGTTTCACGCAGTACAGTCGATACTCTTTTGGATATTCTTCTCTATATACGGGGTGGTGATAAACAGTGTCGTGCGGTTCTCGTTCCTCAGGGCGCTTTTACAGCTGGCCTTTCTCGCAGCCTGGGTTTTCATGATGTATCAGGCCGTTAGGGAAAAGATGTATGAGCTGCCCCTTGTCGGAGAGATCGTGAGACGCCAGGCTTTCGGGGAGGGATGGGATAAAACCGGAGAGAAAGAAACCCAGAGACGCAATGAGGGTGGCTCCGGACAGGAAGATGACGAGGGTGATGTGAACGGAGACGCTTGAGAGTCTCCTATCAGGCCGGATTTCCTTCGGGGCCCTGAATAATCGGCATTTACAGTGAATTACCGCCGGAGTATATTATGAGCACCTTACATGGTGCTTTTTTATGAATATTAAGTATTTGAAGGTGTACCTACTATGAGCGGGATCGGGAAGGTGGTCGACATTTCGAGAGAGACGCTTGTCGCCTGGAAAGGAGGCAGTGTAAGGGCGTTCGAGGAAATTGTCGAGGCTACGAGAGCGCGGGCTTATTCCGTTGCCCTCGGCATGGTCGGCAACATTGAGGATGCGAGGGATCTCTCGCAGGAATCCTTCATGGCGGCGCATCACGCCCGCGAGAGCTTTGACGCCGAAAGGCCGTTTTTCCCCTGGTTCTACAAGATTCTCAGGAACAGGTGCCTCAATTTCATTCGCAAGAGGACTGGTAGGAGGGAGATATCGATTGATGTTCTTGTGGAAAAAGAGAGCGCGCAGGCATCCCCGGAGTCCGTTCTCGTTACCAAGGAGAAAATAGAGGCTCTCTGGAGAGGTTTGTTCGAGCTTTCCCCGGAGCACAGGGAGATTATCGTGCTTCGCTGTTTTCAGGAGCTTTCTTACAGAGAGATAGCCGATTCGCTGGGGATCTCGGAGGGAACGGTAATGTCCAGGCTCTTCTACGCACGAAAGGCTCTTTGCGGAGTCCTCGAGGATTTCCGCGACCGATCCGGGCAGGAAGGGGATGATGCGAAATGAGCTGCAAGCGGATGGAAGAAGACGGAATGCGATACATGGATGGAGAGATGTCCGACGAAGAGAAGGATCGGTTTCTGAAACATATTGAGGGATGCGAAGAATGCAGAAATCAGATCGCCCGGTTCAGCGAATTGAAGAGACTGACGGAAAGGGTGACGATAAAAGACCCGATCGATATATTCTGGGATGGATACTGGAAATCGATCTATAGAAGGATCGAAAGGAAAACCGGTTGGATCCTCTTTGTTCTGGGAGCCGTTCTTATCGCCGCCTACGAGATATACAGGAGCGTGCGCAATCTCGGGGAATTTTCTTTCATAAAGACGGCGGGTCTTGTAATAATTCTTGGAGTTTTGCTGCTTTTGGTATCGGTCATCAGGGAAAGGATCCACCAGCGCAAGAGCGATAGGTATAGGGATGTAATAAGATGAGTGCAGCCGGCTTGGAGGTCTGTAGATGCTCATAGTAACATGCGATGAGATACCGGGTAAAAAGGTGATCGGAGTCCTAGGCCTGGTAAGGGGTAATTCGATAAGGGCAAGAAATATCGGGCACGATGTAATGGCCGGATTGAGAAATATCGCCGGAGGGGAGATCGTGGAATACACGAAGATGATAGCCGAATCACGCGAACAGGCTATCGACAGAATGGTGACCGAGGCGGAATCGATCGGCGCCAACGCGATTATGGGATTCCGTTTCACGACCTCTTCGATGATGAACGGCGCTGCCGAGCTGCTCGCCTATGGAACCGCCGTCATCGTGGAGGAAAGGTAATGAAGCTGGGCGGTTTCGAATTGAGGCCCGTCGAGACGGGCAGGTTCCGTCTCGATGGAGGAGCGATGTTCGGCGTGGTCCCCAAGGTTCTCTGGAAGAAAACCGATCCGGCAGATGGAAACAACCGTATTTCGATGCATATGAGGGCGTTGTATATAGAGGGAGGTGGAAGAAGGGCGGTGATCGATTGCGGCGCCGGGGACAAGCTTGATGAAAAAATGGTCGGCAACTATGTAATCGAATGCGGTCCTTTCAGGGAATCGCTCAAGTCATCGGGGATAGATCCGGATTCGATAACCGACGCTATCGCGACGCATCTTCACTTCGATCATGCGGGGGGATACACTTATTACGATTCCGGCGGGAATATCGCCCTCTCGCTTCCCGCCGCCACCCACCATATTCAAAAAAGTCAATGGGAAGCGGCCCTCAATCCCAACGAGAAAGACAGGGCAAGTTTTTTCCCGGAGAATTTCGTTCCTATCAAGGAGAAGGGCAGGCTCCATCTTGTCGAAGGAGAGCAGGAAATATTTCCAGGAGTCAGGGTCATTCCCACTCTGGGTCACACTCCCGGGCACCAGGTCGTTCTTATCGAGACTCCAGAGGGCAGCCTGCTGTACTGCGGAGATCTCATACCGCTCGCCTCGCATGTCAACCTGCCGTACATAATGGCTTATGATCATTATCCCCTTCAAACGCTGGAAGAGAAAAAACGGTTTCTCAAGCGTGCCGCCGACGGGAAATGGATACTTTTTTTCGAGCATGATCCATCGATAGCGGCGTGCAGGGTTTCGATTAACAACAGGGGACGATACGAGGTCTCGGAAATAATCAAGATATGATAGAAGAACTCGACGATGCTGCGTTGATGCATTCCATCGCGCTGGGCAATACGGATGCCTTCAGAGTATTGATGAATAGGCACGAGAAGGCCGTCTTCAATTATTTTCTCCGTTCCACCGGATCGATCGAGGACGCGGAAGATCTTACGCAGCAGCTGTTCGTAAATCTTTACAGAAGCTCTTCACGTTATAGGAAGACGGCCTCATTCCGAACCTTCCTTTACAGGATCGCGTTCAACCTCGCCGTAAGCTTTTCCAGAAAGCGCAAGGCAAAAGGTACCGTGTCGTTGGAGCAGGCGCTCGATTTCGGCGGCGACCGGACCACCCGGAAGGTGATGAAGTCCGATCCTGAAGAGTATATGGAAGTCTCCGAGCTGCACGGAGCCTACAAAGAGGCCTTATCAAGGCTTCCGGTCGAATGGAGAACGGCGATCGAGCTGCGGGTGGGGGAGGAATTTTCATATAAAGAAATAACGAAGATCATGGGTAAGTCGGTTTCCGCCGTTGAATCGATCCTTTTCAGGGCCAGGGAAAGGCTGGCATCGGAGCTCGAACGGTTCAGGAAAGAAGAAAAAATGTAAGTATAACGTAATTAATAAATTACAATTTTTGTAAGAATATCCGCAAGTTTAATTGGGTTTCTTCGTTAATATAAATGAAGGAAGGTATTCTGATGCGATGCGAAGAATTCAAAAGATCGATTATCAGGGATCTTGACGGTGAGGCTTCCGCCGGAGAGGTTGAGAGTCTCAAGCGTCACCTGGAAGCGTGTGAAAGCTGCAGGCATCTACAGGAATCGTTTTCAAGGATCGATTCGCTCCACAGGGGATTGGAGGAGCATGAGGTTCCTGAATCGATAGTGGAGGCAGTTCTTCGCGAGGTCGAGGACGTCGGGACGGTGAGAATGGCCGGCTGGTTGAGGATAGCTACCGCTGCGGCCGCAGCGGTCGTCGTATTTCTCGGCGTAAAAGTCGGCGGATATCTCGATTCGGCCTTTTTCACTCCGGAAAAAGAGGTCGCGGTCCTCGAGCTCGAGCATCTGGATGAGTACCCGCCCGATTCGATAGGGGATATTCTCATCGCAGCCGCAGAAGGAGGGGAAGATGAATAACAGAGGCATCAAGATCATGCTTGTTGTTTCGCTCGCCTTCAATCTTTCAGTGCTCGGCACATTGGCGGTGGGAAAGGCGATGCGATCCGTAACGGAGAGAAGAGCCGAAAGGGCGGGCAGCTATTCAAAGGATACCTTTGAAGTGAAGAGCACGCGTCTCGCGAAGTGTATCGGGCTTTCGGGGGAGAAGACGAAGAAGTTCAGCGAACTGCTGTCCCAGTCGACCGATGAGGAGAAGGCTCTCAGAAAGGAACTGGCCTCGGCAAGGGAAGGGCTCGTTGTGCTTCTCCATGAAAACAATCCCGACGAGGCGGTGGTGATGGGCAAGGTGGACGAGATATCCTTGCTTCAGGGAGAGCTGGAAAAACGGCTCGTCAAGAGGGTCCTTCGCTCGCGAGAGATACTCACCGATGAAGAGAACGAGAAGCTTTTAAATCTGATAAGATGCAGCATGCGTCCGGGCTGCTGTCCCAAGCGGGACGATTGCCCAGTCAGAAATGAAACAAGAGGAAGGAAGAAAATATGAACAGGAACATGAGGGCTCTGATAATTGCGGTTATGGTCGTTATGATACCGGTTTTTCTCGCGGCACAAACCGGAATGCACGGGAAGATGAAGGCCGGTGAGGCTTGTTGCGAGGATGGAATGGGCCTTAGCAAGGAAGTTCAACTGAAGCTGAAGAAGCTCCATCTCGAGAACCAGATGAAGAACATAGACATCGTGGCGGAGAAGGAAAAGCTTCAAGAGCAGCTGATGGAAGAGCTCACCAAGGAAAAGGCCAGCCGCAAGGCCGTAGACAAGATTGCAGGAGAAATAGCCTCTTCAAACGCCAAATTGCACAAGAACAAGATCGATCTTCTGTTTGCGGCAAAGGATCTGCTGAGCCCCGACCAACTCAAGCTCTTTTTGAAGCACCACGGCCCCGGCATGATGAATGGCTGCGGAGGTTGCTGCACCGGTGAAATGGTAAAAGCGGGTGGATGCCATAGCGGCGGGAAATGCGGTTCGATGGGAAAAGGCCGGGCCGGAATGAACCGCCATTCATATATGGGGTGTGGCGAGGATAAGGAATGCACCGAGCAGAAAGAGGTCAAGATCGATAAGAAGAAATAACAACCAAAGATCGAAGATCTCGACCGTTTAGGGAAGGCGAACCGCCTTCCCTTTCTTTTTCCTCCCTAAGCATGTGGGTTATCGGAAGAGAAGGTATCGCAAGAGGATATAGGCGCTCGATAGTACAATCGATACCAGCATCATGGGGAATCCGAACCTGATGTAGTTTTTAAACGTAAGGGGGCTTTTTGTCTTTTCGCTGAATCCCGCGATCACCACATTTGCGGATGCGCCGATCAGGGTTCCGTTACCTCCAAGGCAAGCCCCCAGGGCCAGGCTCCACCAAAGGGGCATTGATTTTTCTACGAGATAGATTTGATATGCCGCTTCGTCGAGCCCCTGAATATTTGGAAAGAGGGCGGTGCTGATCCTTGCCAGCAGTGGAATCATCGCCGCGACGAACGGTATGTTATCCAGGAACGCGGAGGCGATCGCCGATACCCAGAGCACGGCGAAACAGAGAACCGTGAGGTTATCGCTGAGGGAAAGAACACCCCCGGCGAGCTTTTCGAGAAGGCCCACTTTTTCCAGGCCCCCCACGAGAATGAACAAGCCCATGAAAAAGAAAAGCGTCGGCCATTCGATCTCTTCAAGCCTTTTTTCAATATCGGTGCCGCTCCATATGAGGAGAATTCCGCCTCCCGCGAGCGCCACGGTGGCCGGCTTCAGATCGAGTAAGTCATGTACAAGGAATCCGCCTATCGTGAGCCCAAGGACGATGAGACTCTTTACGAGGAGCGGACGATCCTTAATGACCTTTGTTTCGTCCATGCCATCGAGGACTTCGCTGTAATCAACCGGACCGGTTTTGAGCTGACCCGCAAAAACGATCCGGATTATCACGAGCGTGACGAGCAGCACGGCCACTGAGATGGGTCCCATGTGTATTATGAAGTCCAGGAACGACAGGTTCGCTGCGCTTCCTATCAGGATGTTGGGCGGATCCCCGACCAACGTCGCCGTTCCCCCTATGTTGGAAGCGAGTATCTCCGCCACGAGAAAGGGAAAGGGTGTGATGTCGAGCATCTCCGCTATAAGAATCGTTATTGGAGCGATGAGAAGCACGGTAGTGACATTGTCCAGAAGTGCCGAGGCCAGCGCAGTGAAGATCGAGAACCAGAGGAGAATTTTCCAACTGTCGCCTCTGCTCTTCTTGGCGATCCATATCGCGAGATAGCTGAATATCCCAGTTTCTTTTATCACGCTTATGAGGAGCATCATGCCGATAAGAAGGCCTATGGTGTTGAAATCTATGAAACCGAAGGCCTCGGATTGATTCATAACATGGAACAGCACCAGAAGAACGCCGCCCATTATCGCCAGCTTCGTCCTGTGGATTCTTTCCGTGATTATTAGAAAGTAGGCGAGGAGAAATATTACAAGAGCGGTTATTGTCTGAAACGTCACTTAGGACCTTCCATCTCGTATATGGCCCTGCAGACATCGTTCTGGCTGATCATACCTACGAGGCGTGATCCGCTCACGACGGGAATTCTCGATATCCCCGACTTGTGCAGCGAGGCGGCCGCCTTCATCACGCTGTCATTCTCCTCGAGGACGGATACGTCTTCACGCATAAGATCTTCGGCGACGAACAGCGTCTCCTCTACCGAGAACGATATTGCTTCCAGAGCTCCGAAATCGTGTATGAAATCGATACTTCTGATGAGATCGATATAATGTGGAAGAAAGATCAGGATGAAATCCTCTATGATGATAACTCCGGAGAGTGTTCCGTCGCTCTCAACTACGGGAAGAACCGATTCTCTAGATTCGAAGAATGCGAGGGCCACCTCTTTCATCCGGGCATGGGGTGCAACCGTCCTGAATTCTTTCTGCATGTAGTTTTTGATCTTCAAAAAGATCCTCCTGCATCGGGGAAGATCAAAGGTACTTGCTTTCGGCCTCTTTTACAAGAGCTAGATATTCTTTAGTCTCTTTGCATTCAAGCAGACCCGTTCTGAACTCCTCGTGCTTGACGAGCCGGGAAATGCCGGCGAGCGCTTTGATGTGCGGGCCGGATATGTCCCTGGGAGATACCAGGATGAAGAAAATATGGGCCGGGTTTCCATCAATAGAATCGAAATCGATACCCTCGACCGAGAGGCCTGAGGCTACATACAGCTCTTTCACGGCCGGTGTCTTCGCATGGGGTACCGCGAGGCCCATGCCTATCCCGGTGCTTTGCTTTTCCTCGCGCCGAATTATCGCTTCCAGGATCGCTTCGCGGTTTTTCAGCTTGTAAGCGCCACAGAGCAGATCGACCAACTCCTCGATCGCCTCCCGCTTGTCGGTCGATTTCATCTTCAGCTTTATCGCCGATTTTTTTATTTTCTTCGAAAGTTTCATCGTTCACGTCCTTTGCTCAAGGACGGTAAGGTAATAAAACCGATATCGATTGTCAACCGGTTACCAAAGTCTCACTCCGGCGGTCAGATAGAAAAAGGCACCGCTGTAATCCACGGTCACCGGTTTTCCGGTCGTTGAGAAATTTACCACATGCTTGAACTTGTCCTCAAAGCCTTCGATCGAAAGAGACCTGTAACCGAGCATGAATCCGACCTCTACGGGCCGGAGAAAGTTGGTGTTCGCCTCGGCGAAAATATCCCAGCCGTAGTCGTTTTTCTTATATTCCCTCAGCACGGATCCCGCATCCTGATTCGTGCCGTATATAGCGTGGGCGAAAGAACCTCTGACTCCGGCATTGATATCGACGACCTCCGGAAGCGTCAATATCCTGACCGCTCCACCCAGGATGTAGACGTCGGCCGGAGCCTTGTATGTTATGTTTGTAGGTTCAACATTAAGGCTGGTCTCCACCCAATAGCGCTCGTATCCTATGATGCCGGCCACCCGGTTTAAGAGCCATACCCGCCCCTCCAAGTATATATTGACCCCGTTGTCCAATTCGGACAGGGTTGTGCCCAGATCCTGCTTCATCTGTGTCAGGTGATCGTTAAGCTCGCCCATCGAGTAATAACCGACGCCGAATCCCCCCTTTGCGGAGAACGCTATCGGGAATCCGGCCGCCGAGGCTATAACCGGACAGAATGCAATTAAAGCCGCTGCCAGAGCCATCGAGCGCTTCATGCCTAATCTCCTCTCTCAGTTCGGTCAAGCCGGCTCGATTTCACGATAGCCCTCTTTCAGCCAGGTAATTCTCGAGCCTCGACATCCCCTCCCTGATATTCTCAAGTGAGTTCGCATAGGAAATTCTAAGATGTCCTTCGCCTCTTTCGCCGAAATCTATCCCAGGCGTCAGGGCCACACCGGCCCTGTCGAGGATATCGAACGCGAGCCTGAACGAGTTTCGGTCGATGTGACCCGCGTCGACGAATATGTAAAAAGCTCCCTTCGGCTCGACATTGTAGCTGAGACCGAGACCGGGAAGTCTTTGAAGAAGATAACGGCGCCGCTCATCGTACTTGGCGATCATCTCGTCGACTTCGGGGTGGTCTTCCTCAAGGGCCACGATCGCCGCCTCCTGTACAAATGAGTTGGGGGAGATGAAGAAATTCTGCTGGAGGACCTGGAGTTTCCTGATCTCTTTCTCCGGAGCGATAATATACCCGAGACGCCATCCTGTCATCGCGAACAGTTTCGAGAACCCGTTCAATACAAAGCAGTTGTCCGAGAATTCCAGAGCCGAATGAGCCTTCTGACCGTATACCAGACCATGGTAGATCTCATCGCTGATGACGGGAATATCGAGCCGGCAAATTGCCTCGAGATCCTCGCGGGGGATAAGGGTCCCCATGGGATTGGCGGGCGAGTTGATGATAACGCCTCGGGTCCCCTTACGAACCGCCTTTGCCACGTCGGCCGGTTTGAGCTGAAAACCGTCCTCGCGCTTGGTCTCGATAAAATCGGGCGTTCCGGCGAGGTACCTTACGAAGTTGGGGTAGCATGGATAGCATGGATTTCCGAGTATTATCCTATCGCCGGCCCCGCCGACGAGCGAAGAAAGCACCAAGAGCAGCGCAGGCGAGACGCCCAGTGTCACTATCACCCTGCCAGGATCGATCGACAGGAGGTACTTCCTGTTGTAATAGGATGCGATTGCTTTTCTGAGCTCGATCGTGCCGCGGCTGTCCGTATAGTGGGTGTTCCCTCTATCGAGCGATCTCTTGCCCGCTTCGATGATCCTGCGGGGTGTGGGGAAATCAGGCTCTCCGATCTCCAGATGGATGATAGATCTTCCACTGCGTTCCAGCTCAAACGCTTTTTCCAGGACTTCCATCACGATGAAAGGTTTGATTTTTTCGCTGTATGCATTATCCAAATCCCGGCCCTCCGCGATAGCGCCCAACCCAGGATAAGGCCATATGGCCGGGCAAGTCAAACAGATCGTTTTACGGAGACGGTTTCATCACCGCGAGCGTCCAGTGACGGCCGGTCACTCCACCGTCCCTGCGGTATGAGAACCAGCGATCGCTTCTGCAGGATGTGCATTCTCCGGCCCTGAAGATATTAGCTTTTCTAACACCGGCCTTTTTGAATTCGAGCTCGCAGAAACGCATAATGTCCAGGTGCCAACTGCCACCCTTCGAGCTCTTCACCTTTTCCGGAAAATGCTTCGCTTCCGCGTTGCCGACCGTATAGCAGCTCCTGCAGATCCCCGGACCTGTCACGGCGACTGTATTGCCGATATCGATATCGTACATTTCCGTCAAGATACCGAATGTTTTTTCGATAATTCCTTCGGCCGCTCCCGAACGGCCGACGTGAAGGGCGGCCAGGACCCTTTCCGAGGGGGAGTAGATGACGACCGGAAAGCAGTCTGCCGTGTTGATGGCAAGGCACAGGTTCATTTCGGACGTAATGAATCCGTCTGTCGAATCGAATATGCCGCCGCGGCCGACTATCTCTATCCTGGACCCGTGGACCTGTTTCCCCCGCACCAGGCGCCGCTGTTCGATCCCCAGCGAGGCGAGCAGCTTCTTCCTGTTCGCGTGTACCGCTGAAGTTGCGTCCCCCGTCGAATCTCCCAGGTTAAGCGAATCGAAAGGTGCTTCGCTCGAACCGCCGATCCTGCCGGGGAAGAAGAGATCAAGGCCGGGCGCTACGGCGGCTAAGACCGGAATTACTCCTATCTCGAGATCATCGATTGTCATCCAGTTCATTTGAGAAGCGGTCCTTCCACCGCATTCCAAGCGGGAAACGACCGGGGGGAGAGACGATGTCATCCCCGTCGGACCTCCGCAATGCAGGTTCAATGTGTCGAATCAAGGTTCTGTTGACTTTCACAACCGGTAAAGGATAACTTATTCTGGTATCTTTTCAAGGTCCTTTGGAGGTAACGGATGAAATATTTCGAAGGGTACCGTTGCGGAAACTGTGAAAGAGAAGTGCCTGCGGGGTCGGTGGCCGGAGAGTGTCCAGCATGTTCGGGGCCTCTTCTTGGAGTCTACGATCTCCAGATGGTTCGAAAGAGGATCGGCAGGGAGGATTTCTTCGCCGCCGGAACGGGGATATGGAGATTCCGACCGCTGCTCCCCTCGTTCGGAGCGGAGCTTTCGCTGGGAGAGGGTAACACCCCCCTTCTGCATGCAGCGAGGTTGGGAGCTCTGATAGGCCTGCGCGATCTCCATATCAAGGATGAATCGCTGAATCCTACGGGTTCCTTCAAGGCGAGGGGCATCGCGGCGGCCCTTTCCAGGCTCATCGATCTAGGAGCGACATCGGCCTCGATACCTTCGGCGGGGAACGCCGCCCTGGCCCTTGCCGCGTATGGGGCCGCTTCCGGCATAAGGGCGAGAATCTATATCCCCGAGGAGACGCCGGAGGGGGTCGCCGCTGAATGCAGGGCTTATGGAGCCGAAGTGGTCGAAGTGCCCGGCATCCTTCCCGATGCCGCCGAAAGGATGCGGCAGGATGCGGGGGAGGAGGAATCGGCGGCGATCTCGACCTTCAGGGAGCCGGGCCGGGTGGAGGGTAAAAAGACGATCGCATTCGAGATCGAGGATCAGTGCCGGGGCCGATCTCCAGACTGGATTCTCTTTCCGACGGGGGGTGGAACCGGAATAGTGGCGATCTGGAAAGCCTACAGGGAACTCGAGGAGCTCGGCTGGTTGGGCGGACCGAGGCCCCGGATGGCCGTCGTCCAGTCGACCGGTTGCGCTCCGATCGTGAGGGCGTTCGAGTCCGGTTCGGAAGAGATTGCACCATGGGAGAATCCACAGACGATAGCCTCGGGAATCAAGGTTCCCTCCTCAAGAGCGGAAAGACAGATCATGGATGCGTTGGAGGATACCGGGGGAACAGCGATCGCCGTGACGGATAGTGAGATTCTGGAAGCGGTCTCCGAAATGGCCTCTTTGGAAGGAGTATTTCCGTCTCCCGAAGGGGCTTCCACGTGGGCTGCTATTAAATCTCTCGTCCGGTCGGGAACGGTGGACCCTTCCTCGAGGGTTGTTATTGTCAATACAGCCGGATGGTCCAGGTACAGGTTTCTTCTGAACCTGTTTAACCACTGACGGAACGATCGTTTATCCTAACGCTTCTTACCCTTACTCGAGCTTCGACTCGAGCCGGATCTGGATGAGCTCTTCGAACTGGAGCTTCTCGCCGGAGTACTCCTCGATGTCGACCTGCTGGATGAGCTTCTTGTACGGGTAGGGGTGCTGACGGGGCCTTTATTTCTCGAACGGGTCGATTTGCCGGTCGAGGAGGTGGATTTACTGCCGGAGCTCTTTCCCTTTGACGTGGATCTGCCCGTATCCTTTCTCGTCGTGGTTTTTCCTTGCGAATTGGAGGATCTGCCGTTTCCGGATCTATCCGCCGATTTTTTCCTTACGTTCGTTCTCTCCCTGACTGTGGTTCCGGAAGTGCCGGATTTCCTCTCGTTATTCGAGCCGTCTCCGGTCCGGGTTGTACGGTTCTCCCTCTCGCGGACCTTCGCGGGTGTGTAGACCCTGCGGCTTGTTCTCTGGCCGTCAACGGAGCGGTTCTGCACGGCCCTGGCTCCACCACCGTAGATTACGTTCCGTGTCACGTTCCTCTTGATCGAGGGATCCCTTGTCGTTTTCGTCAGTGCCGGATATTGAACCGTTCTTGCCGCCGATGCCCTCCTGGAGAGAGAGGATCTCTCGTAGTTTCCGGCAACAGGATTGCTCTTTCTCGTCTTCACGAGCAAGCTGTTCGATATCACCTTGTCGTGATGCAGCTTGTTGTTGAGGGCCGCGTAGCTAAGCCCCCTTTTCGTGAATTGCCTCGTGGCGTAAAGGTCCCTATGGGCACGACGGTAATAATCATTATTGTGCCAGTCGTAGTAACCGTTCCAGTAGCCGTTCCAGTGGGCCCAGTGATAACGGTTGTAGTCGTAACGGTGCCATCCGCCGAACGGCCAGTAATGGTAGTAAGATCCCGCCCAGTGCCATGACGTTCCGAATCCCCAGAACCACGGGTCGTAATCCCAGTACCAGGGATCGTAATAGCCTATGTACCAATACCTGTAACCCGGATAATCGAAACGGTACGGATAATCGTAATTGCTGTAGTAAATAGAAAGGTAGACCTTCGTATCGTCATCGTCATAGTAGTCCAGGTCGCCGCCGAGATTGTCGGTGTAATCGGTCGACATATAGCTGCCGTCCTCATCGACATGCGTGATCTCGAAAAGAGACGGATACGGATAGGAGAGATCTTCCTCGTATGTCATTTTTTCGATTATGATCTCGGGACATTCCATAGCGTATGGATCGGAGATCTTCCCCTTACCGTGACAGCTGTCGCAGAGGTACCTGGGGTAGTCCACCTTCCTGTTGATATAGAAATAGGTGAAGTCCGTCGAGGGCGGATTGTTTTCCGCGTCGAGGGCTATCTCCTCGTCGATCATATTGAAGGCGAGAAAGGGGTCCATGTCGATCTTGAATCTCTCGTCATCCGACTTCTTTCTCGACTGGGCCAGGAAATAGAGCTCATCCAGAGCGATCTGGTCCCCGTTGGAAACGGCGACCGCGTGGATATACTCGACGCCCGTCTTGTCGCCGGTTTCCCAGTAGATCCCCGAACCCTGTTCGGGGAGGAAATAGACCTTGCGGCCGTTTACCCTTTTCAGTTTCCCGTCTGCGGGGAAGAGCAGGTTAACGTACCCTTCGCTGTCGATATTGTATATTACTACGTATGCATCCTTGCTGGTCTGGAACGTGAGATTGATATCCCGTCCGGGCCGGAATACGGCTCCCTTTCCGCCGACGAGGCGGACTGAAATATCCAGATCTCCCGAGGCCGAAATTCGCGCCGCCCCGCCCTTCGAGAATTCTACAGGTGAGCCGTTCGCGGTGGCCAGAGGGATAATAATCGCAGCAAGAAGGAAGAGCATTAGTTTGCGTTTCATGACGTCGGCTCCCTTCCAGGGGTGGTTGGCTTTCTTATCATCCGGCGCAAGCTGGCTGCCGGCCGGTGATATCGCCTCTCACCCTATTATAGTTACATTCTCACTATTTTACAAGGCAAACTCCGTTCCAACAGGAACGGCATCCCTTCGCCCACGGCCCCTAGTCGCGATTACGCGTCGGTCCGTGATATCGACCGAAGAAACCTTGTATAGCAGCCTAGCTGCCAATTATTATACACTGTTAGAGTGGTAAAGGTTGCATATATTGATGGAATCGCGGAGCAACGATACAGTCCAAATGCCGATGTAAGGATTTCCCGCCCGGCTCCGGGTATCCCATTATAAAATGTACAGAAACCGAAACTAACTTGACCCTAAAAGAGTACAATGATAATGTGCGCGGGGACGTTGAAAAAGGAGGATGCAAATGGGGTTCGACGGGTCGCCTGTATTCATGTTCATCGCAGACAGTTTTCCACAGCTGATATCTCATGCCGGTACGCTGGCGAAGACGGTGCTCGTCATTCTTGCCGTTCTGTCGGTTGTTTCGTGGACAATAATGGTTGAAAAATTCAGGTTTTTCAGACGCGCGGCGGGACAGAGCAAGAAATTCAAGGCAATTTTCGACGGGGAAGGATCGCTGAAGGTCCTTGCCGAAAAGGCCTCGGCTTTTCCCGAGAGCCCGGAAGCCCAGCTTGTCTCAAACGTCAGGAAAGAGATCGCCAGTGGTGAGCTTCCGAAGATGTCGTACCTCGACAAGTTTCTCGATTCCCAGATTGAATTGCTCGTGGCCGATTGGGAATCCTACCTTATCTTCCTTTCAACGACAGCGACCGTCTCTCCTTTCCTGGGGCTTTTGGGGACGGTCTGGGGCATCATGAGTTCCTTTTTAAGCATGGGCGTGCGGGGCTCGGCGAACCTTTATGTCGTCGGACCCGGGATAGCGGAAGCCCTCATCACGACGATATTTGGATTGGCCGCGGCGATCCCCGCGGTAATCGGATACAACTATATCATCCGTGTCGTGCGCCGCAGGGAGGACGGGATCTATTCGTTCGCCCTCCGGCTGCGTACCCGCCTTCTGGAAAGAAGGTATTCCGAGATGAGAGACGGAACCGATCCGTCCGCCGGTGAATAGCCAAGGAACCGCCCGGTCTGCGGCCGGGATTCGCACAAGGAGGGCGGGATGAAGCGAAAGCACTACAGTTCGCTGACCGACATAAACATAACGAATCTTGTCGATGTGATGATGGTTCTACTTATCGTCTTCATGCTGACCGCTCCATTTCTGCAAGCCGGGGTCAGGCTGAACCTGCCGAAGGCCGAGGCCAAGGTCATTGAGGAACAGGAAGGAATAACGATTTCGGTAAACAGCGATGGAGAGATATTCATCGACAAGAGCAGGGTCGAGTGGAACGATTTCTCAGCCGAGCTGAGGAAAGCGCTCGATTCCAATCCTCCCAGGGTTTTTCTGCGCGCCGACAAGGACACCCGGTACGGAGAGGTGATGAAGGTGATTGCCCGCGTGAAGATGATGGGGATCGAGGACCTTGGGCTGATTGCCGAACAGGAAGAAACCAAGTAACTTCAGCGGGGGTTCGGGGGGATGAGGCTGTCCCTGTTAATATCTTTGATGGTGCATGTTGCGCTGCTCTGGGCGCTGCTGTTTCTTTTCAGGGTGGTTCCCGAGATGCGGCTACCGCAGAAGATCTACTCGGTGAAGATACTTCAGCCGATCGTGGGCAAGGCCCAGCCGGAGAGCCCGAAGCAGGTGGAAGTGAAGGAGGAGAAAAAGCCGGCCCCCGCCAAGCCCAAACCGAAAGAGAAAAAACCTGAGAAGAAGCCCGAAAAGAAACCCGAGCCGGTTCCCGAGGAAAAACCGATGGATGTTTCGATGAACGCCGGTGCAGGAGAACAGACGTCGGTGGCGGTCGATGCGCCGCGGTTCCCATTCTCGTACTACCTTTCGGCCATCGAAAGAAAGGTCTCCCAGAACTGGTTCTCCTCCCAGTCGGGACGGGGGGAAGGCATCAGGTGCACCGTTTATTTCAAGCTTGACCGTAGAGGGAGGGTTTCCGACCTCAGGATCGAATCGGGCTCGGGAAACGCCTACTTCGACAGGGCGGCCATGAAAGCGATCAGAAGCTCGGATCCTTTTCCGCCCCTGCCGAAGGGTTTCTCCGATTCGTGGCTGGGAATTCATTTCACATTCCTGCAGAAGGATTGAACCTGGCAAAAGGATTGAAAATGTATCGATCGCATTTATCTCTCACGGCATTTCTACTTGTGGCGATGCTCGCCGCGGCGGTCCCGGCGTTTCCCCAGACCGATATTCATCTGAGCACCGAAAAAGCCGGAGGGGGCGCGATACCTATTGTCGTCAGGGAATTCCGGGCCGAATCGGAGGTGGCGGGTAAAACGGCGGAATATATATCCTCCGTACTGGTTAATGATCTTTCCTATACTAGTATCTTCGAACCGTTGCGTTTCGAAGCGGGGGCGGATACGCTTGCAGGCGGAAAAACCGCCTCGGCGATAGTCGAGGGAACGGTTATCCCCGAAATAGGCGGTGAAGGTTTCATTCTTGAGGCCAGGCTGCTCGATTATTCGAGCAGGGAGGTGATCTTCAGCAAGAGGTACGGATTTCAGAGGAGGGTCAGGCGCTCAATCGCCCATCACCTCTGCGATGAGATATTGTATTTCCTGGCCGGAGAGAGAGGCGTGGCGACGACGAGGCTTCTTTTCACGCGGAAGGACGGCGATTTGAAGAGCCTCTTCCTGATCGATTACGACGGCTACGACGAGAGAAAGCTGACAGACGGCGAGTTGATCGTTTCGCCGGTCTGGCTCGACAGCGACAGGTTCTGTTTCACCTCCTACAAGCGGGACAATCCCGACTGTTACCTGGTGCAGCTGGCGGAGGGGACGCGCAGGAATATATCCCACAGAAAGGGGATCAATATCGCCGGCGGGTATTACGCGGGGCGTGACGAGATCGTAATGACCTTGAGTGTCAGGGGAAACAGCGAGATTTATATTACCGATTCGGCCGGAAAGATCATGGAGCGCCTGACGAAAAACCGGGCGATAGACTGTTCGCCGTCCTGGGCGCCGAACGGCGTGGAAATCGCCTTCGTGTCGGACAGGTCGAGATCGCCCCAGGTATTCGTGATGGACAGCCACGGAGGTAACGTGAGGCGCCTGACGAGAAGCGGCTCGTACAACACATCTCCGGCCTGGTCGCCTAGAGGGGACCTGATCGCATATGTGAGCAGGGACGGGTGGCTTTACAGGCTTAAGCTGATTTCGCCCGACGGACTTTGGGAGGAGACGGTATTCGAGGATTACCTCAGCTACGAGGATCCCTGTTGGGCCCCCGACGGCAGGCATATGGCGGCGACGGTCAGGTTCGGGGGCGAGCCGTGGATCGTTATAATCGATATCGAATCGGGACACAAAAGAAGGCTGACAAGGGGGGAATCGGCCTCGTGGTCCCCCCTGGCGGAGGAATAGGGTCGGGCAGGATGGGCCGGAAGTCGACCGCCGAGCGGCTGAAAAAAAGTAAAATAACTGTTTTCATTATTCCGGGTTGAAGTTAGAATAACCGCTGGAGTCTAAGAGGGAAGGTGGTTTTCGTAATTCTGCTCAAACTGGGAGGTGTCCTGAAATGAAGCGTTACGGTTGGTTGATACTGATACTAGCGCTCTCGCTCATCATGATTTTTCCGGCTTGCGCCAAAAAGAGTGTGGCCCCGCCGATAGAGGAAGTAGAACCGGTAGAGGAAGTGCCGCCTCCACCGCCCCCGGAGGAGATCGAGGTGATCGAGGAAGAGCCTGTAATAATCGAGGAAATAGAACTGCCCGTTCTCGAAGACGTATTCTTCGAGTTCGATAAATTCACCATTCAGGATATGTACAAGGAGATCCTTGCCGACAACGCCGATATGCTTATGGAAAACCCCGATGCGAACCTTCTCATCGAGGGACACTGCGACGAGCGCGGAACCAACGAGTACAACCTATCGCTGGGCGAGAAACGCGCGAAGGCGGTCATGGATTTCTATATCGCCTATGGTGTCGGCGCCGGACGGTTGACGATAATCAGTTACGGCGAGGAAAAGCCTTTTGATCCCGGGCACAACGAAGCGGCGTGGGCGAAAAACCGCCGTGCGCATATGGTAGTCCGGTAAACGGTGTTATGCTGACTTATCGATTCTACAAGGGGATGACCTGCATCGTTCTTCTAGCGGTTCTCTTCGATGCGGGTTGTTGGGGAAAGAAGTTCTTCAGGGCTCCTCGCGAGACGATAGAGACGTCTTCGAAGGTCGATTCCCTTCTTTCGGAGAACATGAAGCTGCAGAGGCGCCTGTACTGGATCGAGAAGTCACTCAATGAACAGCAGGAGTATACCCGCGGTGTCAACGCGCAGAACAAGATCGACATCGAGGAGTTGAAGGACCAGATGAACGCCCTGCTCGAGCTTCTCGAGCAGGGCGGCCAACTCGCGGTGCCGGAGAAGGTTCCGGCAAACTCTCAAACGGGCATCGGCGCCGATAGAGAGGCGGTGCAGGTCTCATCGCCGGATTCAGCGGGTGCCACCGTAGATGAGATGTCATCGGTAGCGGATTCCGCCGGCGCGGTCCCGGCTGCTGGGCCTCCTTCGCCGGAGGAGATATTCAGGCAGGTTTATCTCGATTTCAGCAGGATGGAATACCAGATAGCCCTAGATGAATCCGTCCTGTTCCTGGAAGAGTACGGAGGGCACCCTCTGGAGCAGGAAGTAAGGTACATCAGGGGGGAATGCTTCATGGAACAGGAGAAGTATTTCGATGCCCTGAAGGAGTTCTCTTCCATACTACAGGGGTACCCGCGGGGTCAAAAGGTGCCGGCGGCCCTGTTGAGAATGGCAATATCTTACGACAAAATAGGGGACAGGGATCTTGCGGCCGGTGTCGTGAGGCGTCTTGTGAGGGAATATCCCGCAAGCGAGGAGGCCGAGGCCGCCAGGCAGAATTTCAGCGAAATGCTGGGCGACTAATCCTCGAAGATTCAGTGTGTTGCCGGCAAATCACCCGATATCGACTTGATGCCGGCCCGCGAAGGTTGTGAGCCACGCCTTGTTGATCAGTGAAAATCTCCCCCAGGTGATAGTGGTTGTCTTGCTGCTCGCTTTCTCCGCCTTCTTTTCAGGCTCCGAGACGGCGCTTTTTTCTCTTTCCAGATCGGCCGTCGCCGCGATGAAAAAAGGCGGGAGACGCGAGGGAATGGTAGCCTCGATGCTCGAGAAGCCGAGGATGCTGCTTGTGACGATACTCTTCGGGAACCTTCTGGTGAATATCGCCAACACGAGCGTCGTCACCGTTCTCGCAATTAAGCTGTTCGGGGAAAAAGGCGTCGGATACTCGATGATCACGATGACCTGCCTTATCCTGATCTTCGGGGAGATAACCCCGAAAAGCCTCGCCTTGAAACATGCCAGATCGTTGTCGGTCGCGATCGCCCCGTTGCTGCGTTTCTTCATGATAATCTTCTATCCGATCAGGACTGTTCTCGGTTGGATCGCCGATTTCGCCGTGGAGAAAAGCCGTGCACTTTTTGGAGAAAGGTCGGAAGAGTATGGTTCGTTCGAGCTGGCGACGGCGGTGGAGATGGGACACAGCAGCGGTCTTTTCGACGAGTTCGAGAGGGAGGTTCTCACGAACCTGTTTCTCTTCGCCGAAACAACGGTAAAGGAAATCTTCAGGCCTCGCGGGGAGGTCTTCTCTCTCGATGTCGAGACCAGCCTGCAGGAAGCTGTGATCCAGGTGAGGAGCCGCGGCTATTCAAGAATTCCTCTTTACGAGGCTTCACCCGACAGGATAGTGGGGATACTCCTCGCCAAAGAGATGCTACGCTATTCCAGGGACGAGAGGATAGAGTTGCGCGATATCATGCGTGAGGTGATCTTCGTCCCCGAGAGCAAGCTGATAAGGGACCTGCTCGGCGAGCTGATCTCGGCGGGACAGCATGTCGTGATCGTCATAGACGAGCATGGATCGTACACCGGAATGGTCACTTTGGAAGATATTCTCGAGGAGATCTTCGGGGAGATAAGGGACAGGCGAGAGCCGTTCGTCAAGGAATACAATATTACGAGCGAGAACAGGATAGTGGTGGAGGGGACGATGAGGCTGGAGGATATAAACTCGATATTCGGTACCGAGCTGGACTCCGAGGAGGTAGAGACGGCGGCGGGATATCTTACGGAAATGATCGGCAAGATCCCGAGGGAAGGCGAGACATTCGTCCTTGGGAATCTAAGATTCCTGGTCATATCGGCCGACCGCACGAGAGTGAACAAGATCGGGATCGAGAGGATCCCGGGCGAACGGAAAGATGATGAACTCGATTGATTCGATTATACTGATCGTCCTGTCGATTCTGCTGGTGGGGTTCTTCGCCGGTTCGGAGACGGCCCTTGTTGCCTGCAGCAAGGTCAAGCTGAGAAACAAGGCCAAGCGCCGTTCCTGGAGGGCGCGTTATCTCGAGCGGTTGGTTGGATCGCCGGAGGGATTCTTCAGCCTGGTCCTCGTGGGGACTAACCTGGCAGTGGTCGTCTGCACGGCGACGGCGACGGCTCTCGCCGTTCGGCTTGCCGGAAATTCGGGAGCCGTCGCCGCCACTTTCATTATGACACCCCTGTTGCTTGTCTTCGGCGAGGTAATCCCCAAATCGGCCTATCTGTATCATGCGGACAGGATCTCGTTGCTCGTCGCCCCACTTCTGAGGTTGATGGAGTACATCCTCTGGCCGCTTGTCCTGCCGACGACCTATCTGGCGCGAATGCTGACGAGATTCACATCTTCGGGCGAGAGAAGCCACAGTATCCTTTCGACGAGGGAGGAGTTGATATACCTGTACTCCCGCGGCAGGGTCGGGGGGACAGCCGAGGAGAGGGAAAGAAGGATGATCGACCGCGTGTTCCAGTTCGGGGTAGTCCGCGTGGGCGATTTGATGATCCCCATGGAAGATGTTGTCTCCTTTCCCGTGACGGCTTCGGTCGATGAGGTGATAGCGGAGGCGAACAAGCATACATTTTCGCGTTTTCCGCTGATCTCTCCGCATGACGGCAGGGTCGTCGGGATCATCTCGCTCTTCGATCTGCTGGGACTCGACGGTGGAGAGAGGCTGGCCACCGTCATGCACCCCGCCTTCTTCGCCGGGATCGATGAGTACGCCGAGCGGCTTCTCGTCAGGATGAAGGACGATCCGAACCATTTCGCCGTCGTTGTAGATGGGGGCAGGGCGGTCGGGATCGTAACCCTCGAGAACATTCTGGAGAATATAATAGGGGATATCACGAACGAGTACTGACCCCTTATATCGAGTCCGCCCGGTATCGGGACCCCTTACTGCTCGAAAAGCAAATCGATGCTTTATTCCGCTCGGCGCCGCCGCCGCGGGAGCGACCGGGCAGGATTGTCACCCCAGGTCGCCGATCTCTTTCTCGACCTCTTCAAGTATCTCGCAAGATCTCACGAGCTCCTTCATCCTTGTGTGATCGGGGTAGAGGGGCCTGTCGATGTCGAGGAATTCCACGTGACGCCGGATAACCTCTTTCGCCTTTGTCACGCCCTTCCCGAAAGTAAAATCGCGGAAATCGAGGGCTTGAGCGGCGGCCATAAACTCGATGCCGAGAACTCCGCAGGCGTTATCGAAGATTTGGAAGTTCTTTATCGCGGTGTTCATGCCCATCGAAACGAAATCTTCCTGGTCGGCCGCAGCCGGTATCGATTGGATCGAGGCGGGCATCGAGAGAATCCTCTGCTCGACGATCTGCATGTCGGCCGTGTACTGGCTGAGCATCAGCCCGGAGAACATTCCGGCTCCTTTAGTCAAGAATGCCGGAAGCCCGACGTTAAGGGCGGGATGGTTGAGCCGGTTCATCCTTCTCTCCGACATCACGCTTACCATCGTTATGGCGGCGCCCACCATGTCCATCGGCAGGGATACCGGTGTCCCCTGAAAATTGGCGCCGGAAAGCTGAAGGTTCTCATCGGGGAAGAATACCGGGTTGTCGCCGACGCCGTTCAGCTCGATCTCGACCTGTGATTTCGCGAAGGCGAGCGTGTCATGAGCGGCCCCGATCACCTGCGGGGTCGACCGCATGGAGTAGGCGTCCTGCACCTTGCATTTGAGCCTGCCCTCGGCGAGGTCTCCTCCCTCGACCATCCTGCGGATGGCCGAAGCGGTGCGCTGGGCCCCGGCGAAGCCTCGGGCCTCGTGAAGTTGCGGGCTGTAAGGTTTCATGTTCGCCTTGAGGGCTTCGAGCGTCATTGCTGCGGCTATCTCCGCCTGCTTGAGCCACCTGTTCGCATCGTACAGGAGAATGGCGCTCATCGCAGTCAGGAGGTTAGAGCCGTTTATCGTGGCGAGTCCGTCGCGCGCCTCGAGTCCCGGCACCGCTATGCCGGCTTTCTTCATAGCCGTCTCGCCGTCTAGAAGCTCGCCCTTGTAGTATGCTTTCCCCTCGCCGAGCAGCAGGAGGGCCACCTGCGACATAGGAGCGAGGTCGCCGCACGCGCCGACCGAGCCTTTCTGGCATACGAAGGGGGTCAAACCCTTGTTGAGCATCTCGACCAGGGTGAGGGTGATCTCTGGGCGGCCTCCGGAATTGCCGTGGGCGTGAACGTTTATGCGGCCTGCGATGGCTCCCCGCACGTACTCAATGGGAGCCGGATCGCCTATCCCCGCTGCGTGGTTGTAAATAAGGTATCTCTGAAAATCCCGTACTTGATCGTCATCCAGAACAACCTCGGAGAACTCCCCGATGCCCGTATTGACTCCGTACATTATCTCGTGGGCCTCTATCTTCTTCTCGAGCATCGCCCGGCAGACCTTGATCCGGTCGACCGCCTCCTTGGAAAGTTCCACCTTTTCGTTATATCTCGCTATCCTGACAAGCTTTTCGACAGTCAGTCCGGATCCATCCAGAGTTACAGCCACTTTTACCCCCTGTTGACAGTCCAGCCGTTTGGCAGAAACGAGCGCGACCCTGACTCCTCGCGCCATCGCTTCTATATATCATTCCTGGAAGTGTATATCAAGGGGAGAGTCGTTCAGGCCGGTGCATCAGCCACTGGCAAAGAGGATCACCAGGGAGACAATGAGAATCAACACGCCCATTGCGATAAGAATATTGGCGATCCTCGAAAGCCGGCCGCCGTTGTCGTCCGCCCTGCCGAGGATTCTCCAAAGAGCTGGTACCTTCATAAAATGCCCTATTCCGACAAGGAAGAAGGAGATCGTCCAGAGAGGGATCCCCCTGATGATCATCACTTTCCTCATCAGCTCGATTACCCCTAGAGCGGAAAAAGCCACCCCCCACAAGAGGTGGCTCTTTCCCCGTATCTTAATTACCGAATCCATTTCTATTTTTTCCGGCCCCGGACGGGTTTCCCGCGAACCGCCCTACATGGCACCTGCGACGAAAAGGAGTGCGTTCGCGATCAACTTCTCTCCCTTTTTATAGGTATCGTTGGTGAAAGTCCAGTAGGGGAAGAAATTCAGGGCGATTATATTCCCGCCGGTATTGATCGCAATCGCGTTTGCACCCTCGCTGTCTAGGGCGAGAAGCGTCGCCCCCGGCGACAACGGGGGATTGACCGTATTGTAGTTGGCAAAGAAGACGCAATTCTCGATATCCACTCCGTTGAAGATAGGGTGGAGAGGATATTCGATCGATGAGAAATCAAGGGTTCTCGGAGCGCTTACCGCCGCCGCACCACTCATCTGCAGCGGGCAGTATTCCTGATCCATGATCCTTCCCTGCACTCCCCATGATGTTGAAAACGAGTAGGCTGCCACTACAACCTTTCCTCCCGCATCGACGTAATCCGCCATAACATCTCCGACCGCCTGCGGGACCTGTATATCGGTATATAGAAGTACCGCATCGAACTCGTTGAGATAGGACAGCGTCGGTGTTTCGTGGTAAAGATTGATCACATCGATCTGCGATCCCAGGGGGAAATAACCTTCCTTGAATGCCTCGACAGCTACTGCAATCCCCTGTGCATCTGAGCTTACGGAACCGGCAAAGAGCACGTTGATCGGGACGGGAGTCCCCGGTTTGCCGCTTGGCCCGGCCGGCCCGGCCGGGCCGTCACCGCCATTGCTGCATGAGGCGAAGATCACGAAAAGGGGCAGTATTACTGCCATCGAAAATTTTCTAATTCTCATTGATTTTTCCTTCATCGTTTTACCCCGGCAACCATCCTGTTTGCGGCGGTTGCCGTCAGTGGTTTAAGCCTAGAAGGACCCTGCTATGTAGAGCAGCGCATTCGCTATCAGCCGACCCGCATTCTGAAACTGCGGGTAAGAGTTGGTCATGTTGTACCTTGCATACAGGTTCAATGCGATTATATTGCCGTCGGCATTGATGGCGATCGCGTTGGCTCCCTGGTCGTCGGTCGCGAGCAGGGTGGCAGTCGGATCCATCGTCGGATTAGAGATATTGCCGTTTGACCAGTATGGGCAGTTCTCCATGTCGACCCCGTTGAAAATAGGATGCAGCGGGAAGGAGAGAGAGGTAAAATCTATGGCCCTGTAGCCGCCCACTCCGGCGGCGGCCGTGACCTGGAAGGGCGAATACCCCTCTTCCATGATCCTTCCCCTCATGCCGTACCCTGCGGTCGAATAGCAGTAAGAGGTAATGACAAGGGTTCCTCCCGCGTCTACATAAGAGGCGAGGTTGTCTCCGGTGCTTTCGGAGTCATCGGGGAACCCATCGGTGAAAACGAGGATTACGTCGAATTCTCTGAGGAAGGATACCGCAGGAGTCTCGCTATTGAAACTGTAGCTGTATAGTTCGGTTCCGGCCGGGAAATATCCCTTTTTGTTAGAGTATACTATCATCGAATCGATCGAGGAGACACTTACCGCACCGAGGTAGAGGATCTTTACGGGCTGGGGTACTCCCGGCGCGCCCGCCGGGCCCTGGACTCCGGGCGCTCCGTCATCGCCGCTGCAGCCGTAAAGGAGGAAGAAGGAGGAAACAAGGACAACGGATAGTGCGATCAGCCGTTTCACGTCGGCTCTCCTTTCGCTTAGTGGTACATCCTTCCAGGGCGATGTCCTACAGGTACACGGGGTCCCTGGTACTTTCAGTGGTTACGGTATATCATAAAATGTCAAATCCGAACAAGTTAAATTTGAAAAAAGGAAAATTCCGGGCAGAAATGGTGGTGCGATCAATCCAGATGCGGGTGGGTTCCCTCCTGCAGGCAGATCCTGAAGAAATTGCAGTACCTGCAGAGGCCGCTCTCGGTCCTTGGAAAGCTTTCGGGCGCTAGCGGCTCGTTCCGGGATATATCGCCCGATACGAGGACAGAGGAGAGCTTATCGATGCCGTTTACTATATGGTCCTTGAATGCTTCGATCTTTTCCCCGTCGATGAGATACTCGACCGTCTTTCCCCCGTCGAGCAGGTTGACCTCGTAGAGCCTTATCGTCTCAACCGGCTCTCCCAGCACCTCGGCGGCGTAGTAACCGTAGACCCCAAGCTGCACCCGCGCCCTTCCCTCCTCTTCCTCGCATAAGGGACGTTCCCCGGAAGGGGGTTCAATTTTCCTGAAAGTCTTCCAGTCGACTATGTTGAAGCTGCCGTCCCTGCCCCTGAAGATGAAGTCTGTCTTGGCGAAGACGTCCGCCCCCGAGAACCGGAATACCTGGGCGAACTCGGCGAGATCGATATTTTCGATGGTCCACTTCGAACTGTCGGTGAGCATGATATCCTCGAGTATGGGGGAGTAGAGAAGCCCCTCCATACCTTCGATGCATTCGTTCCTCGCCCTTTCGACGCGGCCGGTCTCGAGCTCGCGCCCGTACTCGTGCTCGAAAAGGGCCAGCCAGTCGATATTGAGCTTTCCCCCCCTCTTTTTCGGCTCCGAGAGGTACATCTTCCTTCGCGAGAATTCGAACTGCTTGTCGAACCGCTCCTTGATGTATCCGGTGACATCTTCCGGTAGAGGGATTTTCCCCTTGGCCCGCATCGAGGCCAGTACTTTGGTCGTGACGTAGTGGACGAGTTGTCCTCTCCAGAGCGAGAGGGAAATCAGGCGTTTAAGCCTGAAGGCTTCCCTCGACAGTATGGGGGCCGAGCCGTTCCAGCCTCCCCAGCTGAGGTAGTAGTGAAAGTAGTAACGGCGCCTGCAGGCGTCGAACATCGATTCCCTCGAAATCGACCATCCAAACCGGTTTTCCAGCGCCATCTTATTTGTCGAAAACTCCTCTGGGAACCCTGTTTTCCAGCTTGTATGCTTCGAACTCGTAATCGAGCTTCATCGTCTTCTTGCCCCTGAGCGCTACTTCCTTGTTCGTGTACATGTATAAATGGTACTTTCCCGAGGTTTTCTGCTGTGAAAATTTGGTGAATTCAGCTTTCTTGAAGAGCCATATCCTTAGTCCGCTTAGGTCGACGCAGGCGACGAAATCGGCGGGATTGTTTACCGGAACCCACCAATCGAGGGCCATCTTTCCCTTGCCGCCCGCCTTCTTAGGCTTGAGGTTGGTCGTTACAAGGATCGAATATTCCCTGCGAGGCTTGACGAGGTTGACCACGAGGTCGTATCCGTTGCTTCCCAGGACACAAGGAATGTTCTGCCTGAGAAGCATTGCGTTGACAAATAGTTTTCCGCTTACTCCTATCATGCCTTTGGGCACTTCATTCATATCTACCCTCCTTCCAGGATTACGATCGCCTGAGCTAGATCACCTTCATGCGTTATGCTGAGGTGTACGGCGCTCACATTTTTTTCCTCTATCGCCTTACGGGCAGGTCCGGAAAGGACGATATACGGTTTTCCCGATCCGTCCTTCGCCACCCTCACTTCCTTCATCGATATCCCTCTGCCCATACCCGTTCCGAGCGCCTTGAAAAACGCTTCCCGCGCAGCGAACCTTGCCGCGAAAAACTGTCCCCGCCCGAAGCGGACCGATCCCTCGCTGATTTCCTCACCGGTAAAAATCTTCATGAGAAACCTGTCGCCGTACCTTGCGATAAGTCTTTCGATTCTGCTGACCGTTACGGTATCAATCCCGATTCCACTTATCATATCGCCCTTGGAGCTTTAAAGAGGCATTTTCAACTTTCTTGCCCTAGTCGATCGAAGGTTGAATAACCTTACCATTTTTAATGGTTTTTTTAAATAATTAATTGTAATTATTTTTTTACACTTTTATTTCGCTCCGTGAACCGTTATTAAAAATATGTCGAGCCGAGGCGTTATTTTTATTATCGACCAACTTATATTAGCTGGGGAAAAGACATTGCTCGATTACATTCAACCTCTTTACAGGCCGCCCAGCGAGGCGGGCTCGCTGATCCTGCAGGCGACCATAGGCTGTTCCCATAACAGGTGCGCCTTCTGCTACATGTACAAAGGGAAGAGATTCAGGGCGGTTCCCTGGGAGGAGCTTAGAGGTACGATCGAGGCGGCTGCCCGTCTGTTCCCGGAAACGAGAAGGATCTTCCTTGCAGATGGAGACGCGATGGCGCTATCGATCTCGAGGCTTGAGACGATACTGGATTGCCTGGCCGCCTCATTTCCCTACCTGCAGCGGGTTACCGCTTACGCCAACCCGGCCAATCTCCTGGATAAATCGGTCGAGGAGATGAAGAGACTCAGGGATAAAAAACTGGCTATCCTCTATTACGGGGTCGAGTCGGGGCATCCGGAGCTGTTGCGGAGGATAGACAAGGGGGCCGGTCCCGACGAAATGGTCGAGGGCTGCCTCAAGGCGGCAGAGGCGGGGCTTAAGCTTTCCGTCACCGTTATTCTGGGCCTGGCGGGAAGGAAGGGAAGTATGGAGCATGCTATGGAAACCGCCGCGTTGGTGAATAGGATCCGGCCGCGATACCTTTCGGCCCTGACCCTGATGCTCGGTCCGTTCGAGAACGACTACAGGATGCTTTTCGGCCCCGATTTCGAATTCAACTCGCCCATCGACGACATAATGGAGCTTCGCGGGCTCGTTTCGGCCCTCGAAACGGATAAATGCATCTTCAGAAGCAACCATGCCTCGAACTACCTTCCCCTAAAGGGGACCCTGATGAAGGACAGGGAAAAGCTTCTGGGCGAGATAGACAGGGCGCTGGCCAGGCCCAGTGACCACTTGAAAGACGAATCGATGAGGGGGTTGTAACAGGTTATCTCCGGGGCGGTTGCCTGGGCCGGCCGATCGGCCGCCGGTCTTCCAGACGATCATACCGGCTATTTGGAAGAAACGAGCTTCCTGAACCAGGAATCGGATATGTATGTATCGTAGTCGACCCTTACGCCTCCCCAGCGTTCCTTGTAATCGATAAGGCTGTGGGCGTACGGGGGGGAGGCTCCCAGGTTTATATTCTTGATCCCGGCCTCGATACCGACGCGGATCGCCTCGGAGAGAAGCACGTGGTTCGGTTTGAGATGGCGGAACTCGTAGTTGGATACGGTCTGCCAGTTGAAAAGGGTCCCGTTGTAGATGAAGTTTATGCACGATCCGACCATCTGCCCCTCGGAAATGAGTCCGTTCCAGTAAAGCATATCGGAGCCTCCCAGATGCTTCAGTATGCTCGAGAAGAAATTCTTGCTGTAAAGGGGCCTTATGCTGCCATGACGCTTTTCCGTGATCTCGTAAAGGTTGTAGAAGTCGGCGAGCTGGCGGCTGTCGGTGATGGTGACTATCTCGCTGTTGGCCCGCTGCCCCGCCCGTATATGGCCGTTGATCTTCTTGTCCGGGGGGATGTGGACCTTGTTGCCGTTGAGGGATATCGTGTGCGTGAAGGTCTCGGTGTGGGTGAGGAACGGCTCGCTCAGCCTCGAGAAGTTCCTGTCGAAATCGGTGATCGCTATCCGGGAGAAACGACCTCTCTTGAGATAGGTAAGAAGGTGAACGTAGAATTCATCCCTGCTGTCGTCGCCCGCATCCTCGGCCATCACGACTTCGCCGTAGGTGCCGTAGGGCATCGAGTAGAAAGATTTCATCCATAGTTTCTTCTTTATCACCGCCGGCATACCGGCTACGAGCCTACCGTCCTTGTACCCGCAGAGGAACACGGCGCGCGCGCCCGGTGAAAGGCCGTCTACGCAGGTATCGACCCACTGATGGGTGTGAAAGAAGGAGCTGCCGGCGGTCAGCCTTTCCCATGCGCCGACATCGAGCTGTTTTCGGGTGAGTATATGAAATTCCAATGGCCGACCATCCGTATGGAAGATTCGCCGCCCCCGGATCGGTTTATCAGAGAATGATGGGCAGCCTATTACCTATCCCATTATGCGAATGTAATATATAACATGTTGACAGTCAATCTTCTTAATACAGGGCCGAAATAATATTTAAAAAGACGCTGAAGGGCAACAATAAAATAATAATAATTGCAATCCGGTGTAGTGATAAAAGATACGGGCGATCCTGCCGGCCGCGTAGTTGTCGCGGATAACGGAATATGGTACAATTATAGCTGTGAAAAGAATCCTCCGGCTATGCCGCGAAACCTTTACTGTAGGTGGGATACGTGTGGTGGGGGGAGGATCGATATTACTCTGATATCTCATTTGTCCCGCATATAGTCCCAAGGAAGAATATAGCTTCGACCGACCAAGGATGGCTTCGGGAGTCTTAATGATACGCCCGGAGCGTTTTTTTGGAAAATCAGCGGTGCTTGTCCCCGCCGTGCTGGCCGTGATCCTTCTGGCTGATCGGTCGGCGGGATTCGGCGCGGGAGGGCCGTCGAAGATCGACGGGCGGATCGTCGACTGCGCGACCGGAGAGCCGGTTAAGCTCGCCGCCGTGACCCTGTTCGAGACGGGGGAGACGGCACTGAGCGGATCGGACGGGGATTTCGAGCTGACGATCCCCGACGGCGCAGGGGTGGTTCATATAGGCGTTGCGCATGTGGCGTTCGAGGGGATCGATTTCATAGAGGTGGAGGGGACCGGGACGGCAGGACTTGAAATTTGCCTTGATGAGAGGATATACGAGACTCAGGTGATAGATGCCGTGGCGGCGCCGCCGCCTCGGGTGCCGGCGCTTATGGAGAGGATCGAGCTCGATTCCGGAGAGATATCTTCGGGAGCGCTTTCGCAGGCGGACCCGCTCTACGCCCTGAAAAACCTTCCAAATGTCTCATCGAGCAGCGATTTCGACGGACGCTTCAGCATACACGGATCCTCTCCCGATGCGAATGCCTTCTTCCTTGACGGGCTGCTCTTCCCGTCGCCCTATCATTTCGGCGGACTATGCAGCATCTATGACGCGAATAATATCGGAAAATTCTTCTTTTCGCCGGTACCTCTTTCCGCATCCTCGCATGGGGCTACGGGGGCCGTCGTCGAGGTCGAAACGAAGGACGGATCGCAGTGGGGTGATGACGGAAACAGCTTTTCCCTTGGGCTTCTAAGCTCGTCCCTGTCTTCGCGGCGGTCGATGGCGAGCGGAACGTCGTCGGTCTCGCTGCTGGCGAGACGCTCGTACCTCGATCTTGTCTACGGCGCATTCAGGGACGAGAGGAACGTCCAGCTGCCGAACTTCTTCGACGTGCAGACTAGCATAATCAGGCATATAGATGGTAAGAGCTACGTTCGGATCGGCCTGCTTCTATCCGGGGATGAAACCGTCATGAGCACGGACGCGGTAATGGCGGATGACGACGGGGAATCGGTTCTCTCCTGGCACAGGAGGCTGGACGCCTTTTCCCTGTCGTACATCTCCCGGGAGATCCCTTCCTCGCCTTGGTCGGGAAGGGCTTTGATCGCCTGGCAACCGTATAGATCGGTATTCACTATGGAAGGGAACGATCTGGAGTCTATGGGATGGTATGGTGGAAGGGGCACGTTGAGGCTCGATCTCTCGAGGCGCCACGACCGGGGCCGGATCTCGGCCGGGCTTTTCTCGTCGATGTCGACGATAGAGTACGAGCTCAATTTCGGCAGGGGGTTCTGGCTGGCGAGCCGTAACGAGAACTCGGCGGTCCGGCTGGATAATGACGGGAACGCATTCACGGCCGACGGGAGCAGCACCTGGAGCTATGCCGGCGCATACGGCGAGATCACCTGGGCTGGGGATATGACCGGTATAGAGGCGGGAGGCAGGCTGGAACGGTTCGCCAGGACCGGTGAGACCTTTTTCAGCCCGAGGATATCGATGCGCAAGCTCATCGGCGAAAAA
>CAZPAH010000010.1:0-38134 GCA_964584495.1 uncultured bacterium | reverse complement strand
AAAGGAGGCTTTCTATGAGTGTTCGCTCACGCGCGTTCGCCGTAGCGGTTCTGGTGCTCATCTCGGCGTTGTATTTCCCCGGGGCCGTTATGGCCCAGCAGGAGGTCGAGAAGCAGACCGCCGCGATCAACGGGATCGAGATCTACTACGAGACGGCAGGCGAGGGGGAGGTTCTCCTTCTTCTTCACGGGTACATGGTCACCGGGAGGCTGTGGGACCCGTTCGTAGATGAATTTTCGTCCCGCTACCGCCTGATAATTCCGGATCTTCGGGGGCACGGGGGCTCCTCCAATCCCGGCGGAGTCTTCACGATGAGGCAGTCCGCCCTCGACATGCTGGCCCTGCTGGACTATCTGGGCGTCGACCGCTTCAAGGCGATCGGCACGAGCGCGGGAGCTATGACACTGCTTCACATGGCGACGATGCAGCCGGACCGCATCGAGGCCATGATCCTTGTCGGATCGGGAACGTACCTGAGCGACGATTGCAGGGGCTTGCTCGGGAAATACACCTCCGACACGTATCCGGCGGCGGAGTTCAACCGGTTGAGGACCATGCACCGCCGAGGCGACGAGCAGATCCGAAACCTGCTAGACGGGTTCCAGAGAATGGTCCGGACGTACGACGATATCAATTTCACGCCTCCGCAGCTTGCCACGATAAAGGCGAGGACGCTTCTTGTTCATGGGGACAAGGATTACTGTTTTCCTCCTTCGATGGCGCTTGAGCTCTATTCATCGATCCCGCATACCTACCTCTGGATCATCCCGAACGGATCGCATGTTCCGATCCACGGGAAATGGGAGCCGGTATTCACTCAGAATGCGCTAGAGTTCCTAGGCGGCGAGTGGGAGAAGAGCTGACCCTGATTAAAAGGCCCGCCGGGGATCTTCCCCGGCGGGCCTTTTTTCACCTGATCCCGCCGTTTTCTATTTGGCCTTGACCGGGTCTGGGGGCCGGGTCGGATAGACCATCGGGTTTTCCTTCATCATACGGAGCACTTCGGTGATGCCCCGTTCGAGCTGAGGATCGCGCCCCTCCAGTATCGATTTAGGATCGTTCTCCACCTCGATATCGGGATCGACGCCGTGGCCCTCGATGATCCAGTCGCCGTTCACGTCGTTCGTTCCGGCCAGGGGAACGTAGACACTGCCGCCGTCTACGAACGGTCCTTTACCCGAGATGCCGACTACGCCTCCCCACGTCCTCTTTCCGATCAGGGGACCGAGTCCCGCCTTGCGGAAGTAGTAGGGGAAGATGTCCCCGTCCGAGGCCGATGTCTCGCTGATGAGGCATACCTTGTGGCCGTTGAAGACGGTGGCGGGATAGGTCCTAGGCATGTCGCTCCTGTAATCGAAGCGGGTTCCCAGCATCTTGGTGTCGAGGCGCTCGATGATCCACTGGGAGACGTTGCCCCCGCCGTTGGAGCGTACATCGACTACCATTCCGCCCTTTCGGATCTGAGGGTAGAACCACTTGATGAACTCGTAGATGCCGTCTCCGCCCATATCGGGTATGTGGATGTATCCCACGGTTCCCCCGGTCGCCTCATCGACCTTTTTACGGCTCGCCGAGACGAATTCGGCATAAAGCAGGTTGTTTTCCCTGCGAATCGGTTCATAGGTGACCTTGCGCGCTCCCTTAAGTTCCGGCTTCTCGTTCAGGGTGAGGGTCACCGGATCGGTCTTGTGCTGAAGCAGGCGGTAGGGATTGTCGCTTCCCTTGAGCTCCTCGCCGTCAATTGCGAGCACGTAATCTCCCACCCGCGCGTCGATGCCGATCTCAGTCAGCGGGGCCCTGTAGCGAGGCTCCTCGTTGTACCCCTTCATGATCCTGGCGATCCGGTACCTGCCGGACTTCGCGTCGAGGGCGAACCTGGCGCCGGGAAGGGCGACGGCCGGTCTGTCGGGGATCTCGAAATCGCCGCCGACGATATAGGCATGGCCTACGCTCAGCTCGGCCACCATCTCGCCCAGTATATAGTTCAGGTCGGAGCGGTGGGCGACGTACTTGAGCAGCGGCCTGTACTGGTTGCCGATCGCCACCCAGTCCAAACCGTGCATGTTCCTGACGTAGAAGTAGTCGCGGAACCTTCTCCAGGCCTCCTCGAATACCTCGGCCCACTCCAAGGCCGGCACACGGTCGACCATCAGGCCAGATGTCGATACCGTGTTGCTGGAGCTCGCCTTCGGTTTGACGTCGTACATCTTGTAGGCGCCCTGCTGACGCGCCAGCAGCTTCTTTCCGTCGTCGGAGACGGCGTAGCCGTGGACATTCTCGGCGAGCGTGGACGATTCACGCTCCTTCATCGAGAAGATCTGGAGGCACGGCTCCGCATAGCTCTCGCGTCCGTAGAAAGGGGCTCCGTACGTCACGTAGAGGAGATGACCCTCCGCGGCGTGCAGCCCCCCGATATTCTCGTCGTCGACGGGTACCCTGGCGGCACGCCCCGCGAGGCCGTCGAAATCGATTTTCATGTACTCTTTCTTCTTGTCTTTATCATTCTTCTCGTCCTTCTTGTCCGCGTCGCCCTTTTTATCGTCCTCTTTCTCTACCGTCACCTCGTCGCTCTTCGGAGGGAAGGGGGGCTTTACGTCCTTGCGGAGGGTCATCGCGTAGACGCCGGTCTCGCGGTTTCCGGCGAAATTCCACTCCACGCTGCTGATCTGAGGGGCGAACTCCCGGTCGGATAGGTAGAAGAGATAGTTGCCTTCCGGATCCCAGGAGGGGTTGTACTCGCTGAAATCCCCGCCCGTTATCCGTCGAACCTCATTGTCGGCTACGCTCCATATATAGATCGAGGAGTTGTTGTTCCAGTCCTGCATGGAAAAGGCTATGTAGCCTCCTCCGGGCGACCATGCGTAGTCGAGAAGCTCGCCGAAGTCGTTATCGGCGATCTCGGCCACCTTCTTGTCCTCGACCGTGATGACGTAGAGCTTTCCGTCCTTATCTGTGACCGCGATGCGCTTTCCGTCGGGCGCCCACTCGAGGGGCCAGAGCATGCAGTCGAACTGCGTGGTCAGCTGGATGGGCTTCTCTTCGCCCATCTGGTCGATCAGGTAGACCTGCTCCTCGCCGGTCATATCGGAGATGAAGGCTATCTTGGAGCCGTCGGGCGACCACCGGGCCCATTTCTCGTGGGAGCCCGAGCTGTTGGTGAGGTTGCGGGTCGGGCCGTTCTCCACGGGTGCCGTGAAGATATCGCCCCTGGCTACGAAGAGGACGCGTTCGCCCTTGGGCGAAAGGCTGAAATCCTCTATGTTGCCGGCGGCGGAGTATCTCGATGGCCGCTTCGAAAGGCCGTCGTCGGGGACGAAGATGGATATCGCCGTATCCTGTCCCGTTATTATGTCGAAGATATGCAGCTCGCCGTCGAGCTCGTAGACGATCTTTCCCTTGTTATCGGAGGAGGGCCAGCGCACGTCCCAGGTCTCGCTGTTGGTCAACGGCTTCAACGCTCCGGTGCCGGTGTCGTACATGTAGAGGTTCAGAGTGCCGGTCCTGTCGGAAGCGAAGAAGATCGCGTCGCCGATCCACATCGGATCGCGCTCGGTCCTCGTGCTGGCGGCTATCTTCTTTGCGTCGTACGTCTTCAGATCGAAGATGTAGAGATCCTGGGCCCAACCCCCTTCGTACCTTTTCCACGTGCGGAAATCCCGGAAGAGGGGGGAGTAGACGATCTTCGAGCCATCCGGGGAGAAATCGCCGGCGCCGGATGTGGGCATCGGCAGCTTCACCGGAAGGCCGCCCTTCGCATCGACCGTGTACAGTGCGGTGAGCACGATCACGCCGTCGGCGTCGCGCACCGAGCGGAAAAGCACCTTCGAGCCGTCGGGGGTCCATCCGTACACCTGGTTGTCGTATCCCCAGCGGGGAGGAAGGGGCCCGGAGGCGGGGTAGAATGTGAGCTGTTTCGGTGGGCCTCCGGTGGCAGGCATGACATAGACCTGCTCGTCGCCGTCATACTGCCCTGTGAAGGCTATCCATTTTCCGTCCGGTGAAAACTTCGGGAAGAGCTCCTGCCCCGGGTGGGCGGTCAGGCGCACGGCCGATCCGCCGCTCGAGGGAGCTTTCCAGATGTCTCCGCCGTAGCAGAAGACCACCTCTTCCCCGTAGATATCGGGGAATCGCAGGAGCCTTGTCTGCGAGGAAGCGGAGCCCGCCATAAAGATCGCCATAAGGGGGATCAACAGCAGGCGCGTCAGGTAACGCAGCATCTTTTCTCCTTTCAACTCTAATGAAGACAGCAAGTTACATAATAATTTACTCTGTAGCGCAGAAAGCGATACGATGGTAAAGGAATTACCGAGCCGTGTCAAGTCAAGGGCGGCTCTCAGATAATATCTGGCGCGTTTTTCTTTTAACTGATACCTTCGGTAGGCGCCGCTTGCAAAGAAGGTATTTTGAGTCAAGGAAGGTCGGAGATGAAAACGATAGGCCTTGTCGGCGGAACGAGCTGGGCATCGACTGTCGACTATTACAAATTCATAAACGAGGAGACGAATCGCAGACTGGGAGGAAGCCATTTCGCAAGGTGCATCATCTACTCGCTCGATTTCGGAGAGATAGCCGAGTTGAGCGGCAGGGGCAACCTGGACGGCGTGATTCCGATCCTCATCGATGCGGCAAGAAAGCTCGAGAATGCGGGGGCCGAGTGCATTCTTCTCTGCGCCAACACGATGCATAAATTCTACGACCAGGTGTCGGGGGAGCTGTCCGTGCCGGTCATACATATCGTCGACGCGACGGCGCGGGAGATACTGGACAAGAAGCTTTCCAAGGTGGGGCTTATCGGGACGAAATACACGATGGAGGAGGATTTCTACAGGGAGAGGCTCGCCGCGCGGGGGATAGAGGCGGTCACGCCCGGCCCGGAGGATAGGAGTTTTCTCCACGACCTCATCATGGAAGATCTCGTAAAGGAGATCTTCGACGAGGAGAAGATAAAAAGGGTGCTGGAGATCATCGCAGGGCTCGCCGATCGAGGCTGCGGGGGAATTATTCTCGGCTGCACCGAGTTCCCCCTTATTATAAAAGAAGGGGATATCGACATCCCCGCGTTCAACACGACGCTGATACACTCCCGGGCGGCCGTGGAGTTCGCCCTCGCGGGAGATTGAGACGATCACGGGCGGGAATCTTTCCCTCCGCGTGAAATCGAAACCCCACGGTAGGGCCCCCTCAAGCCTTGACGACTGCTTCGCCGACCGTATCTGCGGCGAGGCTGCTTCCGGGGTATCGACCCGTCCAGCAGTAATGGCAGACCCTCTCCGCGGGAAGCCCTATCGCCTCGATCATGTCTTCCAGGGTCTGGTACCTTAGGGTCGTTACCTCGAGATCCTTCGCGATCCAGTCGATCATCTTGGCGTACTTTTCGGATGTGTGATCGACATAGGGGGATACGTCCTCGATATCGTGTCCCTCGATGCTTCGTATCGCCCGGCGGGCGGCGAGCTCGTTTATATTCCTCGTGGACAGGTTGAAGCGGCAGGGGAACATGAGGGGAGGGCAGGCCGGCCTTACATGGACCTCGCGGGCCCCTCCTTCCCACAGCTTCCTGACCGTGAAGTTCTTGAGCTGGGTGCCCCTTACTATGGAATCCTCGCAGATTACGATCCGGTTGCCCTCTATGATATCCTTCACCGCTATGAGCTTCATCTTGGCCACGAGGTCGCGGGTATCCTGCGACGGCGGCGTGTAGCTTCGGCCGTAACCGGGCGTATACTTGATGAGGGGGCGCCTGAAAGGCTTGCCCGATTCCATTGCGTAGCCTATCGCGTGGGCCACTCCAGAATCGGGGATCCCCGCGACGACGTCGATCTCTATATCTGAGTCCCTGCGGGCGAGGCACTGCCCGCATCTCTCCCTGACCGTCTCCACGTTGATATTCTCGTAGCTCGAGGCGGGAAAGCCCGTGTATATCCAGAGAAAGGCGCAGATCTGGTTGATATCCCCGCCCTTCCTTTTCTGCACGGGTCCCTTTTCGCCCAACAGCACTATCTCTCCCGGTTCAAGATACTTCGAGATTTCGAAGCCGATATTGGGGAAAGCGCTCGTCTCCGATGTGACCGCCCATCCGTCGGCTCCCTTTCCGATTGCGAGGGAGGAATACCCCAGCCGGTCCCTAGCTGCGTATATCCCGTCGTTGTGGAGGATCAGAAGGGAACAGGAGCCGTTTATCGCTTCGAACATCCTGTCGATCCCGTCTATGAGATCTTTCCCCTCGTTGATCAACTTGCCGATCAACTCGGTGAGGTTGACGAAGCCGTCGCCGACCTCGCTGAACGTTATCCCCCTGGCGAGCATCTGGCGGGCGAGGGTGTGAGCGTTGTCGATGAACCCGTCGGTGGCTATGCACAGGGGTCCGAATTTCGAGTTGAGATAGATCGGCTGCTCGTCGAGGGCGCTGATGACTCCGATGCCGATCTTCCCCTTAAGCTTGTGGATGTCCTCGTAGAATTTCGACTTGAACTGGCTCCTGCTAATATCGTGAATACGGCGCACTATTCCGTCTCCCAGGACGGCGATCCCTCCGAACTCGGTTCCGAGATGGGAATGGTAGTCGGTTCCGTAGAGAAGAAGGTCGGAACAGTTGTCCTTGGAGACGACTCCGAATAATCCGCTCATTATCAACCTCCGGTGCGTCACGATCTGTTCGATTTTGAGACTGCGAAAGAGGGAAGCATATAGCATCGTCCGGGACCTTTCAACGATATTCTCCGGCCGGCGCGGTATCGTCGATCGAAACAAATTGAGGCAGGCCACGTAATGGAACAGAAGACCGGGCGGGAAAGCGGGCTGCGGGCGGAAGATGCCGGCAACGAACAGGAAGTATGGTTTGTCGATAATACTCGATAATTTCACGGTAAGCTACGGAGGGTTCGACGCGGTCGACTCGATCTCGGCCGTTTTCCCCAAGGGATCGACCGGGCTTCTCGGCCCGAACGGCGCCGGGAAATCGAGCCTGATAAAGGGACTGCTGGGCCTCGTCAAGGATATTTCGGGTTCCGCCTCGATACTCGGACGCGATGTCTTTCGCGAGAGGAAGGGAATAAGGCAGATCATCGGCTATATGCCCGAGGACGATTGCCTGATACCGGGGCTTACGGGGGTGGGAATGGTCCAGTACTGCGGCGAGCTTTGCGGGATGAGCGGCGCCGATGCTATGCAGAGGGCGCACGAGGTCCTTCTTCTGACGGGCCTGGGCGAGGCGAGGTACAGGAAGGTGGAGACATACTCCTCCGGAATGAAGCAGAGGATCAAGCTCGCGCAGGCGATAGTTCATGACCCGGCCCTGCTTTTTCTCGACGAGCCGACGAGCGGGATGGACCCGAAGGGGAGGCTCGAGATGCTGGAGTTGATAAGGATGATAGCCGGACGTGCCGGCATCAGCATTATACTCGCAACGCATATCCTGATCGACGTGGAACGAACATGCGACCGTGTCGTGATTATCAACAGGGGCAAGCTTCTAAAAGAAGCGATGATCGGCGAAATAAAGGGAAAGTACGCGGGGAGATACTCCGTCAGGGTAGAGGGCGACAGGGCCGCTTTCGTCGAAAGGCTGGAAAGCGACGGCTGCGCCGTTTCCACCGACGGCAAGCACCTTCTCGACGTCACTATTCCGGAAGGGAGCGATACGGCTCTCTTTTTCCGGGCCGCCGGGGATACGGGGGCGCAGCTTCGGAGGCTGGTCCCCGGAGTCCGGACACTCGAGGACGCGTTCGTAAAGCTGATCGGGGAGGATGAAGATGCCGGTATTTGAAAGGTCGTATCTTTCCTGGGAAGGCACGCTGCGCGAAAGGCCGGCGACCTGGCTGGAGATAGCGAGGACCGGGATCAAGCTCGCCTGGAGAAGGAGCCTCGGATTCCTGATTTTGATATCGGCGGTTCCTTTCATATTGAAGGCGGCGCAGGTTTACGCCGCATCGAGGATAGGGGGAAGTTCGTTCCTGGCGGAGCTTGCGGGGGGGATTCAGATCGACGAGTCCTTTTTCCTCGGCTTCATCAAGAGGCAGACTTTCCTCGTTTTTCTAATTGCGATCGTTTGCGGAGCCGGGCTGATCGCCAACGATAAGAAATACAAGGCCCTGACACTGTACTTCTCCAAGCCGGTCGGGCTGGGAGATTACCTGGCCGGCAAGTTCCTCGTAGTCGCTTTTTATATGGGCCTGATAACGGTGGCGCCCGCGCTGATGCTTTTTGTCGGATATATCCTGATTGACGGCGGATCGACATCGACCGCCGGGCTGTACATGGTGCCGCTGTCGATCGTAGCCGCGGGAGCGGTAGTAATCGTGTCCCTCGGTGGATTTATCCTGGCCCTCTCCTCCCTCGCCCGCGGCACGCGAACCGCGGCGATAGCCTTTTTCGCGTTGATCTACATCCCCGATCTCTTGCGCAGGATACTGTCGGGGAGCTACGATGCGGGGTGGATATCGATAAGGGCGAATATCCTTCAGGTGGAATCGATCCTGTTCACGGGGGTAAATCCCTACGGTTACCCCGGCTGGGCCGGTTTCGCGGCGCTTTCGGCGGTCGTGATTCTTTCGGCCGTAGTTCTTAAGCTCCGGATACGGCCGACGGAGGTGGTTCGGTGAATGTGGAAGTGAGAAATCTCTCAAAGTGGTACGGTCAGGTTATCGGTGTAAATAACCTCACCTTCACGATAGAGCCGGGGGTCACCGGTTTTCTGGGACCGAACGGCGCCGGGAAAACCACGCTTCTCAGGCTTCTTACGGGCCAGCTGAAACCGAGCCGGGGAGAGGTCGCAATCGGCGGGAGAGGTGTCCGGAACAACCCCTGCATTTTCCATGACATCGGCTACTGCCCGGAGGTGGATTCGTTCTGGAGCTACATGACGGGGCGGGATTTCGTCGTGTCCCTTCTTCGGATGCAGGGATACTCGCCCGAGGAAGCGGCACGTTTGGGGGAGAAGGCGATCGAGACCGTGGCGATGAAGGAGTCTGGAGGCAGCAGGATCGGCGGTTACAGCAAGGGGATGAGGCAGAGGATCAAGCTGGCACAGGCGATGGCCCACGATCCGCAGGTGCTTTTGCTCGATGAGCCCCTTAACGGGCTGGATCCGATAGGGAGAAGGGCGACGATAGACCTCGTCAAGGAGATGGGCGCCAGGGGAAAAACGGTCGTGGTGTCGAGCCACATCCTTCACGAGGTGGAGGAGATGACGGACACGATTATCCTGATAAACCACGGAAGGCTCCTGGCCCACGGAAATATCTACGAGATCCGCCGGTTGATAGACACCCACCCCCTGCAGGTCACGATCGAGTGCAGCGACGTGGATGTACTCACGGCCGGTCTGATGCAATTTGAAGACGTACAGACCGTTCAGTTCGACAGGCAGATGAACCGGGTCACGATAGAGACCGACAGACCGGACGAGTTTCATTCGAGACTTCCAGGAATAGTGCGGGAGAATGGGCTCGAGATCGTATCACTCTGGTCTCCGGACGAAAATCTGGATGCCGTTTTCGATTATCTTGTAAGGTAAAGTTATGTGGTTTTTGACGGGATTTTTTCTGAGAAACGCCTTTCACAGCCGCAAGGCGGTATGGATCGCGGTGCTCGGGTTCAGCTCTATCGGGATCTCGATCGCGTTTTTGGCGGTCAGCTCCCTTCTTCCAGGGGAGGGGATGGACGGAAGAGAGCTTTTTCATCAAATCTCGTTTTCCCTCTTCCTGCACATCCTTCTGCCCCTTATCTCCGCCCTTGCGGGAGCCGGGATCGTAGCGGAGGAGGTGGAGGAACGTACCCTTCCATATCTTCTGACGAGGCCCGTCGCTAAATGGAAGCTGGTTCTCGCGAAGAGTCTCTCCGCCCTGACAATTTCCGCGTCGGTCATCCTCTTTTCCCTCGCGCTTACTTTCGTGACGATACGGCTGTTCGGCGGCTCTTTGGGACGGATGCCGGGGGTAGGAGTCGCGTTGAAGACTGGTGGAGCCCTTCTTCTGGGCCTGTTCGCATACATTCCCCTCTTCGCCCTCCTCGGCGCCACGCTCAGGAAGCCGGTGCTCACGGGGCTGCTTTTCACCTTCGGCTGGGAAAACATGGTCGTCTACATTCCCAGCAAGATCAGGCTCCTTACGATCATGCATTATCTTCATAACGTCTTTCCCGACATGACGCGATTTCGCAGCGGCGGCGAAGCATCCTTCCTTTTCAATCTGCTCATATCCGACGAGGGTTTGTCGGTCGTCACATCGCAGGCAATACTGCTTCTACTTTCCGCCGTTCTTCTCGGCGCCACTATCGCAACGCTCTATCTCAAAGAGTACAGGCTGGATGCGGATTGACCCGACCGTCAACGTGATTGCGCCGGCGTTTCGGTAAAGAAGCGTTTACATGTGTAAACCAGCGAGTACCGGGCGTAAATAAATGTAGACGAATATGGAATGCATTATTGCCTGTGTTACGTATTTTATTTAATAATAAATAAATGCTCTATAAAACAGTTGACATGCCCAATATTATTATAAAATAATTATCGAAATAGTATCTTGTGGGAGCGATTGTACCGATATTGGCAATGCTTGTTTGGTAAGGAATATCGGTTTTGGGCGGTATCATCAAAGTGGAAATTTCTAATTATTTAAAAAAGGAATATAATGCCTTACGAGTACGGTTTCGATGAGGCGCTCGATGTGGTCGTCATCAGGGCCGTTGGGAGAATTACGGAAGAGGAGTTGCTCTCAAGCTTTCGGGATATAACGAAGATTCGGGAGTTTCGACCGGGGATTGGGATCCTTCACGATTATTCATCGGGAGACCTGTCACAGCTCTTCTACGAGGCCATCTGGCGCGGGAAGGAGCTCCTCCAGATGGAACATGCGATGTTCGGTCCGGGGAAATGGGCGTTCTACGTATCATCCAATGTCGCCTTCGGGCTGGCCCGGATGTTCGTTTCCCTGTCAAGTGATATACCTATCGAGATGGAGATCTTCAGGGATTTGGAATCCGCGCGCAGCTGGCTCTCGGAGATCCCGTGCGGTAGCGAGCAATCGTATGACGGCCCTTGAATAACCCATTTGAAATTAAGCTTGTAAATTAAAAACCTTTTTACTCCCCGGAGCCGAGGTTATATATTGATAAAGGGTATGAATGGGTTGATCGCCGCGTAACTGGCTGCCCCGGGTGATGTTTCCGGTTTCGGGCAGGTAAGGTAGGCGGTTGACCGCTTATGCTTCCGGGTGTCAGAATGAGTTTTTTATCAGATAATAGGGAAGACCGCGTCATAAGAATCGCGCTGGCGGTGTTCTTGATGGCCGTCGGTCTATTTGCCGCTTGCTCCAACAGCGTATTCACGGGAACCGAGGTTACCAACCAGCCTCCGCAGGTTACACTTTCAAGCGGTCCCGTGGAGAACGACACGACCAGCTACCAGGTCCATTTTTACTGGTCTGGGTGGGATCCCGACGGCGAAGTCCAGTATTTCGAGTATTCGATAGTCACCGGCGATCCTATCGGATTCATGGAAACGGACACGATGGGTCTAGACAAGTGGAATAGGACCGACGTATATGACAGCACCTTCAAAGTACTGGCCGATAGCTTCCCCAGGCCTTACGCGGACAACCCGGCATACACGGAGTACCAGCGTACGCACACCTTCTTCATAAGAGCGGTGGACGGTGAAGGGATGAGGTCCACTGCGGCAAGAAGATCTTTCACCGCCCGCACGCTGGCGCCATCCGTTCTGATCGAATGTCCGCGTGGGCCGGTAAGGGATTACAGCTGGGTGATAACCTTCTGCTGGACCGGGACTGATCCGATCGACGTTCCAAATAACACCCAACCTCCGGATTCGATAAGGTATCTCTGGATGCTGGACACGGATCACGACGGAGTATACCCCCCTCAATACGGCTGGAATATAGTAAAGGACATGAACGAGAATACATGGTTCTACGAGGATAAATGGGGTCCGTGGATAGACTACGACGCTCCCGGCGATTCGGGAAGATCGACGATTCTGGGCGATGACGAGATCCTCGAGGACAACAAGAGGCACATATTCGCGCTGCAGGCGAAGGATGAGGCGGGGGCGGTGTCGGCCGTATTCATTCTGGACGAAAATGTCAGGAAATTCCTCGTTTCCAAGAAGGCCGGTCCTCTCCTTACGGTTTCGGAGCAGTACCTCGGAAGCTTCAAGTTTCTCGGAACGAACCTCAATGCTGCAATAAAGGAGATTCCCCCGGGAGTGCCGCTGAATTTCAGGTGGAAGGCCGACGCCAGCAGCTACGGCGGACAGATAAAGAGTTTCCGCTACGGCTGGGATGTCCAGGATGTTCTCAACCCGAGCGACTGGGCCGTTATACCGAGCCCTTTCACAAAAACAGCCCCCCAGAAGACCCTTTACGCGGGGACGCATTCTTTCATGGTAGAGACGGTCGATAACGGCGGGATACTGACCAGGGGCGAAATAATCATTGAGATAGTGCCTTTCTCGATGGAGAGGAACCTCCTCTGGGTCGATGATTTCGAGTCGAACAACGTTCCGAAACCTCTTAGGGAGATGCCCACAGAGACGGAGCACGACAATTTTTGGATCGATATCTGCGAAGGGGCCATCGATTTTGAGCCTACCCGGGACATCTACGATTGCGCGGCGAACAACCTGCTTCCTCCCAAGATGAAATATGTCGGCAAGTACAAGAATATAATCTGGACCTACAGCTCGGCGACAATCACCGGGCTGGCGCAGGTGATCAAGTTCACGCCCGAATCGCTCACGAGCCAGGGGGGAACGGTCGCGATCAACTATCTCGCGATATTTCTCACCAAGGGCGGGCATCTCTGGACGGAGGGCCGCTCGGAGAGGGCCCAGGGAGGGCTGTCCGTGATATTCCCCAATCCGCCCGAGTTCCCCGTGACCTTCAAGTACGAGATGTCGGGGAACTCTCAGGATACGAGCGGCGTCTACTGCATGGGCTACAGGGATTACTGCATATCGGTGTTGGACAAGGTTGTCGGCACCTTCAAGTCGAGCGCCACGATGCCCGTAAGGCGGGTCGAATACGACGGCATGCTTTACGGGTACAGGGACGACAGCGATCCCCTTACCGCCGGCTGCGAGGGCCTTCCGCGCGATCTGAGGTTGAGGCCGGAGATAGTCGCCCCGGGGATGTTTTTCGATCCCCACGTTCGCGGTTTCATGTATGTCGAGATGTACGATCCCGCATACTGGATGCAGGAGACGGGATTGAGCTCGCAGGCATGTTTCCATCCCATGTATAGAATGCGCGCCCGTAATTCCAGATCGCCTGTGGACAGGACGGTTTTCGCGGTCTGGATCGACAAGTATGCGGATGTTGTCCCGGAGGTGAATGAGGGTATCGCCAAAAACGCGAGGTCGTTCCATTTCGGGCTGCCGCTGTGGTTCTTCAACCATTCAACGGTCGACAGCATAGCGGATGTCGTCTTCGATGAATGGGGCATCAGGGAAGAGTGAAGGGCGGCATCGTTTTTCGCAACAGGTGGCTGACAGCATGGTCAATCTTCCAGGTTTGGGGCGGCTCTTTTTATTCTATGCGGTTCTCCTGGCCGCATCCCCGCCGGCGGCGGGCTCGGATCCCCTCTTTACCGGCATGGAACGTTCACCGGTCCGATCCTCATCGGCGGCAAGCAAGGTGACCGTTACCGTTGTGGATGCCGCGACCGGCGATACGCTTACCGTAAGGTGCAACGTAATCGATGAATATCATTCCTCCAAATACCCGGTGGGTTCCTACTATTACATGGTTGAGGAAGGCTATTTCTACACCGACGGAAGCTTCTCGGTCTACCTGCCCGAGGGGCCGGCCACGGTAACCGTCGGGCACGGCTACGAGTACGAAAGGCTCGTGGCCTCGATCGATGTTGTGGCGGACACGAGCGTAGTGCTGGAGATGACGAGGCTCACGGACATGAACGCCCTCGGCTGGTACTGCGGCGATACGCACGCGCATATCAATCACATCGGCGGCGTCTATAATCTCTCGCCGCAGGACGCGCACCTGATCGGCCGGGCGGAGGGCCTCGACGTGATCAACTGCCTCGATAACGATTACTGTTTCACCGGAGGACCGGATCCCTGCAGCACGGAAGAGACGATCGTCTACATGGGCGAAGAGCTCAGAAGCGGATCGCTCGGTCACACGGCCGTTCTGGGACTTTCGGCGCCCGTGACGCCGTTCGATTACGGCTGGTGGCCACTTCTCGGCGACCTCGCCGACATAGTGCATTCACAGGAGGGAGCTCTCTTCATAAGTGCCCACCCGGTATCCTCCGAGGATTTCGACGATACGGTGGATTGGCCCGCCTCCGGCATCGCCCGGGAGCTGCCGGTCGATGTCGCCCGCGGGAAGGTCGATGCCTTCGAGGTGATGAGCTACAGCAACTGTCACGGCGGCTTGGAGCTCGAGATGTGGTACCATTTTCTAAACTGCGGATTCAAGCTGCCCGGTTGCGCCGGAACCGATGCGGCGATGAACCGGTTGAGGGATTACCCCGTCGGAGTATTCAGGACCTACGTGTTGGTCGACGGGGGCGAGCTAGATTACGAGGCCTGGCTGGAGGGATTGGAGCGCGGAAGAACCTTCATGACGAACGGTCCGTTGTTCACCAGGTTCGATGTTCTGACCTTTCTTCCGGGCGACAGCCTCAACATATCCTACCAGAGGGAGTATCACCTCCCCGTAAGGCTGACGATCGAGTGTGACTATCCCCTCGACAGGGCCGAGATCGTGATCAACGGCGTCGTGGAGCATACGATCTTTCCCGCCGCGGATCCCTGCAGGATCGACACCGCCTTCAATATATCGATAGACGAATGCAGCTGGGTGGCGGCGAGGGTGGTTGGTCCCCCACCCGGCTGGCTGTTCTTGCCCGACAGTCTTTACGCCCACACGGGCCCCGTCTATTTCGACATGGAGGACAAGCGGCTTGTCAGGAACGAATCGGCATTGTGGCTGATCGAATGGATCGACGAGCTAGTGGACCTCGCGGTGGCAAAGGGTGAGTACCCTTCCTCCGCCGACTCGGTCGAGGCCCTGGCCGTATACGCGGCCGCAAGGGACTACTACATCCGTTTGACCAGGATGGCCGTGGGGATAGAGGAGAATGACCCTGGGACTCCATCCACTCCTCAGGTCCTCTTGCGTAACTGCCCGAACCCGTTCTCTTCGGCGACCGAGATACGGTTCGTTTTCGGAGGATCCGGCGATATCGATCGCTCGGACCTCTCGGCCGGTCGCGCGGGACTCTCGGGCGGGGGATCGGAGCGGGTCGGGGCCTCGCTCCGCATATACGATGTGAGCGGGAGGCTGGTGAGAAAGCTATTCGAAGGCGAAACGGTGCCGGGCGAGCACATAATCTCGTGGGATGGAACCGACGATGCGGGCGGCCGCATCGCAAGCGGCGTCTACTTCTGCAGGCTCAGGATCGGCGGGATGGAGTCCGGCCGGAAGATAGTCTATATCAGGTAACCCTCAATCCTTGCTCTTCCGCATCGCGCAGAGCAGGTACCCCATTGCAAAACCGATTATCATCACGATGAAAAGCCAAATGATCCTCGACATCGTCAGCTGCCAGAACAGCAGCCGGATCGATACGACCTGTGTATTCTGGAAGATAATTATCAGGAAAAGAACCGTGAGTACAAGAATAACTCCAGTTTTGAACTTCATGATCTCCTACTCCTCGCATGCTCGAATGCCGGTATTTTACACGCCGCGTCACATCGTGTCACTCCGCGCCCTGCCGCTTAATCACATGATCGTCGCCGCTTCCGGGATTTGTCAAGATGTATCGGGCTTAAAATCTCTGTTCCACGCTGACTGGGCTTTGCGGCCGCAGGGTCGAATGTATTTGGCAAAAACCGCCGGTGTGGTGTTTAATGTAGTTCGCGGTTGTATTTTTCCAGCGGAAGGAAGTAATCATGTCCGATACTGTACGGGAAGACCCGGAACAACCCGAGAGTGATGGTGGCCTCGATTTGATAGACGGCGCGACTGGTGTCATCAACGAGGTCGCGCGCGAGGTCGAGAACCAGCGCATAATAGCCGCCGATCACAGCTGTTCGATAGATGAGAGGCTGGAAGCGTACGAAGATATCTTCGATTCTGAGGTCGGCGACACTCTGCTCCTCAGGGCGCGCAACATAGAGCGTGAGGTGGGGATGCGGCAGATATACCTTAAGTTCGAAGGGGGCAATCCAAGCGGCACGCAGAAGGATAGGATAGCCTTCACCCAGTCGATGGACGCCCTGAGGCGCGGATTCGACGCCATTACCGTTGCGACCTGCGGAAATTACGGGGTCGCTATCGCCCTTGCGGCCTCTCTCGCGGGCCTTCAATGCGTGATCTTCCTGCCCGACAACTATCATACGTCGCGTATAGACGAGATGACGGGACTCGGTGCGGAGATCCGGCGCGTCAGGGCCGATTACGAGGGGGCAGTAGAGGAATCGAAAAAGTACGCCGAGAAAGAGCAGATATACGATGCCAACCCGGGCGGTGACAATACATCGACGCAGCTTCGCTCCTACGGCACCATCGCGTACGAGATCTACGACGAACTTCGGGATGCTCCGGCCGCCGTCGGCGTGCCGGTTTCGAACGGCACTACGCTGGCCGGCATCTACAGGGGTTTCTTGAGCCTCTACCGCCGCGGCAAAACGTCGCGCATGCCGAAGATCGTCGCGGGCTCTTCTTACGGGAAGAACCCGATCGTACAGGCGTTTTTAAAGAACCTGCCCACCTGCGAGGACCTGGAGCCCGCCAAGATTCACGAGACGAAAGTCAACGAGCCGCTCATAAACTGGAGGTCCATCGACGGGGACTATGCGCTGGATGCCATCAGGCAGACGAACGGGTGGGCCGCCAATGCGTCGGACAAGGCCATGAAATCCTTCGCCCGCCTCATACGCGAGAAGGAGGGGTTGCACGTGCTCCCTGCCTCTGCGGCCGGGCTCATTGCGATGATAGAACAGCACAACAAGGAAGCGTTTGCGAGGGATCGCTACGTCGTCATATTGACGGGGAGAAAATCTTGATGGATGTGCTCGATGGAAACGCGATCGTTTACTGCGAGGGGGCGTTCAACACACCGAACGGCAAGACCGCTCACGGTCTCGTCCGGTTTACGAAACGCTACCGCGTGCTCGCCGTTATCGATTCCCGCTACGCCGGGAAGGATGCGGGCGAGGTGCTCGATGGAGCGCCGAACGGCATCATGGTGCGTTCCGGAATCGACGCTACGGTTGAGTCGCTCCGCGTGGAAGGCACGGAGCCGGCCTATTTCGTGGTGGGGATAGCGCCGGACGGTGGGCGGCTGAGCGCGGGCGCCCGCGACGATGTCAAGCGGGCGCTCGGTCTGGGACTCAACGTCGACTGCGGCCTGCACGATTTTCTTTCCGAGGATCCGGAGATGGCATCTCTCGCGGCGGACCATCATGTCGCCATAAGGGATGTCCGCAAACCCCCGCCGGCCGGCGAGCTGCACTTCTTCAGCGGCAAGATCGAGGAAGTCACCTCTTTTACCATCGCCGTTCTAGGCACCGATTCCGCCGTCGGAAAGCGTACAACGGCCTGGCTGATCGTGAAGGCGTTCGAGGAGCGGGGTATAGGCTCCCAGCTTGTAGGCACGGGGCAGACAGCGTGGATGCAGGGAGCGCGATACTCGATCATGTTGGACTCTCTGATAAACGACTTTGTCTCCGGCGAGATCGAGCATGCCGTCTGGTCCGCCTGGCACGAGCAGCATCCCGATGTGATCGTAATCGAGGGCCAGGGAAGCCTTATGAATCCGGCCTATCCGGGCGGTTTCGAGATACTGGCGGCCGGCAGGCCCGACATCGTCATCCTCCAGCATGCGCCCGCCCGTCCGGAATACGACGGATTCCCGGGCTACCCGATTCAGCCGCTCGAGCACCAGATCAGGGCGGTAGAGGTCGTCTCGGGGAGGCCGGTTATCGCCGTTACGGTCAATCACGAGCAGATCGAGCCGGGCGGGATTTCCGCGGCCTGCAGGGCGATCACCAAGGAAGTCGGCCTGCCGGCGTTCGATGTGCTGGCCGATGGCGCGGGGGGGCTCGTGGATGTTCTTGAGAGAGCATTGGAGAAACATCGATCCGCCGGCGGCAAACCGAAAAAGGGTTCGTGATAGGGAAACGACCGGCGGCGGGTTATGCCGTCTGATGGGCATTGCCTAGAGAGGGAAACGGAATGGCTCCAAAACAAAAAAATCCTGAGAGGGGCGGATCGAAGACGCCGCGGCCGAGAGGCAGGTCCGGCGATCCGCTGGCCGTGCTCGAGGTGTTCGACGCGCTCGAGGTCGGTCCCGCCGAGATAAGGAAAGATGGAATCTCGGTGCCCTACACCGTTCGGCGCGGCGCAAAAAGCGATACGACCGAGTTCGTCTACAGGTTCGAGGAGGATGTGTTCGACGCAGGCAGTTCAGAGAGCCTCAATCTCGCCGCGATGATGGGGGCTCAGCTCGCGCTAAACTACGGACTTTTCTGTCGTTCGATCGTCTTCCGCGGTCCGTTCGACAACGCCGACCGGCGGTTTCTCGCGGACATGGCGCAGAATACGGCGAGGGAGATCTTCGTGAAGAAATTCCTTGAGCCGAACCCCTTTCTCCTCGGTGATGCGGCAGGGCTCGAGCCGGTTAAATTGAAGAATTACTGCCGCGCGGCCCTCGAGTTTCCGGACGCCGTTGTAAGCACTTCCGGCTGGTCCCTTCACGATTCGAACATGAACCGCTACGTGGTTCTATCGAGCGGAGGCAAGGACAGCCTTCTCAGCTACGGACTGCTGAAGGAGCTGGGCGGGGAGATCCATCCGGTATTCGTCAACGAATCGGGCCGCCACTGGTTCACGGCGCTCAATGCCTACCGTCACTTCAAGAAGAATGTACCGAACACATCGCGCGTCTGGACTAACTCCGACCGCGTCTTCGCTTGGTTTCTCAGGCACATTCCTTTCATCAGGCAGGATTTCGCCACCTTCCGCTACGACGAATATCCTATCCGCCTGTGGACGGTCGCGGTCTTCCTCTTCGGGGTTCTGCCGGTCGCGCTGAAGCGCGGCGCAGGCCGGGTCGTGTTGGGGGACGAGTACGATACGACCGAGCGGACATCGTACAAGGAGATTCCACATTATAATGGTCTCTACGACCAGAGCAGACATTTCGACAACGCCCTCTCGCGTTACTATATGCGAAAGGGATGGGCGATGAGCCAGTTCTCGGTTCTGCGGCCTCTTTCCGAGCTGCTCATCGAGAAGATCCTAACCACCCGGTATCCGGATCTACAGAAGCACCAGGTCTCCTGCCACGCCACTCATGCGGCCGGCGAGCGGATGCACCCCTGCGGGAAATGCGAAAAGTGCCGGCGTATAGTGGGGATGCTCAGCGCGCTCGATGCCGATCCCCGGCGCTGCGGCTATACCGATGCCCAGATACAGTGGTGTCTTCGGGATATCGTAAAGAAAGGCGTTCACCAGGAGCCCGCCGGTTTCGAGCAGCTAGCCTATATGCTCTCCGAAAAGGGTCTGATCGATCTTCCCGCGGAACGAAGGTCGAAGCTGAATCCCCATGAGGAAATACTAAAACTGCGGTTCGACAACCGCCGTTCGCTGATAGAAGGTATTCCCGTCGATCTGCGCGAGCCGCTCTACCGGATCTATCTCGAGTACGCCGACGGCTCCGTGCGGCGCCTCAAGCGCGATTGGGTCGGGTTCGATCTGCTCAGGGATCCCGCGATGGTCCAGCCCTTCACATTCGAGCCGGCGCGCGACGCTTCGCGCATGCGTTCCATGCAGAAAGAGAATCCTATGAAACCGTCGAGCTACCTTTGGGGAGAGCTCACCTGGCCAGATGCGGAGAGATGTTTCACGAAGGTCGATGTGGCGCTTCTGCCGGTGGGCTCGATAGAGCAGCACGGACCGCACCTTCCGCTCGACACCGACGCATTCGACGCCGACTACCTGTCGCGAAGGATCGCCGAGGCGTGCAGCGATCCGAAACCGCTCGTCCTGCCCCTGATACCGTACGGGGTCTCGTTCGAGCACGGGGAATTCAAGGGAACGGTAAGCGTCAGCAACGATACGCTGGCCCATCTAGTCTACGAAATTGGGGTGAATGTCGCGCGCAACGGCATAAACAAGCTCGTCATCGTCAACGGGCACGGAGGTAACATCCCCGCTCTCAACTATGCCGCGCAGATGATCACGCGCGACACGAAGATGTTTGTCTGTATAGACACCGGGGAGACGAGCGATGTCGATATTTACAAGATCGCCGAAACCCCCGGGGACATACATGCCGGCGAGATAGAGACGAGCACGAGCCTCGCGGTGAGGCCGCATCTTGTCAAGATGGACAAGGCGGCGAAGCGTTCGCCGCGCTTTTCGAGCCGGTACCTCAGTTTCACCTCGAGGCGGAAAGTTGCCTGGTACGTGCACACTAAAAAGATATCGAAGAGCGGCGTGATCGGCGATCCGACAAAGGCGAGCGCCGAGAAGGGAGAGCGGATGTGGCAGGTTATGATCGCTCATCTCGTCGCCCTTGTAGAGGATCTTAAAAGCATGACGCTGGACGAGATCTACAACCGCAAGTACTGAGGTCCATTGATGCGCATAACGAAGATCGAAGCCTGGAAGCATCGGATGCGGCTCAGCGAGCCCTACACGATCGCTTACGAAACGGTCGATTCCACTACGAACGTTTTCGTGAGCATCGAGACATCGAAGGGCGTGACCGGTCACGGGTGCGCCGCGCCCGATCTGGAGGTGACGGGCGAAACGGCCGAATCCGTTCTTGGAGTATGCAGGGAATTAGTGGAACCGGCGCTGAGGGGGGCCGATCCGCTGAGGATCGCCCTTCAGCTGTCAAAGCTCAACAAACCGTTGGCGGCGCACCCGTCGGCACTCGCCATGATAGACATGGCGCTATACGATATTCTCGGTAAGGTGGCGGGGCTTCCCGTCTACAGGCTTCTCGGGGGTTTCCGGGACAGGATCAAGACCAGCATAACGATCGGAATTATGCCTCTGCCCGAAACCGTCTCCAAGGCCCGCGAATTCGTCTCGCAGGGTTTCAAGGCGATCAAGATAAAGGGCGGTCTCGATGCAGATGCCGATGTCGAGCGTGTCTCGAAAGTCCGCGAGGCCGTCGGTGACAAGATAGAAATCCGATTTGACGCGAACCAGGGGTACTCGGTCGATGATGCCCTCCGCTTCATCGAGGCGACGAGGGCGGCCAAGCTCGAATTGATCGAACAGCCGACGCCGCGGGGCCAGCCGGCCGACCTGGGTAGCGTGACGCGCGGGGCGACGATCCCGGTCATGGCGGACGAGAGCATTATGAATCTGCTCGATGTGTTCAGGCTCGCGAAGCGCGATCTTGTCGACATGGTTAATATCAAGCTGATGAAGGTGGGAGGGATATTCGAGGCGCTGCACATCAACTCGGTGGCGCACGCGGCCGAACACTAGGTGATGGTCGGGTGCATGGACGAGGCCGCGCTGGGGATAGCGGCCGGGCTTCATTTCGCCCTTGCCCGCCCGAACGTCGCCTATGCCGATCTCGACGGACACTTGGACCTCGTCGACGATCCGACCGCCGGGTCGGTGATCCTGAGGGATGGCGTGCTTTTCCCGAGAAACGAACCGGGGCTTGGCTGCATGCTATGTGAATAAGAGAGTAATGCGAACTAGGAGGTGATACCGATGTCCAGACTGATAGGCAAGAGGAAAAAGGAGGCGGGCCTGCCTCCCGGAACGCTCGTTCATGAAGGAGAGAGAAAAGTTGAGAAGACGAGAATCACCCTGATAGACTACGACGAGACGCACTTTCAGGAAAATGAGGTCGACAGGATCGAGGACTGCTTTCCCTTCAAGGACAAACCGACGGTGACGTGGATAAATATCGACGGGCTTCACGACATCGAGCTGATGGAAAAGCTCGGGACCCACTTCGGTATTCACCCGCTCGTACTCGAAGATATCCTGAGCGTCGGCCAGCGGCCCAAGATGGATGATTTCGACGATTATATATTCGTCGTGATGAGAATGCTTTCCTATGACGATGACAATGACGAATTGATCTCGGAGCAGGTGAGCCTCCTGGTCGGCTCGAACTTCGTGATCTCGTTCCAGGAGCGGATAGGAGACGTCTTCGATCCAATCAGGCAGAGGCTGCGCAACAACAAGGGGCGCATAGTCAAGCAGGGAGCCGATTACCTCGCATACTCTCTGCTCGATATCGTCGTAGACAACTATTTCTCGATTCTCGAGAAAGTCGGCGACAGGGTGGAGATAATGGACGAGATGATCGTCGATAACCCCAACCCAGAGAATCTGCAGGAAATTCAGGCGATGAAGCGCGAGATGATATTTCTCAGAAAATCAGTGTGGCCGTTGAGGGAGGTTGTAAGCGGCCTGGAACGGCTCGATTCAAAGCTGATAAACGAATCGACCGGCATATATCTGAGGGATGTCTACGATCATACCATTCAGGTAATCGACACGATAGAGGCTCTGCGCGATATGATATCCGGCTTGCTGGACATTTACATGTCGAGCATCAGCAACAAGATGAACGAGGTGATGAAGGTTCTGACGATCATTGCCACGATATTTATTCCCATAACCTTCCTCGCCGGAATATACGGCATGAACTTCGAATTCATGCCGGAGCTCAAGTTCGCTTGGGCGTACCCCGCCGTGTGGTGCGTATTTATCGCCGTGGTCGCCGTGATGGTGGCGTTCTTCAAGCGGAAGAAGTGGCTCTGAAAAGCATTGCGGCGGTATCGATAGAATAATCGTCCCTTTTCAGCCGATCCGGCGCAGCTTGAGTATTCCTTTGAATATCGGAACGAAGGTGGTTGGGTCGCCATGGGTTCACAACATGCATCGCTACGAACGATAGGCCGCAGGGCGGGCTTCGTCCTGCTTGCTCTTCTCTTTGCGGCGGCCGTTTTTATGTTTCTGCTGACTATCGGTCCCGGCGAGAATTTGATCCGCAGGACGGCCGAATCGAAGCTCCGGACCTTGATCGGTCGGAAGGTCGGTATCGGCGCTCTCGAGACGAATCTTCTCTCGCGCCTCAGCGTGCGGGATATAGACATATATCAGTCCGGCCGCGCGGATACGATTCCTCTTGTACATATCGAACGCCTACGGGTTTCCTACGACCTGCTCGAGTTGTTCAAGCGGCGGCTCGTAATCGATTCCGCGGAATTGGACGGTCTGTCGATCCGCGTCCGCCGAGACAGCACGGGGGGGATCGATATACCGGAAGGCTTCCGTACGATGGGGCGAAAGCGCGGCGCTGCCGGCGGGGAAAAGGCCGGCGCCGGAGGCGGGCTGAAGGTCCTCCTCCGGGAGCTGGTGCTCGAGGATGCGAGGGTGGAGTACACCGATCCCGCCGATAGCGGCACACGGGCTCTCCTTTATGGCATCGATATGACGGCCTCGCACCTGGAGACCGGTGCGTTTCGCTATGACGTGAAAGGCGGGGGCGGCGACCTTGCGCGCGGCGCCGTCTCTATTCCGGTGGGGGGTTTTTCGATCCACGGAACGGCGGGTGAGGCTCGGGCGACGGTCGACTCCTTCGCGCTGAATCTCGATGACATCCGGGTCTCGGGAGGGGGAGCCGTCGTGACTGCCGGCGGAGAAAGCTCCGTGACCGGCGATATTTACGTGAAGGGCGATCCCGGACGGTTGGCGCAGGCGTTTCGGGGATATATCCCCGCGCGGCTTTTTCCGATCGATGGCGGGATCGATATGGCCGTGCATATAAAAGGCACTCTCGAGCGGCCCGGCATCGACTTCACGCTCGATGCCCCCGGGATTGAAATCGCCCGATTGCACCCCCGGAACGTATCGCTGAGCGCCGCCTATGTTCCCGGCTCGGTTAAGCTCGATCGCCTCGGAATGAGCATAATGGGTGGAGAGATCACCTGCTCGGGGATCCTTAAAACGGACAGCCTGTCTGCTTCCGAGGTGCGCATGTCCCTCGATCGTATAGATCTTCACGATCTGATGGCCGAACTGTACCGGCAGGCGCCTCCGTACCGGGGGGAAGTCGACGGCTCGCTGTTCATGACCGGGTTTTCGAGAGATCCGGGGGATTGGTTCGTTTCGTCGAAATTGCAGCTTCGGGGGCTGCTGTACGGACAGGCGAAGGTGCCGGATATCGAGCTCGATGCCACCGTGGGAGATTCCAGGTACGCGGTGAGCCTCCGGCAGGAAGTCACGGAGCTTTCCGCCGTGGGGGAGTTCCGGGGACGGGGCATCAACGGCCGGTTCACTTCGAAGGTGGCCCGAATCGAGCCGCTTGCCGCCCTTCTCAATATCCCGGCGCTCACCGGACAATTGAATATTAATGGCACGATCGATGGGAAGATAGATTCTCCCACGGTCCGGGCCGATATCGACGGGCGAAAAATGACGTACAGGAAGTTTCCGATCGATACGCTTTCATGCGGGATTCTATACGAAAGCGGCAAGCTGCACGTATCCGAGATCGATATCGCGGGTTATCAAAGCAGCATCGACACGACGCACCCTCCCTTCGATATCCGGGAACTCTCCGGTGGATTCTCGTACGAAGGGCGCATTCAAGGTTATCCGGACGACATCAAGGGCGATCTCACGGTGAGTCTGACGAGTCCCCGCTATCGCGGGATAGGTTTCGACAGCGGCCGGATGAGTATTTCGCTGGCTCAGCAAAGTATAGATCTCGTCTCCCTCGCGCTTAGGAAAGATACCGTCTTGGTTAGCGGCGCCGGCGAATTTCGCGTGCCCGAGAGAAGTGGATCGTGCCGGGTCTCCGTCATGGTCGCCTCCGGGAATGACTCGGCCGGGACGAAGATGGATGCCGGCGCGACTTCTACTGCCGATTCGCCCGGCCGGTTCTCGCGCCCGGCCGGTACCGTAAGGGTCCCGTCCATGTCTTTCGAAGATAAGAAATTTTCCCTCGCCGCCGAGGGCAGCGGGATTGATCTCGAAGTGCTCGATATGCTCTTGGCGCGCCGTTCGGATATGGGCGGACTTCTCGATTTCGAGTTGACCTCGGATGGAACCATCCTCGATCCGAACGCATCGGTGACATTCCGGCTTTTAGGACCCCGGTACAGGGAAGTGGCGACCGATTCTGTGATCGGCGCGATGAGCTTGGCCAATCTGCAATTGCGTTTACAGCGGCTCGATATCCATGAGGGAGTTCATCACGCCACGGCCACCGCCTCGCTGCCTCTTGGAAGGAACGAGCGCGGCCGTTTCGTACTGTCTCCCTCCGGCTCGTTCAAGGGCGACCTCAAGGCGGATGAGGTGAATCTCGCATTGATTGATTGGATCGCGCCCGCGTCGACGAATATTAAGGGGGTCTGCACGATCGATGTCGCATGGGACGGAACGATCCGCTCGCCCAACCCTTCGGGCAGCGTTACCGTTCAAGGGGGCGCTTTTCAGGTAAGGGAAAAGGTGCCTGAGATTCAAGCGGTGAATCTCAGCGCGACTTTCGCCGACTCCACTTTGACGGTTCAGAGCCTGAACGGGTATATCAAGGAGATTCCGTTTCTTATGCACGGCGACCTTACATTATCGAAAAGTCACGATATGGCGGTGCGGCTGAATCTGTCGCTCACCGATCACGGTAACGTCGAGGGGCACGGCTCGGTTTCCAAGGGCTCGATCGTTTTCGATGCCGACGTCGAACGAATGGACCTGTCGCTTCTTCAACCCTTCGTGCCGGATCTTAGCAAGCTCGCGGGGAATCTGGATGCGCAGCTTTCGATAAGGGGGGCGACGGCCGACCCTGAGTTGAACGGCCGGCTCTCTTGCCGGGACCTGGCGGTCCAGCCGTCGTGGCTCTCTTCTTCCTTCACCCAGGGTGTAGTCAGTATTTCGTTCGACCGCAATAAAATGAGTATCGACACCCTCTCGCTGCACCAGAATGGAGGGATCGTCACCGCATCGGGTGACCTGGTGCATGAGATGGGTAAGCCGGTTGCCTTCAATCTCAAGCTCGGAGCGCGGGGTCTGAAATTCGAACGCCCCCGGTATATCTCGGCGCGGATCGATTCGGCCGCGCTTACATATATAACTAAGGACAACTTCAACAATCTCGAAGGCGATGTCGCGCTCGGTGAAACCCGCCTGCTGGCGAATTTCAACCAGCAATCGATTTTGCCGTTCGCAAGGTCGCTCGATAAACCGACCAGGGAGCTGCCCGGTTTTCTGGAAAAGACGCGGTTGAATGTCCGTCTGCGAGAGAGCGATAAGATCTGGATCGATAACAATTTGGCCAGGCTGCGGCTGAATGCGTCGTTGAGCTTCATCGGCCTTCCCACCAAGCCCAACGCGTCGGGCCGGGTCAGCGTTGAAGAAGGGTACATCCTATTCCTCGATCGAAAACTCACTATTGATAGGGGGGTCGTCGATTTCACCGATCCCAACCGCTTCAATCCGATCGTCGATTTGGAGGCCAAGACCACGGTCAACAGCTACATGGGGACCGAGGTCACCACGTACGAGATAACCCTTTCGGTCCAGGGCCCCCTCGACGAGGCGGAAGTCGGACTGACCTCGGTGCCGGAGCTGGAGAGGACCGATATCATCTCGCTGCTCACGATAGGCGTTACCAGATCGCAGCTTGCCGGGAAGGGCAGCAACGGGGAATCGACATCGCTTGGGAGTGTCGTGCTGGAGCGTGCGCGAGAGCTTTCCAGCCAGAAGGTATCCACATATATTTCGCGGAGTGTGGGGGGGACTCTCGGGCTGGATCAGGTGACGATCGAGGGCAACCTCTTCCATTTCGGCTCTTCGTGGGGCCCCGAGCTGCTAGCCTCCAAGAAAATATCGAGCAAGGCCGAGGTGACGTACCGGACGAATATCGGCCATTTGAACGAACGAAGCATACGCCTCGATTACCGGTTCACCAAACGCCTTTCACTCCAGGGAGAGACCGACCAGTTCGGCCGGTCAGCATTCGATTTCAAATATGGGTTGCGTTTCAAATGATACGATCGGGACTGACAGTGTTTTTCTGTATCGCTTTTCTCGTTGTTGCCGCGGGAGCGGATGGCGGCGAGCAGCGTAAAAAACTCAAGGTGAAGTCTGTCCGCTTCGAGGGTAATGAAGCGTTCAGCGATAGACAGCTTGAGGGTTTGATGATCACCCGTCCCTACCGTTTCTATTCGCGATCCTACTACTACCCCGAGGTGCTGGATGACGACTTGAAGAATCTCGTTCTCTTCTACCAGCAGAACGGTTACCTCGAAGCCGCCGTCACGGGTTCGCACGTGGAGGTGGATTCTACAAGAGCCGAAGCGAGCATCGAGATCGATCTATCTGAGGGGGAGATGACCCTGATAGAGGGAATCGCCATTTTTGGAGCGACCGCTTTCAGCGACAGCCTACTGGCCGCAAAGACCAAGATCCGGAAGGGCGATCCCTTCAAGCGGAATAAGGTGCAGGACGCCATGCTGGATCTCCTCTCCCTCTACGCCGATAACGGATACATCGACGCGGAGATCAATCCGGATATCAGGGTCAACTCCGAATCCCATCGAGCCCTGGTGGATGTTATCGTCACTGAGCGATCCCAATCGCATATAGGCGATATCCTGATTAAGGGCCTCGTAAAGACAAAAAACAAGGTTGTCCAGAGGGAGCTGCTTTTCCACCAAGGGGAGGTCGCTCGTTACTCGAGCCTTTTGGAAAGCCAGCGGCAGCTGTACCTCACGGGGCTGTTCAAGTCGGTGTTTATCCGACCGGTCTCGAAAGACGATTCGGTTCAGACAAGGAAGGACATCCTGATCGATTTAAATGAGAACGAATCGGTGGAATTGAACTTCTACATCGGGTACGGTTCCGTCGAGCAGGTAAGAGGCAGGATCGAGCTCGCGAACAACAACATAAGGGGCTCCGGCCGGAAAATGGGATTGGCGACCTACCTGAGCTTTATCAGCTATGGAGCCGAAGCATCGTTCAGCGAGCCCTGGACCTTTGGATATCGATGGAAGACGGATATAAATCTGTTGTACGGCTATCGCGAGGAAACCGGCTACAATATCGAGCGAATCGGAGGGCATCTTGTCTTCGGGCATACCATTACGAACCGTTCCAATATCTCACTCACGTATCGATACGAAAGATCCTACCTGTCGAATGTGACGGTTGCATATAATGAGGACGAGCTCGTAAACGATATAAGGAGCATCAAGCTGTCGACTATCTACGATACCCGCGACAACCTCTTCGACTCCAGGCGGGGGGTGTATCTGGAATGGAGCAGCGAAATCGCCGGTTCCTTCCTGCGCGGTTCGGATGATTTCTGGAAATTGCTCTGGGATTCCAAGATTTTTCATTCGTTGGGACACTCGACCGTCATCGCATCCGCCATCGAAGTCGGATGGAGCGATTACTTCGGTCGATCAACGACGGTTCCCTTGAACGAAAGATTTTATCTCGGCGGTCCCGATGTGCTGCGCGGTTTCGAATATCGTATGGTGGGACCGCTCGATGAGAGCAATAAACCTCTGGGAGGGAATTTCAAGATTGCGTTAAACTTGCTTGAACTGCGCAAGGCGATATATAAAATGATGGGCGGCGTCGTGTTTGTCGACACCGGAAATGTATGGCCCGATATCCGCGATGCCCGCATCGAGGATATGCGGTCTTCCGCTGGAATCGAGTTGAACGCGAACACATCGATCGGAATCGTACGGTGCGGTTACGGGATCATTCTGGACCGCAGGGGCGATGAGCCGGCCGGCAGGTTATATTTCAGCGTGGGTCAGGCGTTTTAGTTGACGGTGCCGGGTTGAACCGATCCGCCGTCCAGTTTCGATCGGGAAAATAACTGGGATACGGCCCGCAGGATCCAAGGAGGAATAATGAAGATTTATTTCGATGCGCTTCTCGATTGGCTCCTTGTTCATGGGATTCGAATAGTTGCCATTCTGATAGTCGCTTTTATCGTGCTTAGAATCTTCAAGGTCGTAATCAGGAAATTCAGGAAGAAGCTGATAGTCTCGGGTAAGATAGAGGGGGAGCGGGCGAAACGCGCCGAGACCCTGGCGCGTATGATGGGGACCGTGGTGAAGGTCGTGATTCTCAGCGCGGCCCTTCTCATGTGTCTCAAGGAGCTGGGCATCGATATAGCCCCACTGCTCGCAGGCGTCGGCATCGTGGGCCTGGCGGTGGGGTTCGGCGCTCAAAGCCTCGTTAAAGACGTTATCAACGGATTTTTCATCCTGCTCGAAAATCGCATTAATGTGGGGGACGTGGTCGCGATAGCCGACAAGTCGGGGCTTGTCGAATCGGTCGGGCTGAGGGTGACTGTTCTGAGGGATCTCGAAGGCCAGGTCCATGTAATCCCCAACGGGGAGATATCCACGCTGACGAACATGACGAAGGAATGGTCCCGGGCGTTATTGGAGATCGGCGTGGCGTACAAGGAGGACGTGGACCGGGTGATAGACGTACTCAAGGAAGTAGGCGACGGGCTTAAAAACGACGAAGAGTTCGGACAGTTGATCCTGGAGCCGATAGAAGTGCTCGGGCTCGACAGCTTCGGTGACTCATCGGTCAATATCAAGGTCATGTTCAAGACGAAGCCGATCAAGCAGTGGACGGTGGCGAGGGAGTTCCGCCGCAGGGTGAAGAAGGCGTTCGATGAGCATAAAATCGAGATCCCGTTCCCTCACCGCACGATTTATATCGGCGAGGGCGAAAGCTCCGGCCGCCTGAAATTCGATATCACGAATGAAACGAGGAAAGACGGATAGCAGCGGCTATCCGTCGTGATCGTCCCTTCTTGGTCTTTTGAACCGTTCTTGGATCCTGCTGAGGTTTTCGTCGAATTTGGCCCTCTGCTCGGGAGAAAGGACGATCCGGATCTGCTCGGACATCTCGTCCATTATATTACGGGTGTCGACCCTTATCTCCTTGTCGTATCTGTTGATCCGCGGTTCGAACTCTTCCAGGATGCGGGAGATCTCGCCTCTCTGGCTGTCGGTGAGATCGATATTCCTGATGAGCTCCTTGTTCACGAATTCATGCAGTCTCGGGGGCCCGTGCCTCACCACCTCGATAACGTGATGCTTTATGAGTATAGTTGAAACGAGCCCGCCCGTTATAGCCCCGACGAGAAAAACAGAAACGATGCCGAGCCACAGCGTCAATCTATTCATCTTCCGTCTCCTTTATCGATTTTCGCCTATCGGTTTAATCCTCTTCATAGCATGCCTACAGTATGCAGCTCAATGGATCCTCTATAAAATGCATCGCAAGCTCCTGGTAGTTGATAAAGCCGGTGGCGTAGACGTAGATCAGCAGTATCAACGCCGCGAGTAGTGCGGCGGTGGAGAAACGCCAGGCGAACCTGCCGAGCATCTCGAAGGAAAGCCCCGCTTCGGCGGGCTCTCCCATGGCCCTGACATCGTTCATCACCGATTGTTGCCAATCTTCGCCGACCGTGATTTCGTCCTCCCCGCGGCGCGCCGCGAACAGGACTTTTTCAAGCTCTTCCAGCTTGTTCTTCAGGGGGTTCATCTTGCTTCTCCTTGCCTATCGATCAGCTTCTCCAGTATCCGTCGAAGCTTTTTCCGGGAACGGAAGGCTCGGACCCTGACATTGGCCGCGCTCCAGCCGAGAAGGTCCGCCACCTCTTTCACCGGCCGTTCCTCTATATGTACCAGCTCCAGGACGATCCTCTCCTGCGCGGCCAGCCGGCTCATTGCCCAGTCCAGGGTCTCCCGCGCCTCATTCCGCGATCTTGCATCCTCGTACGTCTCGCTCGACCGGCCGGCGGCGGCGCGGTCGACCCATTCCAGCTGGTCCTCGGTCAGAGCACTGAACGGATGTTCCCTCGACCTGTACTCTTTCCGCCAGTAATCGTAGCATGTCCGCAGGGCGATTCTCGAAAGCCAGTACTTGAGATCGCTCTTATGCTTGTATGTCGGGAGGGATTGATAGGCACGCACGAAGACGTCGTGCGCCACCTCCTCCGCCTGGTTCTTCGGTATGTGTTTCATGACGATCGCAAATACCAGCGAACGGTACCTATCGAGCAGGCACTCGAACGCATTTACGTCTCCCCCGACGATCCGCCGGACGATCTCTCCATCGCTTAGTGTGTTCAAATCGCTCTGCATATGACGATAATATAAGCATGCGTTTTAGTATATCCATCGATTATGTCGTTTCCCCGGACGGTCCGGTTACAAATAATTTATATCGTTCGAGCTGCAAGCGGGGTTTGTGAAAAATTTTTTGTAACGGGTCCGGCCCCGGTAACGACTATCACAGGTGAACCCCACCTGGCCCCTTGAAACAGAGGTCCCCTCGATAAGGACGGAATACGTCATGAAAAGAACAAAAATACTATTGGTTTCGATATCGGCCGCAGCCTTTATAACGTTTTCGCTGATAGGTGGTTGCGGGGGGTCCGATCTGAAAAGCCGGTGGCGCGACCGGGAGATAGAGATCGACGGCAGGAATACCGATTGGGCCGGCTACGAAGTTTATTATGACGAGGATAACGGGTTGAAGGCCGGGATAAGCAACGATGGACAAAACATCTATCTCTGCATCTACACTTGGGACAGAAAAACGCAGATGCAGATCCTGGCGCGCGGGCTAACGGTATGGTTCGATCCCGAAGGAGGGAAGAAGGAAAGATTCGGCATCGAGTATCCGGTCAAGAGAATGGGGATGAGGATCGGTGAGGGGGAGGAAATGGATACGGGAGAGAGGATGAGAAGGGAGAGGCCGGAGTTTCACAGGGAAGGGGCCGGCGACGAAGATAATGCGGAGATGCTGAATGACATGCTAGATCAATCCCGGGGCGAGATGGTAATCCTGGGTCCTGAAGAAAACGCGCGTCTCTCGGTGCCGGCGGAGGATGCCGGGAAATTGGGGATAGAGGCGTCGATAGACATCGCCCACCGCATTCTCGTTTACGAGCTCAAGATACCGATGTCGGCCGACGGGCGGTCGCGGTACGCGTTGGATACCAAACCGGGCGCGAAAATCGGGATCGGATTAAAGGTCGGTGCGATGGATAGGATGCACGGCAGGGGCTCGAGCGGACCGGGTGGAGGCATGAGGCCCGGAGGCGGCACGGGCGGTCCCGAAGGAGGCATGGGCGGACCCGGCGGCGGCATGGGCAAAAGGCCTTCATTCAAGTCGCTCGATATCTGGACGAAGGTCGAGCTTGCGGTCAAGTGATCGAGCCCGCGGGAGACCTTGCACTACGCCTTGCCCGATTCATGCATGTCGGTTCCTTAAAAGGCCGAGTCAAGGTCTCCCGTATTTACTTCTCCCCCCCGGTTGCTTACATTAATTCAAATGGAGACAGGGTTAATGTTTGCCGGGTAGGGGAACAATAGGGTTCCTCCGACAGAGCTAATCTTTGCCGGATAGGGGAACAATAAGGTTCCTCCGGTTGTATATTAGAAAACTATCCGGCGCGTCGCTGTGAAGGTGAGGATATCAATTTGTTCAAATATCGGTCGCAACGTATAGCCCTCACCATCTCAGTGATGATCCATCTGCTCGTCCTGGTTCTCTACCGCCCGTTGGCCCGGATGCATCTATTCCCAGCTCAGACAGGTGCCGCGCGCGCCGATACGCCGGAACCTCTTGTTTTCGACCTGGTGGAGACGCCGGACGACGCCATCCGCCAGAGGCCCGAGAACGCGAGGCTTCTTTCAGATAAGAATGCCATAGCAAGGGATCAATATCGCGGTGAAGATAAAGATATGGGGGAGGCATACAGCGAGGGAGAGGTTCAATACCGGGTTTTCGCCGGGAAATCCGGATCGGACCCGGCGTCTCAGGATCCATCGCGGGAAATGCAGGCGAGAAAGGTTCCTGACGAGTCCCGCGAGCGGGCGCAGAACGAGAACCGGAGCCGGTTGAGCGAGGATCTCGATTCACGGCTGCGTCAGATCCCCCCGATGAAGATTGAAAGTAAACCGCAGTCCGAGGCCGGCAGCTACAGCTCCTTATCTCTTCGCCAGTTCATCGATGACTTGAATTTCGATCAAAGAAGATCTCATGCAGGGAATTTCGGCGGAATAACGCTGAACACGTACAACTGGAATTTCGCGTCCTATATTCTCGATATGAAGAAGAAGCTCAAGGCGAGCACCTTTCCACCGGCGGCATTCACCCTGCTCGGGATGATCAGCGGCAAGACGGTGATAAACTTCAAGGTCTTTCCTGATGGGAAGGCCGCTGATATCAATGTCGTCGAGTACGAAGGCGACCGTTCCCTGATGGAAACGAGCGTGGATGCGGTACGGGTTGCGTCTCCTTTTTCCCCCCTGCCCCGGGATTTTCCCGAGGAATACCTGGAACTAACGTGGACATTCATCTATTACGTCTACCGCTGACAATTGGAGGTTAGAAAAGATATGACGGAAATTATTTCTGAATTGCAGAAGGGCGGCATCGTGATGATCCCACTGCTCCTCGGCTCGATCCTCGCACTGGCGATCGTGATCGAGAGGGCGTTCGGCCTCAGGACCAGAAAGGTGATCATCCCGGAGATCGTTTCGGCGATCGATAAGATCGAGAGCGTCGAGGATGTGAAGGTCGCCGAGAGGATATGCGAGACTTACCCCGGGCCGTTCGCGAATATCGCCCTCGCCGCGTTGAGGAATCAGGATCTGACGAGGGACGAGCTGAAGGAGACGATTCTCGACCAGGGGCGGCAGGAGGTAAGGGTTCTCCAGCGGGGTCTCGTGATGCTGGAAACTATAGCCGCAGCCTCCCCCCTGCTCGGCCTGATGGGCACGGTCATCGGCATGATCAAGGTGTTCAACGTGATCTCGCAGCAGGGCCTCGGGCAGACGAACATCCTGTCCGGCGGAATCTCAGAGGCCTTGATCACCACCGTTACGGGGCTGGCCATCGGGATACCGGCGCTCGTATCCTTCAACTTTTTCGCCGACAAGGCGGAGAGCCTCGTCATGGATATCGAGAAGCACTCGACCTCGTTGCTGCATAAGATCCGCCTCCTGACTTCTTCCGATAGGGGGGATCATATTGCAGTTTAGTCCCAAGTTGAAACGGCGGGTGATCATAAATGTCACCTCCTTGATCGACGTGCTGTTCCTGCTGCTGATCTTCTTCATGGTCACCTCGACCTTCCTGGAGCAGCCGGGGATGAAGCTCGAGCTCCCCTCGGCCCGTAATTCAGAGGTGACCCGCGTGGAGGACCTGGTCCTCTATATCGGCTCAAGCGGCGAGATCATGCTCAACGATCGGGCCGTAAGGCTCGAAAACCTCGAAGACGCCATGAAGAGCCTCATCAAGCAGGGGGAGGAGAAGACCTTGATACTGAGGGTCGACAAGACCGTGCAGCATGGAACCGTGGTCAGCGTGATGGATATCGCCAAGCGGGCAGGCATGACGAAGCTTGTGATCGGAACCAAGATGGAGGAGAAGTAGAGGGCGATCGCTTCTGCCGGGGTGTTATGCAGGTTCCCGTTCGAGAGGGACGGGGGAATACCATCACTGTACATGATAAAAAAAGGAAGAATTACCTTGACAAATATCACGAAGAGCCTATAAAATAACGCTTTAGGTAAGCGAGGGAGGACGTTTAATAAAAGGCACTAAACATTAAGCGTCTTCAATCATCGGCAGAAAGCTAAATTCATTCAAAAGATACGTGAGGAGGTGAAACGGATGAAGTATTTACATGAACCCACTGAAACCAAAACGGCATTTTCAGCTGCACCAGGGGAATCGTTCTGGTTGGAAGTACTGCACATTGCAGTTGAAATTGGAATATGTCTTTTGGAGTATGATTCAGACCCTTGTGGCAGCGTCGACAAGTGTGCAATTTTAGGTTTCTAATAGTACGCTGGACTTAGAATTCGATGCTGAAAAAAGGGAACAAGAAAACACAAAAAGACTGAAATAGGCTGAATTCCTTGATGTAGTGTGCATTAAAATGCTCAATCTACATTCAGGAAAACGTCTAAAACCCTATACTGTAAGTATTCTAACTGTATAGGGTTTTTAATCGACATTTACTGCGAGCAACCGATATATTGACATAGATAACCGAATCTACGTGCGGAGAGGAGTTTCCCGAAGATGAAGAACTCTCGTTTCAATGTTTTTTTCACGTATAAGGATGGAACTATCCTTGGATATAATACTCAAACTCGAGGGTTAATCGAACTAACTAAAAGGGATCATGAAGCCTATCTGAAACTATCAGAAGGGAAAAATCCGGAATTTCTTGGTGAAAAGGAACTCGAAGATTTTATAAATGAACTGGCTAGAGGTAAATTTCTTGTGCCGGAACATGCAGATGAGTTAGCTCAATTGAAAGCATCATATAATATTACTCGCTTTTTAGGAAGATCGGCCGGTTTAACCATCGTGGTTACTCACAAATGCAATCTTGCGTGCACTTACTGCTACGAAGAAAGGCAACCATTCTCGCTTACTCAAGAGCACATACCATCGATCCTTGAACTGGTAGAGGGGATGATTCATGAAGCGCGCGCCAAGCGTTTCAATATTTCATGGTACGGGGGTGAACCATTACTTGAAACAGAATTCATATCCACCCTATCCGAGAGAATAGAATTGTTATGTGAGAAAGAGGACGTCAATTATAAGGCTCACCTTGTCACTAACGGTACATTGCTTACGAGACAGGTTGCTCAAATGCTCAAGGAACACAAGGTGGTGACTGCACAGTTGACACTGGATGGTCCTCCGGGAGTTCATGATAAAAGAAGGTGCTATCAAAACGGAAAAGGGTCATTCGCCGAGATTATTAACAATATAAAACAAGTTCATGATCTGATTTCCATCAGGATAAGAGTAAATGTGGACATTGGCAATGTAAACACCGCAGAGGAAGTCTTAGACTATCTTGAGTCCGAAGGGCTAAAAAACAAGGTGAGCGTGTATTTTGCGCCGGTGGCGGCTTACACGGAAAAATGTGCTTCAATCGAGCACGAGTGCTACTCAAGGAAAGATTTCTCAGCAATTGAGGTATCTCTCATGGAGAAAACAATGGAGAGAGGATTTGCGATAGACAAATCTGCTTGTTTGCCTCGAACTACGGTGATAGGTTGTGGTCTGGTTGGAATGTTCTCGATGGTTATCGATGCAAAAGGGTTGATTCATAAATGCTGGAACACAGTTGGAGATGAAAATGAGGCATTCTCAAGACTTTCTATGACTGGAAATGAAAAGAAAAAAGTTAAGCTCTCAGATGCGGCTTCCGAGAAGGATAATCTTAGCAAATGGCTGGCTTTTGATCCGTTCTACTTCGATAAGTGCAGAAACTGCAGTTTGCTTCCAAGTTGCATGGGTGGCTGTCCCTGGAAAGTCATTGGTATGGGAATGCAGGAACCAGAGTGCCCTCCTTGGAAACATAACATTAAGGAACGACTGTGGCTCTATAGAGAGTGCCTCAATATGGAAGAGGGGAAGAAGCGTTAATCCAGAGCTTAATTCATAGAAAGAACGGAAGGGTCATTTTCAATGATTGGAGAAATGGTCTGGATATCAATCAACTTCCTTATTATCAAATGGATAGCTATTTTAATGACGTAGATAGCATTGCGTGATCCGGGGTCAATTCAATGGAAAAGCATAGCGATTCAGCCGGAAGATCAATCTTTAGTATTGTGTTTATAATAATAAGCTTGCTATGTGCAATAGTATTTATCAAGTATTTCAACAATGCATTCCCTTCCTCCGCTGTTCCGTTAGAAATAGACAAGAAACAAGCCATTCAAAAAGCTATGAATTTTCTGAAGAGAATGGACTACGACGTAGATGGTTATAAGATTCTCGCAACATTTCATACAGATGAAGAAACAGATTACTACCTTCAGAGGAAACTTGGAATAGAAAAACTGAATCAACTTACTAAAGATAACACGCTCTGTCTGCATTATTGGAGGATAAGGTTCTATAAACCATTGACTGAAACAGAAGTTATTGTTGGTATCGCCCCAAATGGAGATTTTGACGGATTTAAAATAAAAATTCCGGATAATCTTCAAGGTGAAAGCCTTGATAGGGAAACAGCGCTGGAAATAGCCGAACAATTTGTAAGGGAAATGACTGATATAGATTTATCAACATATAATTTAGCATCAACCTCAACTAAAGAAAGAGATCGTAGGACAGATCACTCATTTATCTGGAAAAAGAAATGGGTACAATTAAGTGAGACAAATCAAGAAATCTTAATGGAAGTTCTAGGAAATAGAATTGGCTTCTTCGAAAAATATATAAAGGTCCCGGAATCTTTTTCAAGGGCTTATCAAAGAGAACGCTCACATGGCGGTCTCTTATCAACATTTGCAAATGTTCTGTCTTTTACGTTCGTTATACTTGCAACCATAGCTATAGTTATAAGAATTACAAAGAGAAAAATCGTGAATTGGAGATTCGGATTAATTATTGGGATATTTACTTTCATTATTACAATTTTACTTACCGTCAATCATTTTCATAAATTTATTATATCTTATCCTACCTCAGAGGACTGGGGGGTTTTTATTATACATCAATTCATGTTAGTATTTATTTCAGCATTGTTGTTATCGACTCAAATGTTCTTATATGGTTCAGTAGGAAAACCATTAGATGATGAAATTTTTCAAAAGAATAGATATTTCATTTATGACAGAAGCCAGGGTAAAAATGTTTTAAAGAATCTTTTATACCAATGTGGAACAGGATATGGTCTGGCCTTCATCCTGCTGGCATGCCATACGATATTTTATCTCATCGCAAATAACCTAGGCGCATGGCTGCCTTCAAAGCCAAAATTCTCAGATTTTCTTCTTTCCTATGTGCCTCTTTTCACAATCGTAGGCTCGGCATTGTATGCTGCTTTGACAGAAGAGACAACCTATAGAATCTTTTGTATTCCATTTTTTAAGAGATACTTAAAGATAACATGGATAGCCGTTCTGATTCCTGCTTTGATTTGGGCTAACAGACACGCAGGCCATGTAGTTTATCCGGTATATTTACGCATAATTGAATTAACAATAATTGGGTTAATTTATGGAGTCATTTATATCAGATTCGGAATCCTTACAGTGATGACAGCTCATTTCCTG
>CAZPAH010000009.1:0-39488 GCA_964584495.1 uncultured bacterium | reverse complement strand
AAGTGAAATTGGACATTGGATTTGAATATTATACGGACCGGGGTAGAGTTTTCGCGGGTGGGCCCGGAAGGGCCCACCCGAAAATATCACCTTACTGCTGGCCGGTCAGCTCCGTGTATTTCTGGAAGTAATCCTCCGCCTTCTTCTTCATCCCCTTCTTGTTGCAGGCAAGGCTGAGTATCTGGTATCCCCTCGCATCGTCCGGGGCTATCTGCTCGACATACTTCTGCCCCTGCATGATCGCCTCGTCCCATAAATCAGCCGAGTAGTAGGTCACCAGCAGGCTGTAGTTCGCATCCTTGCTTTTCTCATCGAGCATCAGAGCGTTCTGGTAGGCGTCGATCGCCTGCAGGTACGCCTTGCTCTGGAAATATGCCACACCGAGATTGTAGTATGTATCGAAGTTCTCCGTGTCCGTTTTTCTTCGGCCCTCGACCGCCATCTCCAGGAACCTCGCGGCAATGTCATACTGGCCTTTCTGCATGAAATCGGCCGCCACATCCTCTACTACCTCTGCGTTCGTCGGATCGTCGAGCATCAGCTTCTCGAAAATCGAGAAAGCTTGCTCTTCCTGTCCCTTGTTTATCATCACCCTGCCGGCTAGGGCGAGGGCCTTGCCGTAATCGTCGTCCTCCTCGGTGACCTTCGCCATCAACGAATCGACGGCGGCATACGTCTCCTCGGCGTATGTCGAGTCGGTAGCGGCCAGGGCGTTGTAGGTCATCGCGAGGTTGAGCCAGCTCTTCACCTTCCTCGGATCCGCTTCCGTCGCCTGAAAGAACTCCACCGCGGCTCCCTCCAGGTTCATAGATCCGTATTCGGTGACGCCGAGATTGAAATGCCTCGCCCAGTTCGACAGTATATCATCCTCGGCTATCTTCTGCCTCTTTGGATCGATTTTAGCGGCTTTCATGAAATTCTCGTAAGCCAGCCTCATCTCTTTCGTCATGCTGTAGGAAATCCCAAGCTGAAAGTAGGCTTCGGCGTCATTGGGGTTCTTCTCGATTCCGGCCTTGGCCATCTCGATAGCCTTGGCATAGTTGCCGGTTTGATTGTGAAGCATTGCGCTGGTCGTCTCCACGCTGTTGCACGCATAGACGGCCATGAGCAAAAAGGTCAGAAGAGTCAGGACAAAATAATTTTTCCTCATGAGGAAAGTACCTCCTTGAACAAACAATGGATCACGCGCCGCTTCCGCTTTCTCCCGGGATACGAACCCCCGCCGGAGGTCCATTCAATCCACCTTCTGATGAACCCTGGGATTTCAACCTGAAAACAGGCCTAGGTGGGTATGTATCCTATAACTTCTCCTTTTCCAATGGAAAATTAGCAATATGCCGTTATCGTGTCAAGAAATATCGGGTTACTCACACCCCTCAGAACAGGTTCACCGGATCGACGTTCCACTGGAGTTCGACGCCCGACTCGGCCGACACCGCCCCGCGGGCCGCCGAGACGAGATCCTTCTTCTCCCGGGGAGACGGCGCCCCCTTGACCAGAACATGGAACCTGTACCTCTTTCTGATCATTTCGACCAGGGCCGGCGCAGGCCCGAGCAGCCTGCCGCCCGCAGCCGCCTTCAGGGCGAGGGCGTCACGAACCGCCGACGCCGCCCGCTCGGCTTTGGCCCGCGACAGGGAGGAGACGGTGAAAAGCATCAATCTGCTGAACGGCGGATAATCGAGCTCCTTTCTCAATCCCAGCTCTATCGAGGCGAATCCATCGAAATCGTGCCTGGCTAGGTAGTTGAAGATGTAATGATCGGGCGCGCGCGACTGTATTATGACCCTGCCCTTCTTGTTCCCCCTTCCCGTCCTGCCCGCCGCCTGGGAAAGAAGCTGGAAGGTCCTTTCGGCGGCCCTGAAATCGGGAAAATTCATTCCCCCGTCGGAGGATAGCACGCCGGCCACGGTGACGTTGGGATAATGATGCCCCTTGGCCACCATCTGCGTTCCCAGCAGGATATCGGCCCTGCCGGCGGCGAACATCTCCAGTATATCCAGGTGACCCGTCTTTCCCGAAGTCGTATCGAGATCCATCCGGACTATCCCGGCGCCCGGCAAAAGATTGCCCAGCTCAATCTCGATCCTCTGGGTGCCCTCCCCCCTGTGCCGCACCTTGTACGACCCGCACCTGGGACATCTGTCGACGACCCTCCTCGAGTAGCCGCAGTAATGGCAACGCATCCTGTGCCCCCGGCTGTGGTAGGTGAGGGATATCGAGCAGTCGGGACACCTGTCTATCCAGCCGCAGTCTCCGCACTGCTGGTAGTTCGCGTGCCCGCGCCGGTTGATTAGGATTACCGCCTGTTCCCCCCTCTCCAGGCACTCCTCGAGAGCTCCGAGCAGCTCTTCGGAAAAGATCCCCTCCCTCTGCCTCATGTCGACTATCTCCACGGAAGGCATCGTTCCGCCGGCGGGTCGTGAATCGAGCCTGAATCCGGCCATTTCACCGCTACCGGCCTCCCGATAGCTTTCCAGCGAAGGGGTCGCGGAGCCGAGCAGGAGGGCCGCGTTTTCGTTTCTTCCCCGGAATTTAGCCACTTCGACCGCGTTGTAGTGGGGCTTCTCCTCCTGCTTGAAAGAGGAGTCCTGCTCCTCATCGACGACTATTATGCCGAGATCCTTCAGGGGTACGAATACGGCGGAGCGCGGACCGATCACTACCTTCAGTCCGCCCCCGGAAGCTTCCTTCCATATAGCGGCCCTCTGCGGACCGGTCAACCTGCTGTGCAGCACCGCCACCTGTCCCCGGAACCTGCGCCTGAACCTCGCCGTCGTCTGCGGTATCAGGGCGATTTCCGGAACGAGCACAAGCGCGCTTCTACCCAGCGAAAGGGCTTTCTCTATGCATCTCAGGTACACTTCCGTTTTCCCGCTTCCCGTCACGCCGTACAGCAACGAACAGTTGTAGACCCCCTTTTCGATCGATCCTGCGACCGCCTCGAACGCCTCCGCCTGGCCCGGCGTAAGAACGGGCGACTCGGGATCCCTGGGAAAACTCCCCTCCTCTTCCCCTCCCGCCGCCTTTCTTCCCTTCCCCTTGATACTGGCCGGGAGCATCGCTTTCAGCACTTCTCCCAGAGGATGCACGTAGTGCTCGGAGATCCAACCGGCAAGCTTCATCAGCGGCGGTGACAGGAGAGGCACCTCGTCCACCGGCTTCGAGATCTCCTTCAGCTTCACGTCGTCGGGAGAGGTATCCCTCAAGGCCAGAACGTATCCGGTCATGCTCCTCTTCCCGAACGGGACGAGCACACGGCACCCTGGGATTATACTCCCCCTGTATTTTTCCGGGATCGTGTACGTGAATATCCTGTCGACAGGAACAGGAAGGGCCAGATCGGCGAAAAAGGCTGATGAATTCGGGTCATCCATAGTGGCGCAAGTATATTACGCGCAGGCCTCTCCGGCAATCCAAAAGACTATTTGGCGCTTATCAGCAGCTCGTGGATCCTCTCTATCAGCTTGTTCGGGCTGAAAGGCTTGACGATGTAATCGGTCGCGCCGACCTCGTACCCAAGCCTCTTGTCTATATCCCTGCCCTTTGCGGTAAGAAGAACCACCGGTATATTCTTGGTCAGGGGGTTCGTCTTGAGGATCCTGCAGGCTTCGTAGCCATCTATCTTCGGCATCATTATATCCAGTATTATCAGGTCAGGCTGTTCACGCCTGGCCTTGTCGATCGCCTCTTCGCCGTTCGCCGCCGTTATCACCTCGTACCCTTCCGAGCCGATGCTGAATTCGAGGATCTGTGTGATGTTGACCTCGTCGTCGACAACAAGTATTTTACCCTTTTTCATCAGACTTCCTCCTTCACGGCTTTCTCGCCTTCCGTATTTTTCGTTTCTTTTCTTTTTTCTTCAAGCTCCCTTTCGACCGAATCGAGAATGAATTCGCATTTTTCTTCCCTCGCGCCCAGGTCATGCAGCGCCTTTACGAAAGCTCCAACGACCTTCGGATCGAACTTCTTGCCGGAATTCTTGATGATCTCGTTGCGCGCCTCGTCGAGCGTGAAGCACCGCCTGTAGGGTCCCTCCGTTATAAGGGCACGGAAAGAGTCGACGACGTTTATGATTCTCGCCTCGATCGGGATCTCTTCCCTGACCAGTCCCTCGGGGTATCCGCTCCCGTCGAAATATTCATGGTGGCTCTTGACTATCTTCATCACGCGTTCCTCGAGCCCCATCGGGGAGATCAGCGAATACCCTATCTCGGGATGTTCCTTCAAAACGGCCCACTCCTTGGAGGAAAGCTCTTCCTTCTTTACCCTGATGCTTCTCGGCACCTTCATCATTCCCAGATCGTATATATTCATGCCGATCCTCAGGGCTGTCAGCGCCTTCTCGTCCAGGTTGAGCCGCTCCCCCACCGCGAGCGCGATCAACGTGTAGTTGAGCAGGTTCCGGCTCCCCCAACCTTCCCTGATGTGCAGGATGCTCTTCATCGCGTCTTTCAGCTTCTCGAAATTGGCCGAGACCATCTCGTAGGCCTCAAGCTTCTTCAGCATCCCCGCCATGACCTGCCCCAGCGATTCGAGTATCTCCGCATCCGCCTTTGTAAATTCCCTGTTCTCGACATGATCGCTCACGTTCAGGACGCCTATTACCTCACCGTCGACCCTCAGCGGCGTCGAAATGAAGGAGTTCGTCCCGTAATAGCTCGAATTGTTCTTGCGGCCGATCTTTCCGTCTTTCTCTATATCGTACACATGGAACTGCTCCCCCTCCAGAAGGACCCTTCCGGCGATTCTGTCCCCCGCCTCCAGCTTCGTGTTCTGGACGAATTCGGGATCGAGACCTTTCGCCGCCACTATCCTGAGCTTCTTGCCCTTCTTGTCGAGAAGCATGATCGAGGCCTTCCGTGCCTGCAGGAACTCGGCCAGCATCTCGACGAGCAGTGTTATATACCTGTCCCTCTCGAACCTGATCGATCCAATGAACCCTTCCCCGGCCGACTGGCGTACGACGACATCCTTCATCGGGAGGATCACCACGAACTTCGCCCCGGCTTCCTTGACGTTCTCGACCCATATTCTTCCATCGTGCCACTCGACGATATTCTTGCATATTGCCAGCCCCAGCCCCGATCCGCCGTATTCGCGGGTGTTGCTGCCATCCGCCTGATGGAACCTCTCGAATATCTTCTCCAGCTGATCTTCGGGGATCCCCCTGCCGTTATCCTGTACGATTATTCTCGCCGAAGAAGCTTCCTCTTCGAGGGTTACCGTCACCTTCCCTTTTTCGGGGCTGAACTTCACCGCATTGCTCATCAGGTTGTTCAGAAGCTGCCTGATCAGTTCCCTGTCCGCGTCGACCTGGACGGGGATCCTTGGAAGCTTCAACTCGCTGTCGACCAGCTTCTCGGAGAAGCTGCCGGCGAGGCTCTGGTGAACCTCCGTTATTATCTCGTTCAGGTTGCACCGCGTCTTGTCCACCTTCAGATGCCCTGTTTCCATGCACGAATAATTCAGAATATTGTCGACCAGCTTTATGACCCTCTCGTTCTCCTCGTTCATGACCTTTAGAAAATCCTGTATCGTCTCCCTCTTTATCGTATCGACATTGTCTATGAGGGTCTCGGTGTAAGCCTTTACCGAGGTGAGCGGGGTCCTCAGCTCGTGGGATACTATCGAGAGAAAATTAGACTTGAGTTGGTTGGCGCTCTCGAGCTCTTCCTTGCAGATGGCGAGGGCTTTTTCTTTCCGGCGGATCTTTTCCTTGTAACCTTCCCTGGCAATTATATCGGCCGCGTTGTTCGCAAGAAATTCGAAGACGCGGGATACTCCCGGCTCGACCTCCGCCGGGAAAAAGCCTGCCGTGAAGATCGCCTGGATCACCCCTTTTTCCTTAACCGGGTATATGAAGATGACGCCCTTTTTCCATTCGAGATCCATGGGCACGAAGGCCCCGCTCTCGTCCCCCAGCGAGTCCCTGTCGAGCACGTACCCTCCTCCGCATGCCCTATCCTCGGTCAAATGCCTGGCGCAGCCGTTTCTTCTCAACGCGATCGAGAATCCTGGGATCGTTTTCGCATCTCCCTTATTGACGTATGATTTGACCTCGAACTTTCCATCCTGCTCGGATACCGTTCTCAATATCACGAAGTCGGCTCCGGATTCCTCAGCGGCGGTTTTCGTAATGTCCCTGTATATCTCCTGGGCCCTCCGGCCCGCGGCGGTCTTTCTGCTTATCTCGACCATCTTCAACCCCGCCGCGGCCTCCCCGCGCGCCAGGGCCAGGGCCGGTTGAAACAACCCCGCAGGTTCCATATCCTCTATCTTCTCTTCAACCGTCTTCTCGCTCTTCTCCAGCACCAATCCGGCGAGCAGGAGCGAAAAGCCGGCCATGTCGGCCAAACGAAGAAGCTGGTCCCAGTAGATCCCCTGCCCGGCGACAGACAACATTTTCAGCCCCGCAATAATGTTGGCCGCCGCAATCATGCCCAACCCGGCGTAAAGTGGAAGCGAAAGCCCGTTTCTCAAACGTTTCTGCTCGTAAGCCGTGCCGCACACGAGCCCGATCGGCGCCATCGAGCAGAAAATGTGGATCCCGCCGAAGACGGCCGCTCCCGATATCGCCGAAAAGGTCGTTGCGAGCATTCCGCCGCCGAGTAGAATCCCCGAGCCGACGGCGGATAGAACGATTCTGGGATTCCATAGCCCGTAATCCTCGCTCCTGCTTCCCGCCGAGACCGCGGCGGCGAGGAGGTAGAGCCCGGCAAGGCCGGCGCCCGACGTGAGAATCCCGTAGCCCGGATCGACCGAGGGAAGCGAGGAAATCCTGAGCGCCCGCGAAAGGACGAGGAGAACGAATCCAGCCAAGATCCCTCTGGTGAATCCTCTTCCCCGACCGCCGCGCATCTGGAACGCGCGGCAGAGGCTTAGAAGGGAGATGAAGGCGAGAAGGAGCAGGTAGCTTCCCGTCCCGCCTTCACCGATCAAGATATATTCAAGACCCAACCTAGCCACCGGCTTCTCCCGGATCAATGCGCGGCATGATGTTTGCCGCCGAACCTTAACCTGTCGTTAATCATCCTGTATATTTCGACCTCGATCTGCCCCTCGTCCATCAGAACTTCCACGAAAGCCGCTACGACTTCGGGATCGAACTGTGTCCAGGAGTTTCTGACGAGCTCGTCTATCGACTCTTCAACGGCAAGCTGCCTTCTGTAAGGCCTGCTGCCTATCATGGCGACGTACGCGTCGAGAACCGCCAGGATCCTCGACCCTATCGGTATCTGATCCCCTTTCAATCCCATCGGGTAACCCTTGCCGTCCATCCGCTCGTGATGGAAAAGAATGTTCTGGCTGACCAGCTCGATGAATTCCAGCGGTCGCATGATCGCCGCCCCGCGCTGGGGGTGCTTCCTTATCTCGTCGAGCTCGTCGGCGGTCAGCTCAAGAGTCTTTCTCAGTATCTCGTTGCTGACGCGGGTCATGCCCACGTCGTGAATGCTCGACACGTACTGGATCACGCGTATTTCCTTCTCGTTCAGGCGTAATTTCCTCGAAACCTTTACCGCCCATTCCACGAGCTTCTTTTTCAAGCCGTCCTTATCTCTCTGGCAGATATCCAGGAGCGAACGAAGGGAACCCGTGGTCTCTTCGAGGAAAGAATTTATATCGTCAGCCGCCCGCATTCGCTCCACCGCTTTGGAGAAACGTTCACAGAGGCTCAGGAGAAGATTAAGATCGTCCTGCGAGAACGAGCTGCCCGATGTCTTGTTGTTGACGTTGATGACCCCTATGACGGTCGTCCCGACTATCAACGGTGCGCTGAGCAGGGATTTTGTCTCGTACTGCGGATTGTTGTCGCCACCGGTCAACCCGGACTCTTCGACATCCTCTATAAGGAGAGGTTCTCCCGTTGCGGCCACCTTTCCCGCTATATTCTCTCCCAGCTTCACCCTGGTGCCGCCCACGATTTCATCATCGAGCCCGTAGGAATCTTTTATGAAGAGCTCCTCGCGTCCCTGGTCGAGAAGCATGATCGAAACGATCTTGGCGGAAAGCATCTCGGCCACAAGCTTCGTGAACAGGTGGAAAAATTCCTTTATCGAGTCCCTCGCTTCGTCCGAATCGAACAGATATCCCAGAAGGTCGTTGAAATGGTGCTCCTTCGGAAGGGTGAAGGTGAATGTGCTGCCCTTTCCCAGGTCGCTTGCGACCTGAATAAATCCGCCGTGCTGTTCCACTATGTTCTTAACTATCGCCAGGCCCAGCCCGACCCCTTCCCTTATACCGTTTCCGCCCTGGTAGAACTGCTTGAAGATACTCTTCATATCCCTTGCGGATATTCCCGCTCCCTCGTCCCTGACCGTGACCTTCACGGCGACCGCTTCCTCCACGGCGCTTATGTATATGCGCGAATCGTGCTGAGAGAATTTGATCGCGTTTCCTATCAAGTTGATAAAGACCTGCTTTACCAGGTCCTCGTCGCCGTCGATCATCGGAAGCTCCTCAGGCAACTTGACGATAAGATGCAGCCTTTTCTCCAGCAGATAAGGCTGGATCGACGATTCGACCTCCGATATCAGCTTCGATATGTCGAATATCCTCCTCTTCAACGTTCTCTGTCCGAACTCTATCTTGGAGATGTCGAGCACCTTGTTGACCATCCTGATGAGACGGTCCGTCTCGGTCGAGATGACGCCGAGAAAATCATCTTTCTCCACGAATCCCGGATCATCGATATTGTCTTTCAACGATTCCACGTAGGCTTTTATCGACGTGAGAGGGGTCTTGAATTCGTGCGAGAGGTGCGAGATGTAGCCCATCATCAACTTAGTCGAATTGTCGAGGTTTTCCTTCTCCTGCTCGAGCTTGCCGATACGTTTGTTCATCACATCGTACAACCTGCTCTTCTCTATCGCCGTCGCGACCTGCCCCGATAGAATCGTCAAGAGCCTCACGTCTTCCTCGGTAAAGGGGGTCACCAGCCTGTCGCCCACTACAAGGGCGCCGATCGTATCCATTCCGGAAAGGATCGGGACGACCAGGACGGGCTTCAGGCCTTTTCCCCTCACTATCGACGAGCCGGAAGAGATGCTGTTCTCGGTAACGTCCTCTATCACCACCCCCTCTTCGAGAGCCATTACTTCCAGCAGGAGGGGATCGGTGTTGATTCCATCGTCAATCTCATGGCTTACGACTCCTTGCTCGCCGATTTCCACGTGCTTTATTATTTCGTTGCCCTTTGCCGAAAGGATGACCGTGGCCCAGGGCCTTCTGAGAAGAAGGGTGATCTCCTTACAGACCATCTTCAGAAGGGTGTCGAGCGATATCACCGAGTTTATTCCCAGGCTGATGTCGTACAACCTCGTCAGCTCAAGGATCCTTTGCCTGGAGCTCATCAACCTGTCCTCGGCGTTCTTGAAGTAAATGTCGAAATTGTCGTAGAAGGTGCTGAACAGGTATGTCATGAGGCTCATGAATCCGCCGAGCACAAGTATCGTTCCGACGAGGGAATGAGAGGTCGTCACACCTGAAGAATCGCCGGGCAGGCACGAAAAGTTCGGGATAAATCCCTTCATCTCGAGAAAACCCAGGACGGCAACCGTCATTATGGTTATCGCCGTGACGGTTATTCCGGCCGGCATGGCGGGAAGCAGCCTGCCGGCGAAGAAGAGGGGGACAACGACGAGAAAGAGGAAGGGGCTCCTGACCGTTCCAGTAAAATATATCAACGCCAGCACCGTCACCAAATCCACGGTTACCGTCGTCCAGTTCCAGAACTCCTTTGCCGGCTCGCCCGATCTGAAATAGCCCGCGATCCTGTTCTCCAGCCCGGCGACCAATAGATTGAGAAAGGCCGAACCGAGGAAAACCAGCAATATAAGCCCCGCCTTGTAGCTGAACCCCGCCAGTTCTCTCGCCACGTAGACGATGCAGAATATCGCCACCAACTCTATGAGCCTTATCTGCGGGATGCTCACGTAAGCCAGTCCCCTGTTATCCCTGTTTTCCGCAGATGTCATTGCATCGTTCCTGTCCGGTTCGTTACTTTACGCTCTTCAACTCTTCCGCGAGGGGAACGCTGAAAGACACGGCCGTTCCCTCGCCGGGCCTGCTCTCTATCCCGACCTCCCCCTTCATCATCGATACGACATTCTTCACCAGCGCAAGCCCCAACCCGAGGCCCGTTATGCTCCTGTTGGACGAACCTTTATAGAAAGGGTTGAAGATATCGCCGATCTCGTTCTCGGGGATCCCTTCCCCGCCGTCCCGTACCGTTATGACGAGCCTCCTTGCGGCCCCTTCCGCTCCCATGTCGTCTGAAAGCAGGGCGGTCACCGTTACCGGTTTCCCTTCACCCCCGTGCTTAAGCGCGTTCGAAATAAGGTTATCCATTATTACTTCCATATATTTCCTGTTAATGAAAAGTCTGCCGACTTCCGGATCGATCCGTTTTTCGATCACCCCGGGATTCTCGCAGTGCTTCCTCGATATCTTCTCGATAAACGCACCCAGATCGACCTCTTCAAGCCTCTCCCTGTCCTGCAACCCGCTATCGATACTGAGCATCTGAATGAACGATTCGACGAGCTCTTCCAGTTCCCCGACCGCAATCTTTATCTTCGCGAAATAGAGCGACTCTTTTTCGCCCGATACCGCTTCGAACCTCGATTCGAGAAGATCGATATAGCCGTTTATGGAGGTGAGGGGGCGGTTGAACTCGTGCCCTATCACAAGGCGGGCCGAGTCGAATGCGCTTCTGTAGCGGGCCAGCTCTTTCTTGAGCCTCTCGATTTCCGCAAGCGCCTCCCGGCCGGTACGCGCGACCGTTTTCCCGGGTTTCATCTCGGTTAAGCTTGCCAATCCCGCGCCTCCATTACCGGCGGTCCGCCGGAAAAAAATTTATCGATGTACCAGCTTCTGCTCGCCTGAGGGCCGGATCGATCATAATCGTTCTAGCTTTTCCGCCGGAGCATTCCCCTTGCGTCTTTCTCTGACGACCACGCTTCCCATCATTCCCTTTCCGAATTTCTTGAGTTCCGATGCAATATCGCTGACCTGGGCGAAGTGCTTCAACCTTCCCCCCTCGTCGATCACGAGCGCTATGGTCAGGGACATCAGCGGCACCCTCTTTATCTCCCCGAGCCGGTTTCTGATCTCTAGGTATCCTTTCCGGATATCCTCCTCGCTGAGCAGTACCAGCGAGCCCTTGTCGAATTCATCGATGATATGGCGGGAAATGAACTCGGCCCGTTCGATCGAGGTTATGATCACGAAATCGTCCCCGCCGATATGGCCGACGAAATCGCTCGAGCCGCCTAGGGAATTGATCGCTTCGGTGATCGTGTCGGCAAGAAAAAGAATCGACTCGTCACCTTTCTTGTATCCGTAGTAATCGTTGTATGCCTTGAAGTTGTCGATATCGATATACATGAAGGCAAAAGACTCCACGTTCTGTATGCGGCGCTGAAGCTCCTTGTCTATCGCCTTGTTCCCGGCGAACCCCGTGAGCGGATTCGCGTTTTTCTGGGCCTGGCTCCAGTCGAGAACGTTCCTCACCCTGAGAAGAAGCTCTTCATTCGAATATGGCTTGACCAGGTAATCGTTCGCCCCGTCGCGCAAACCCTTTATCTTGTCGGTCAGATCGCTCTTGGCGGTAAGCATTATTATCGGTATCTGATTCGTCTGGAAATCCCCGCGAAGCCTCCGGCACACCTCGAATCCATCCATCCTCGGCATCATCAGATCGAGAATTATCAGATCCGGCGATTCGCGGCGCACCATCTCCAGAGCGACCTCGCCGTTCTCGGCGGTCGAGACGGTGTACCCGTTCTTCTGAAGTTGGAACTGCAGAATCCTGCGGATATGCTCCTCATCGTCTATTACCAAAATTTTAAAAGAATCCCTGTCGTTTCCTGTTTGCATCTAGCCGACCCCTGAATTTCAGCGTGCGGTCACTTTTCCGCGACAGAACGTACATCGAGCAAAAAGATGTTTGGCAATTAACATGCCAAGGCCCCTCCCGCGAACTTGTCGCGCAAACGACTATCGTTAAAGGGGTTGGACGTGCACAAGGAGCCGGCCGCAACGGCCGGTCAAAGGCTGATTCTTGCAGGATCGACGCCCCGGCCCGATTCGGGTTGCATAAAGCTAACTTGAAGTATGAAAACTACATCGCGGTTTTGGTGGCCGGGCGGCCTCTATCGCCAGGAGAGCAGCTTCCCCCTCGGAAAGGTGTTGAGATCGAGCCCGTCTCTACGGCCCGCCTCGATATGATACGACGCAGCGCAGGCTATCATCGCCGCGTTATCCGTGCAATAAGCGACCGGCGGCCAGGAAACTTTGATTCCTTCCGTTTCCATCCTGCTTCCGATCACCTCGCGGAGCCTCCCGTTCGCAGCGACCCCCCCCGCCATGTAGAACCTGGCGCAACGGCTCCTTCTCGCCGCCATCACCGATTTGATAGCCAGTATATCGACAATCGCCTCCTGCGCGGAAGCGGCTATATCGCCGACAAGCCTGCCGGTCAACCGTTCGTACGATTCGACCTTGAGTCTTACGGCCGTTTTCAGCCCGGAGAAAGAGAAATCGCATTCGCCGGAATGCTTCAGGGCCCTTGGAAAATCGAACGCCTCACGGTCTCCTTCGAGAGCGGCACGTTCGATCGAGGGCCCGCCCGGAAAGGGGAGGCCGAGCAATTTTCCTATCTTGTCGAACGCCTCGCCGGCCGCGTCGTCTCTCGTTCCGCCTAGGAAGCGGTAATTCCCCACCCTCTCCATATGGATGAGCTGCGTGTGCCCTCCCGACACGACGAGAATCAGAGCGGGCGAATGGAGATCTCCCTCGATGGCATTGGCAAGGATATGTCCTTCGAGGTGATGTATGCCGACGAGGGGAACACCGCTGCCGTAGGAAAGTCCCTTGGCGAAAGAGAGTCCGACGAGGAGCGACCCGGTTAGCCCCGGCCCGTTTGTCACTCCTATCCCGGAAAGGTCTTTCAGGCTGGCGCCCGAATCCTCCAGAACCGACTCGTAGAGCGGGAGGAGAGTCTTCATGTGCGATCTAGACGCTATCTCGGGGACGACCCCGCCATACCTGGCATGATCGAGTTGGACGGCGGTCCTGTGGACGATCACGGAGCGGTCGTTCGAGTAAACGGCGCATGAGGTATCGTCGCACGAGGTCTCTATTCCCAGGTAAAGCTTTTCCATCGCCCGCCGTCCTCCCTATCTATCGAGTTCCGCATCGCGCAGCCACTTCCAGGGCATCAGGTTGACGTACCTCACCCTGGAATGTTCCGGCGCACCTATATCTATGAGGCTTACCGACGCGTTCGCGACGGCGATCCTGTGCATGTCGTCGAGGCTCATCCGGAGATAATGCACGATCACCGGCTTGATAACGTCGCTGTGGGATACGAGGGCCGCCTTTTCTCCGTTTGATTCCCCGATTATCCTTCCGACGGCCTTCAGCGCGCGGTCTTGAATATCCAGCATCGTCTCACCGCTCGAAAAGTCCGCCCGGGTGGGCGCGGTCGAATATAGATCGAAGTCCGGATCGCCCTTCATCTCATCGTATCTCTTTCCGGCCCACCTGTCGTAGTTCGATTCATTGAGCCTTTCGTCCTCGACCGGTTTTACCTTCCATACTTCTCCCAGTATCCCGGCCGTTTCGAGCGTCCTGGCGATCGTCCCCGTGTAAAGCGCCTGTATCCTTTCCTTCGCGAGGAACCCTGCAAGCTCCCCGACCGTCCGTCTGCCGAACCTGTTCAGCGGGATATCGGCGGTTCCCATTATCCTTCTTTCCCTGTTCCAGTCCGTCTGCCCGTGTCTAATGAGGTAAAGTAGCATCTATCCTCCCGGCGGCCAGCCGGGCCGCCTCCCAAGCGTGGCCCTCTCTCGGGCCGTACGTAACAGGTGAATGCCCGTCAGAAGATGTGCTCGTACCCCCCGTCCGGGATCTCTCTTCTCTCCCCGCCCCTTCCCACGACCGTTATCCCCTCGGCGGCGGGAAGCACACTGCCTATCTTAACCGTCCCGCACGGCAGGCGCGTTTCCTCCGAATCGGCGATCGCCTCGAGGATCGAATATTCCTCTCCGCTCGAAAGAGCCAGATCTAGAAGGTAGTCGTCGCCCGCTTCCAAGCGCTCCCTGAGTATCCGGGGCAAGGGAAGAGCCTCCTCGAAGATCACCGCCCCCACACCGCTCTCCCGGCAGAGGGTCCTGAGATCCCTGGCGACGCCGTCGCTGATATCGATCATGGCATGAGCCCCCGGCCCTGCTCCCTCCGACGCGCCGGCCGCCTCCCCGGCCCTCGGACAGAGATGGCGTCTCGCCAGATCGAGAACGGGACCGAACCCGGGATCGAGGCCGTGCTCCTCGCACAGCTCGCGCAGATCCTCCTCGCCCGTCCGCAGGGAAAGATGCGGTATGCATCCCCTCGCGGCTTCCGGCCTCCCGCCCCCCTCACCAAGCAGCTTACGAAAAGGCTTTTCGCCCTTTCCGGAGAATATCGCCTCCAGGAGCCTCATTCCGGCGAGCGATCCGCCGCAATCCCCCGAGATCACCAGGGCGTCTCCTGGGCGCGCCCCAGTGCGCATCACCGCCTCGCCGATGCCGCAGCCGCCCAGGATCGCTATGTTGAAAAAGCAGCCCTCCGGCGAGAGAACCGTGTCTCCTCCCGCCAGATCGATCCCGTAATAGTCGCAGCCCGTCCTGAGCCCTAGGGCGATATCCTCGAGCATCTCGTCCCCCGCCCCGTGGGGCAGGCCGGCCGTGAAGAGAATAGTTAGAGCCTTGCCGCCCATGGCGTAGATGTCCGACACGTTCGCCGTGACGAGTTTCTGAACCGCCTGCCCGTACGTCGATCGGGCCGGATCGAAGTGAACGTTCTCGACCGCCGCATCGGCCGCGAACAGTATCTCTCCATCGACGGCCGGCAGAACGGCCGCGTCATCTCCGATCCCCGATCCCGGGAAGCGCTCTCTCAGAAAGTTTATTACGTCTCTTTCCCTGATAGTTTGCTCTCCAGTCCACCGGGCCTTTCGCCCCGGTCGTCTTCCGATCATATCCGGAATATCTCTTCCTCGAGCTCCTTCATCGCCGCCGGCAGGGCATCCCGGCAATCTCCCGCGATCATCCCCCTTTCGCCGACATCGTCCGCGGCTATCTCCGCCGCCCTCGAGTGCAGGTAGACGCCGAGTCTCGCCGCCGCGGAGGCGGGAGTGTTTTGGGCGAGAAGTCCGGCGATAGCCCCTGTCAGGACATCGCCGCTGCCGGCGGTGGCCATCCCCGGATGCCCGAAAACGTTGACGTCTATCCTTCCGTCCGGGTGGGCGATCACCGTGGGGGCCCCCTTGTGCACAAGGGTGATCCCGGTGCACCCTACCAGGGAAACGAGCTTTTCGAATCCGCCGGAGGGACCCGGCGGAACTTTCTCGCCGGTCAACCTTTTCAACTCGCCGCCATGCGGCGACAGCACGATCTCTTTTCCGTCCGCCAGCTTCTTCAGCTCGGAGAACCGGCCCGAGAAAGCATTTATACCGTCCGCGTCAATTAAAAGGGGCACCTCGCATCCCGCGACGAACTTTTTCACGAACGAGACCGTTTCGTCATCCGTCGTGATTCCCGGGCCGATCGCGGCCGCATCGATCCTCAACTCGCCCGGTATCGCGGCTGCACCTTCCGCGGAGATCGATCCGGAACCGGTCTCGGGCAGTGAAATGAAGATTATTTCCGGAAAGCTCCCCTGCACGGCCGTCCTGATCGATTCGGGTCCCGCCAGATATACTATCCCGCACCCCGTTCTCAGGGCGGAGACGGCCGCCAGGCCGGCGGCCCCGCTGTACCTTCTGCTGCCGGCTACGATGAGCAGGGAGCCGCATTGGAACTTGTGAGAGTCCGCCCTTCTGACGGGGAGATCCCTCAGGGCCGTATCTATATCCAGTATGTGGCTGTTTATCCCCTTTTCCCCTATCACCTCGTCCGGTATGCCGATATCCACCACCTCGAGCGATCCTGAGAATCCCTTGCCGGGATAGAATACCAGCCCGGTTTTCGGCAGCCCCATCGTAACGGTCACCTCCGCCACGACGGCGGTTCCCATAACATCGCCGGTCGTCCCGTTGATCCCGGAGGGGATATCCACAGCAAAGACCGGAAGGGGGCAGAAGTTTATCAACTCAATGACCCTCGCGTAGTTTTCCCTGACCGGACTGTTGATGCCGGTTCCGAGCAGCGCATCCACGATAAGGGTGCTCTCCTCGAGCGCACCGAGAGTCTTCTGCTCCCAGTCGGCGAGGTAGAGGAATATCTCCTTGATGGCTCCCCCCTGCCTGTGCTTTTTCAATCGCTCATAGTTCTTGAATGCGTCAGGGGAAAATTCCCCCGGCTCGTGGAGGTAATGAAGGATCGTCTTTATTCCGTTCTCCGCCAGAAGCCTCGCCGCCACCAGCCCGTCCCCCGCGTTATTGCCCCTGCCGAGAAATATCGAGACGGCGCCCCCGTCGAGATCCCCGCGGAACTCGATAACGGATTCAAAAATGCCCCTACCAGCCCTTTCCATGAGCGTAAGTCCCGGCACATACCTCTTTATCGTCTCTTCGTCGAGATGCCTCATCTGTTCACTGGTGACAAGATACATCTTCATGCCCCTTTCGATCCGTCTCCGTTCAGCTCATCGACAATCCCGACCAGCTCGAAAATATCGTTTATCTCGAAATCCGCTCCGGACTCCTTGGTTCCGAAAGTATCGCCGTACCTCGCAAAAACAGTCTTTATCCCGAGCTCCGCCGCCCCCGCTATATCCCTCTCCGGCCAATCGCCTACCATCACCGCTTCGGCCGGGTCGACACCCACCTCTTCCAGGACCTTCCTGAATGGAGCGGGGCTCGGTTTATGCTCTCCCGTATCCTCGAAGGCCACCACCGTATCGAAGATATGCTGCAGCTGAAGGTAGCACAACCTGAGCCATGCTTCCTGTCGGGGAGCGTCGGAAACGACGGCAAGCTTCAGCCCCCGCTTGATCAGCGTGAGAAGGGTTCTGTTTACATGCGGGTACAGAACAAGCGCCGCTTCCCTCGATTTCCTGTAGGCGACGATACCTGCGGCCAGGACCCTGTAGTCGACCCGACCTATCAGCTTGGTCAGCAAGCTGTTGAAAACCTTCTGGTACTCTATGCCTTCCTCTTTGTAGACGCCGAATATCTCCTCGTGAATCTTTTCCGGTGTAAATGAGAGTCCCGCGTCTATCATCGCCTTTATGGCGGCCTCTATCGCCGAATCCTTCATCCCGATGAAATCGGTGAGGGTGTTGTCCAGATCGAAGATTATCAGCTTTATCATCGTTCCCTTTCTTCTTGTGCTCCCCTTATGCGCCCCTATATTCTTTCAACATGGAGGATAAAGAAAAATTCGAACCGGAAGACGGGGCCGGAGATGCCGAGTCGGTGATTTTCGAAAGGATGAATAACTATTTCCTCCTTTTCTTCGCGCTGGCCTGCTACATGATCTTCTCCTCACTCGCGGGACTTCTCTATATAAGCGGTAACGCGGTGCTCTCTATCACTGTGCCCGGACTGGCCGCTTTCGTCATGCCCCTCTATCTCCTGGCGAGAAGGTACAACCTGAGCTTCTTCACGGAATACCGGCTGCACCCTCCGGATTTGCCCATGACATTGATCGTTGTCGCGATCACGGCCGGTTCCATCCTGCCTGTCGATTTTCTTACGGGTTTTTTTGAAAGGAACAGGCCGGCGGATACCGATTATATCAACTTTGTCCTCTCAATCAAGCCTAAAGGCATCCCCTCGTTCCTCCTGCTGACCGCCGGCATAGCCGTCATATCCCCTTTCGCCGAGGAGCTTCTTTTCCGAGGATTCATCCAGAGAATTTTCCAGAGAAACATGCCGGCGTTTCTTGCGGTGGGGGTCGCTTCGCTTCTGTTCGCCTCGATCCATTTCAGCCTCACCCTGATACCCGGCATCACCTTGCTAGGGCTGGTGATGGGGTATATCTTCTTGCGGACCGGCAATCTCACCTACCCGTTTATCGCCCATGCCCTCGTCAATTTCGTTTCCCTTCTGCGCGTGCACCTCGCCAGCGAGGAGTCGATCCGCCTCGGGGAGTCCTCCCCGCCGGACACATCCTGGCTTCTGGCTTCCCTCGCCATCCTCGCCTCGGGAATAATCATCTTCGAGAAGCTCTGCTCAAGGGCAAAATAAAGGCGGGAACCGGCCCCGGTCCCCGCCTCATCGTATCGATATTTCTTCTTCTTTATTTCGTGGAGACTGTCAATTCCTTGCCGATAGATATTTCCCCGTTATCGATCCGGATATTGAATCCGCATTCGGGGTTGTTGCATACCCAGGCTTTGTAACGGATCGGCGCACCGTCCCTACCGTAATCCGAAAGGGGCAGGAGCACCCCTTTATCACACTTCAAACACCCTGTAAAAGATTCTGGCATAATCCCTTTCCGGTCTCCCCATTCCCGGAAATCTCACCTCCATCTCCGCTTTGGTCCCACACAATCCCTTCATTCCTTACCATCAGGTTTCACATATTCCCCGCTTTCTGATATGCTGTCAAGTAAAAATGACGCTCCGGCAGGGGGTTGAGTATGAGACCTGCTTTTCTATTCGACAGGATGCTTGGAAGACTTTGCAGAAAACTGCGCATGCTTGGGTATGACTGCGAGATCAACGCGGAAGGTGAAAGCGCCTTCTTTCTCACGAACGCCGACTCCCTGGGAAGGATAGCCGTCACGACGGCGACCAGGAAGTTGGACCGGCGCGGAAAGGAACCGGTCGTGCTTACCGGTGCGGGAACCTGCCCGCGTATTGCGGAGCTTTTCTCGAAGATCGGCGTGAAGCCCGCTTTCCTGCCGCTCACGAGGTGTATCGTATGCAACTCGCCCCTCAGGGAAGCTTCCCCGGAGGAGGTGTCGGGAAAGGTGCCGTTGCGGATCGAGAAGGAATTCGACAGGTTCCACGTCTGCCCCGGTTGCCTGCGTATCTACTGGGAAGGTTCGCATTACGAGGCGATGCGTCGGGAGGTGGAAGCGATCGAGGCGGCGCTGAAAGATTACCCGCTCCCGGAGCCTTGATGACCTTCAAGCTCGCCCCCGGCGCTCCTCGCGAGCAGGGCCGCCCCGCTCTCCGTATCGATCATCTCGCATGAAAAACGGCCGGGGCCGTCGAGCCATCTTCTCACGATCTCTCTTTCATCCTCCCTATCGGTATCGTCCGCTATGACCAGCGCATCGTTCGACAGCTTCTCTAGAAGCACCGGAACGGCCGGATACCTGGCGAGGGAGCCCGCTTCCCCTGAAGGCCCGTCCACGATCAGCATATCGATCCCCTCGATGCCGGCCAGGGACGAACGCCGGTACCACAGCCCCGGACCAAACTCCGGCTCAAGAGCGGCCAGAGGGGCATCGACGACCTCGGCGAATTCCCCGAGCCCGTGCCTGGAGATCAGCGCCGAGGTGCCGCCCGCGCGTCGCTCATCCTCATCCAGCGCCACTACCCGCCCCTTTCCGAGTTTCTTGAGACAGCCGGCCGCAACGAGTGTCGAGACTCCGCTTCCGCACTGGACGATCATGGAAGGTTTCCTCTCGAGTATAATACCGGCGACCACCGTCATGAGGTCGGGTGACAAATCCCTCTCGTCCATAAGGGGAACCGGCATCTCCCACTTCATGACGGAATGCAGGGAAAGGAGGGCCTCCATCCTTTTCGCGGACCTCTCCTGCCGCGAAAGGATCTCTCCATGGAAATTTTCGGCTCTTCGGTAATGCTCGAACAGGAATAGAAGTATGATGAACAGTATCGCCCCGGGGATCGCCGGCATCCCATGCAGGCCGTAGAGCTTCGTCAAGGCTAGGGCCGAGAACGATATGATCGCGGAAAGTGACAGAGAAATAAAAAAATCTATCTGCTTGATGAAAATCCTCACCCATTACCTCCCTTGATACCGGCATCCCGCCCTGCGATCAGGTCTTCTGTTCCTTCTTGCGGGCCGCCGGGAAAAGTACGTTGTTCAGTATCAGCCGATACCCCGGCGAATTCGGATACATGTTCAAATCGGTGGGGGCGTCTCCCACGAAATGATGGTAATCCTCCGGGTCGTGCCCGCCCAAAAACGTAAAAGTCCCCTTACCGTAATTTCCGTGTATGTATCTCGCCTCGTCCCTACCCTTCACCTCGGCGAGTATCACCGTTTTCTTCTTCAACAGGCTCTTTCTGAAGGATGTCGTCTGCCCCATGAATCCTTTTATCACCGAGACATGGTCCTGCACGAGCATCGAGGGAACGGGATCGTACTTTGCCGAGAACTCGAAAAGGGTGAAATAATCGCTCGCCTCTCCTCTAAGCGCGGCCGCTTCGGTCATGTCTATATCGGAAAACTCGTATACCAAGGGGTCCATCACCAGGCTGAAATTCTCGAAGGCGAAACATCTGCCGAAATCGAGAAGCTCCCCGCAGCGGGGGGTCACCCCGTCATGATCGAATTGCCGTGGAACTATATCTATTCCATCCGCAGCGAGGGCGATATCGATCGTGTCGCAGGCCGAGCACATGGCGAAGAGAAATCCCCCTGCGCCGACGTATCGCCTGATCATCGAGGCAACCGCCTTCTTTTCGTCGGAGACCTTGTCGAAACCGAGCGAAAGGGCGATCTGCTCGAAGAGAATCTGCTGCTTCACGTACCATTCGGAGTTCCTGTGGCTTCCATAGAACTTCCCGTACTGGCCGGTAAAATCCTCGTGATGCAGGTGGAGCCAGTCGAATTTGGCCAACTCGCCCGAGAGGACCTCCCTGTCATAGATGGTAACGTAGGGGATCTGCGCGTACTCGAGCGCCATCATCACCGCGTCGTCCCAGGGCTGCTTGTTGGGCGGGGCGTATATCGCTATTGCCGGCGCTTTTTCAAGAAGCACGACCTCCATGTTCGACTCCTCGATCGTGCGCAGTATCCCAGCCACCGCTTCCCCGTCGATATTCTCCGTCAGCACGTTCCTGATCTGCGCCTCCATGGCGATGCCCGGCATGTCGGGTATCAGAAAAGATCCGCCCCTGTAGTTGAGAAGCCACCTGACCCTGCCTCCCCGCGAGAGGACCTGCCAGGCGAGACCGTATGCCTTGAGGTGGTTCGTCTGCGCGAGATCCATCGGCACGAGAATCTCGGCGCAAACGCTACCCGCGTATAGACCGAGCGCTGCGGCGGCCGCCAGGAGACATATCGCTATCTTTCGTCTAATCATTCCCGCTCCCCCGCCCGGCCGCTCTCGTCGAGCTTCTTGATAATTGCCGCGTACCTGCTCCTTACCCTTCCTGAAAACGGATCCTCAGGGTACCTTTCCAGAAATTCAGCGTAAAAACGGGCCGCCTTCCGCGGATCCGAATCGCCTCTGAGCACGCCCAGCCTCTCGAGAGCCCTTGGAGCGAACTCGTCGAGTGGATAACTCTCCGCCAGCTCCTCGAGCTCCGCCGCCGCATCATCGATCATTCCGGCTTCTTCCAGGTTCAAGCTTCTTTCGTAACGGGCCCTGCCTGCTAGCACCGAGGCCGGATAAAGGGTTGCGAGCCTCCCGAGCAGGTCGGCCGCGTCGATATAGCCGCCGCGCATCGAGGCGGAAAGGGCACTGGAGTAGATATCCAGCCCCTCATTACCCTCTGCCAGGGCCTCCTTCACCAGGATCGCCGCCTCCAGCGCATCGTTCGACCAATCGCTGCCGGGACTCTCCTTGGCCAGCGTCGAAAGAATATCCACCGCCTCCTCGTAATTGCCGCCTAGAAGATTCAGTTTCCCGAGGCCGTACTTCCCGGCGGCGGCGATCGTCGAATCCGGCGACGACGCTATGGAGCCCATCCGTGACATTGCCATCTCCCTGTCGTCGAGGGCCAGCAAAATATCGATCATCAGCTCTGTAGCCGCTTTCGGAAACGTTCCGTCTCCGGGCCCTGCCGCATCTAGCGTCGAAAGCGCCTGCCGGGGAAGATGAAGCCGCTCCATCTCTATCGTCGCTTTTAGAATGGCCGCTCTTTCCCTGTACGGCCCCCCGAAGGGGCTCCCGATAAGCCCGCCGGCGTCGGCCCTTATATCCTCGAGCTTCCCGCTCTCCTCCCCGGGCGTCCCGGCCGCCTGCTCATACCTGTACAGCAGCAACATGTACCTTACTCCGTCGGCGATAGCCTCGCCCTCGTGCCTTTCAAGGAAGTTGTTCGCCGTTCTCGTGACTAGAACGTCATAGGCCGCGGCACCCCGCTTATGTTTCATCGAAAAGATGCTCTCGATGAAATCGAACGACATCTTAGTCCCGCTTCCCGAATCGTCGAGGCTCATAACATATCTCTCGGCTTCCTCGTACCTGTCGGTCTCCACCAGGAGAACCGCGTGAAGAAGCTTCAGGAAATCCCTGTGCCTTCCATTCTCCGCCGCCAGCGAATCGACGAACGATACCAGGCGGTCGGGGCTTCCCGCTTCCCTGAATGTCTCGAGGATGAACCCCGTATGCCGCAGGACGGGCTGCCTACCCCCCGAGATAAAATCGATACCTTCGATGAACGCCTCCTCGTTCCTGCCCAGAAGTCCCAGCAGCCGGATAATTTCCCTCGAGTTTCTCGAGAAATGCTCCGGAAAAACCTTCCCCTCCCTGAGAGTCTCGATTGCGCGATCGTACATGCCGGCGTCCCATTCCAGCCTCGCCACGAGCTCGTAATACGGTCCGCTGCCCTCCTTGCCCGTCAGCACCGAATGCCAGGCCTTGAGGGCCATATCCTCCCGGTCCGTGTCGAGGTAGGCCGTGCCGAGGTCCCTTACGAGCGAGAAAGGCCTGTTCAACCCGTCGACACTCCTCTCGATAAGCCTCGCTGCATCCTCCGGCCTCCCCGCCTTCAGGTAGCATTGCGAAAGCGTCTCCACGGCGGGAAGATACATCGGCTCCACCATAAGAATCGATTCGAGGAGCCCCGAGGCCTCCGCATAGCGGCCCTCGTTGACCAGCCTTGCCGCAAGTTGCGTTTCTATGCCGATGTCCCGTACGGCCGCCCCTTTCCCCCCGGTCTCCCCCGCCGCTTGAAGGCCGGTCGCACTCACGGCGACCGCGAAAAAGATGACAAGAAAAGCTGCAGCCGCGGCCAGCGACCCGATCTTACAGGTAAAGCTCATCGGCCCTCCTCCCCCCCCTCGTCCCTGATCCTTACCGACAGCGCCCTGAAATATTCCGCGATCATCTCCCGGTACTCTGAAGGCCCCTTTTCCTGCATCGCCCTTCTTATCATCTCGAGAAGATTCCGGGTCCTCTCGTCGCGGCGCGTCAACATCCCCATCCTATCCGCCCTGATATCGCCGGCCGTCCTGCTCACCCTCTCCCTCTTGTAATCCTTCCTGTTGAGCGACCTCTGCGATTCCAGCATCCTGCTCAGGATCCTCTCTTCGCGTTCGATCAGCTCGCTGTCCGGTCCCGTCTCCTCCATGCGCCTTGCGACATCCTCCATCTGTGAAGAGATGTCATCGAGCCTGCCCAGCATCTCGCCCGTCTCCCTGCTTTCCTCGGCGATCTGGCTCATCAATTCCTTCATCCTGCGCTGCTCGGCCGCCAGCCGTGCCATCTCGGCCCTCGTCTCCATCGAAAGCCCCTCCCGCCCCTTCTGCTGAAACAACGATTTCAGCTGCGTGTCTATCGACATCTGCCTGCCGAGCATCATCTTCATCTTCTGCTCAGCACCGCTTCCACCCCCCTGCGAAGCAGTGCTTTTCATCAGCTCTATGACGGCCTGGTTGAGCTCCCCGTGAATCTTTCCCGCCGGATCGAGGGATAGCGAGAATCTCCTGTTCTCCATCGCTTCCATGGTCGCTTCCATCATCTGCAGCGCGGTTCCCAGATGCACGAACACGGCCCCCGACAGGTTCAGGCTGCGCCTGGCCGCCTCGAAGAGGTCCTTGGTTATCTGCCTGACGGCCTCCTTGACGACGAACTGATCCTCGATCGCCGCGTTAAATCTCCCGTCTCCAGCCTCCCGCCTTATTTTTCGAGGAATCTCCTCCTGCAGCTTTGACGCTTCCACAAGCTCCCGGGCCGCCCTTTCCGCTATACGGAGAAGCTCGCTGTCAACGGCGGCCGACATCGCCATCTGGCAGCGGCCCATCTCGATATATAGCCCGAGCATCCTGTCTATAGCCCCCCCCTGGCTGCAGCCGGCTCCCTCCCTGTCACCCTCCATCAACCGCGATGCCGAATCGCCCATAAGGGAATCGACCGAGCTGCTGTCCATCCGCTCGTTGAGCCGGTCAAACTCTCGCCCCGCCTTGCCCGCTTCCTCTTTCGAGAACTCCTCCATGCTTTTGCTGAAATCCTCGTACTCATCTCTCAGCTCCTCCTGTCTCGAAGAGAGATCTTCCGTTTCGGCGGTCGTCGTCGAATCCCTGATATCCCTCTGGGCATCGATCATCTCCTCCATCGTTCTTACGAGCTCCTCCATCTTCTCCTCCCTCAACACCTGCTTGAGAAGCTCTATCGTTCGGTCCAGCCGGCTTACGATATCATCCATCTCCATCTCGATATCTTCGAGCGCCTTGTTGATCTCTCCATCGTTCACCTCGTTCATCATTTTCCTGAATTTTTCCATCGCCCGTCTCAAGTCGTCGTTCTCGATCTCTCGCATCAGATCCCTGATCTCCTCCATCTTTTCCCCGATCTCGAGCGATGTCATCCTGTTGCTTTCCAATTTCTCGAGCGTCTCGTCCAGCCTGTCGGCCGCTTCCGCGATCTTTTCGCGCAGCTTTCTCTGCTTGTCGGCGATCTCCCCGGCCTCGCTCCTCTTGCTCCAGTCCATCTCCCCTTCAGCCCTGAAATCCTGAGAGATCGCCCCAAGCCGGTCCTTGATCTCCCTGCCCTGCTCGAGGATATCCTCCATTTCGTTCGCCTGGATCTCTTCCTGCTTTCTCGCTTCAGCGTAGAGCTGCGAAAGGGAAGGAACGATCAGCGATCGGGTTTCCGTCCTGGCGTATCCGGGCCCGTCGGTCGTATTGTTGTCCCTCGCCTCCAGGAAATAGAGGATCCTGTCGCCCGGGTAGAGGTTCATCGACTCCATCGGCCACCGGTAGGCTTCCTCGACGGCCCTCACCCCTCCTCCCCGGCCCGCGAGCACGGGGACGCTGCGGAACGGCCCTCCGGCCGCCTCCTTCACGAAACGCAGGTCGATCGAGGAAAGCCCGTAATCATCGAAGCAGCGGTAGACTATCGAGGTCTCGAGCGAACGGGGCAGAACGGCTCCGTCCTCCGGAGATATTATCTCGATAACGGGAATGCCGTCGTCGAGCGCGCTCACCGGGTAGCTGACGGGCGATTCGTTCGAAAGGCCGTCGAAATCGGTCACCTCTACGGTCATCGTATCGTCGCCCGTCACGATGAACCGGCCGGCGAATCCTCCCGCGACCGGCTCGACGGGAATAACGCCGCCGCCGCGCATAACGATCGCGCCCGAGGAAATTTCCTTGCTCGTCTCTCCCTCGAGCTCGACCCTCGTCCCCGACAGCGCGACAATCCTTCCGGCGAGCGTGCCGGTCGTCTCGGGATCCGCCTCCGTGTAGCCGGGGAAAAACAGTCTCGCGCTCAAACGGTTTATCACCGGCCTGTGAATCACCTTCACCCTGTAGTGCCGCGTCTTCTCCCGGCCAGCCTCGAAATAGTACTCTATATCGTCTTCAAGTCCCTCGAAGCGGTGCCGGTAGATCCCGGGGCCGTCCCCGTAAAGCGTTTCCCCGGAAGGCGCGAGATCCTCTTTCTTCCATATTCCCGGTGCTACGGAGTGCCTGATGACAATCTCGCCCTCCCTCGACCCCGTTTTCAGCAGCTCGACGGTGACGTCCCCTCCAGCCATGGCACGAACATCCCCCGACAACGGAAGAAGGTTGAACGCCCGGGGCGGGCGGAAGGATTTCCCGGGATCGGACAAAGCCTCCGCCAGACGCACGGCTCCCCCGCCGGACAGCCCGGCCTGAACGGCCAGTATGAGGAGCACTAGAATCCCGGCGGCCAGCCATCCCGGCCTCCCCTTGTCGAGGAATAGGCCGGCCGGCCTCCCTCTATCGAGCCCGGCAAGCCCTCTCCGCACCGTTTCCGATATCAGGAAGGGGGAATACCTGGCATGCCTGTCCCTCGCCGCGGAAAACTCGAGGGCCGAGATGAACAGGGTCCCCTTTCCGGTGATATCCCCGATCTCTGCGGCGAGCTCCTCGCCTCTCAGCGAGTCCCTTGCAGCGTATATGCCCAGAAGGACGAATACGGCGGCGATTCCGCTCCAGAAAACCAGAAACGAGAGGAAAGCGCAGTACCTCCAGCCGGAAAGCAGGAGGTTGAATACTAGAAGGATCGAGAACAGCGAAGCGGCGCAGGTCATAAGTACGGTCAGGGCCCCCCTCAGGATGCACCTATCCCGCCGCCTCTCCAATGAAGCCATGGTCCCGAGAAATTTCTGCGAATCTGCTTTTTCTCCCGAGTGCATTCCGGTTACCTGCCTCTGCCACCGTCTCCGTTACGTGCGTCGGCGCTCCGGCCGCCCCTCCCGGTCCCGGTGACGGCCGTCCTTACTGCGTCAGGGCGTAATACAGGATATTAACCGCCATCCTGACGGCCAGTTCCCTTTTTTCGGGAGGATCTCCATGGACATCCGCATCTTCCAGCCCGTCACCGACATCGCTTTCATACGTGTAGAAAATAACGAGGCGGTCTCCCAAATACAACCCCAGCCCCTGCGGAGGCTTGCCGTCATGCTCGTGAATCTTCGGCGGTCCCTCCAGATCGTAGAAAGAGTGATATATGGGATGATCGATCGGGAGGTCGACAAGGTCGCACGCGGGAAAGAGGTCCCTCACGAACTTCCGGAAAGAGCCGTCCATGCCGTAATTGTCGTCGGCATAGAGAAACCCTCCCTCCTCAAGGTGCTTTCTTAGAACCGAGAGCTCCTCCCCGGTGAATTTTATGTTTCCGTGTCCCGTCATGTACAGGAAGGGGTAAGAGAACAGCTGAGGATCGTCCGGCTCGATCACCTTCTCGTTCTCCGCCGTTTTTATCCCGGTCCTCCTTGCGAATTCCTTGAGAAGGTTCGGAAGGGATGAGGGGTCGCTGTACCAGTCTCCCCCGCCCCCGTATTTCAGCCTGGCGACCGTGACCCTGGAAGCTTCCAGAAGATCCCTGCCGCCTGCCGTGTTTCTCTCCTCCCGCTCCTGCCCCGTCGAGGCGGCCCTTGCCCTCGTTCCCTGAGTCCCGGTTGACAGGACCGTTATCAGGAGAGTCAAAAGAAGCCTCTCAGCCGATTTTCTCATCTCCGCCTCCAGCAAGGGGCACCCGCACCAAGGCTTCCACCCCGGGTCGATCCTCCCTGTTCCTTATAAAGATCCCGCCGCCCATCTCCCGGACAAGAGACTGGCAGATCGCAAGGCCCAGCCCCGTGCCCGTTGTCTTGGTGGAAAAATAGGGTTCGAACAGTCGTTCCTCGACTTCGGGAGGAAGACCGCATCCCGAATCGACGACCCTTATCTCCGCCATCCCCTCGGCGCGACGGCAGGAGAGAGTCACCTCCCCCCCATCGCTCATCGCCTCCAGGGCGTTCTCTATCAGGTTGACGAGGATCTTTCTCAGAGCCTCCCTGTCGGCAGTCACCCGGCAGGGATCGCACCCGCCGAATCTCACCCTGATCCCTTCCGTCCCCCTGTAGGAAGAGACGATATCCTCCACGAACCGCGGAAGCGGAAACGCCTCCAGCTTGAGATCGGTTACCTTTCCAAAGCTCGAGAACTCCGATACGATTCTTCTGAGAATCTCGGTCTGCTGAATGACTGTGCTGACCCCGCTCTCGAATATCTCTCCGAACTTATTGCTGTTCTCCTGGTAAGCCCTCTGCATGAGCTGCACCGACAGCTTAATGGGAGTCAGCGGATTTTTCACCTCGTGCGCTATCTGCCTCGCCATCTCCACCCATGCCGATAGTTTTTTCGTCTTTATCAGCTCTGTAAGGTCGTCGAAGACAACGACGGTGCCGAGCCGCTCGCCGCCCTCGTACAGGCTCGCGACGACGGTCTTGAGCGTCCTGCTTCCCCGCTCGGAAACCAGGGTTATCTCTTTCTCCCTTATCTCCTCGCTGTCACCCGAGAAGAGGGCGAAGAACGACTCGAGACCCTCTCCTCCGGCTTCCCCCGGTTTTTTCCCTATAAGATCCTCTTTAGACAAGTTGAGAATCTTCTCTCCCGACGGATTGACGGTGACGATCCTGCCGCCGCTGTCCGCCGAGACCACCCCCGTGGCGACGTTATCCAGCACGGCGGAAAGGTATCTCTGTCTCTCAAGCAGCTTCCTCCTGGCATCGCTGAGGGCCGCCGTCATCGAGTTGAAGGAATTGACCAGATCGCCGATCTCGTCGGGGGCTTCCGCTTCCAGCCTGAATTCGAGATCCCCCTTTATGATCCTCTTCGTCCCGTCGCTCAGCACCGAAATAGGCGTGAATATCTTCCCGGCGAGAAAAACGCCGATCGTGACGACCGTCGAAAATATCAAGGCGAGAAGCCCCGTTATCAGGGCGTATGATTTTAGAATTTCCTTTTCGACCAGCGTCGCCTGGTAGAGCAGCGGAACCGAAAGTACGGCGTTCTCCGCTTCGATGAAGGAGGGAATAGCGAAACTCGCAACCTTGTACGAATAGTCTCCCAGCGACTGGCCGAGCACCATGCTCCTCGCCCTTCCCAGGGCCACGTCGGCGAAGACTTCCGGCGAAAGAATCGGATTCAGCAATCCGCCGGTAAATAGCTCCCTCTCGCTGGAAGCCTGGAGATCGCCTTTGTAGTAAATGTTTATGTTATCCCCCATCCCTCCGGCAATATTCCTTATGAATTCATCGTCGAGGTGCCTCATGTAGAGAAGATATCCGCCCCCTCCGCCATTCAAACCGATCTTGACCACCGTTCCGCCGTAAAGACGGTCCTCCCTGTACACGACCGAAACCCTGCCTGTCTTCCCGTCCCGCACGGCCGCCGCGGTTTCTTCCGCGCTCGCTAACGATGAATATCGATCTTCGAGGAGCTCTCCTTCCCCGTTCAGGATCGCATACCTCCTGCCTCCGGGCTGATCCGACACCTCTTGGTTTCGCTCGGCCCCTTCCCCCTCCCCCACGGAGAAAAGCCTGCTCCCCGCGAAAGCCTCTGCCTCCGTTCTGACGGAGTGTTCCAGGAAAGCCTCCGCGGATTTGGCGGCCGTCAACGCCTCCCTCTCCCCTTCCACATTGAATCTATACCTGATATACCTGCCCGAGAAGATCCCCATCAACGCCACCGGTAATATCGAGACGAAGAGAAATGAGAGCAGAAGCTTTCTCTTGAAGCTCAATCCCCCCGAGATGGTGACGGCTGGCGTAACGCTGCTGAAAAACGGGAGCATCCGCAGGAGATAGAGGGCCGCGAGAGACCCCGCGGCGAGGATAATATACAACGACACGATCGTCGCCCACTGTATGACGCTTTCGTTGAACCCCGCCATCCTGTAACCGACCAGAAAACCGGTTCGATCCTCTTTCAGCCTCACGATGCTTTTGAACTTTTCTCTTCCCACCCTCAACTCGAACCACTCCTGCCCCTCGCTCGGCAATTTCGTCCCCGCCGCGAGAAGGGGGGTGGACGAGCTCGCGACCCTGTCGTCCTCCACCCGCGCCACTAGGAGGAACTCGGGCTCGTCGATCCTGGGGGCCGGCGAGCCGATATCTACGTTACGGAAGATCTCGGGTGCCATAGGCCCCGCCCGGACCAGAAGCTCCGTGTTCTCGTAATAGTAGGGCACCTTTATCTCGACCCTGCCGGTACTTTTACCGCTGATATGATAGACCGGCGCCACCCCCACCAGGTAATGCACGGCCCCCTGAGGCGTTTCCTGCACCGCCCTGAATACCTCGGGCCTCTCTACTTCCTCTTCAACCTCAGGAAGGTATCCGGAAACCTCGAACGGTACCCCCACTGTGAACCTGGACAGCAGTTTTCGATCGGCATCGTACACGTCGAAGACGCAGGAGAGATTGAAGGTGCTCATCTCGCTGTTCGCCCATATCTCGAACGCCGCCGATTTCTTCTTCGACATGATCATCGAGACAATATTCCTGTCCGAGGATATCTCTTCGCATAGCTCGGGAAGGACCAGCTGTAGCCAGTTGTCTTCGGGGTAGTTGAACCCCTGTATCTTCTCGAGAACCCTGCCCTTCCTGAGCTCCCCGTAATTCTCGGAGGCCGTTTCGTAGATCACCAGAGAGCATAGGAGAACCAGGAAAAAGGATGAGAAGATCACCGAGAGAACTTCCTCTTTCTTAAGCCTGGGGAATATCCTTGCCGACAGCGCCATTAGCGCCGCCGCCGCGATCCATAATATCCACGAGCTGCCCGTTAATAGAGCGAAAGCTGCGATCGAGGCGATGGCGGAAGCCGCGTTTTCCACGGGCGGTCCCCCTCCCCACAGCATAATAAGCCTCGAGAAAAAGACCGCCGCCACGAATATGGCCGAGACGGAGAAGAGCAGGGCGAGATGAAGGCTGATTACAGGGAGCCGGAAGAATCCGGCATCCAGCCCGATAAGCCTGGGGTTCGCGTTGATGACGACGCGGGAAACGATGCCTGACGAGAGATGGAAAACCGCATAGAGGAGGACTAAAAGAAGAACCGTCTTGATCAGCGTTCGCGCCGCTTTGAAAGCGCCGCCGCGCGATATGCTCCTTTCCAGATATCCGCCGAAGGACGTCCTGAAGGCCTTGACCGAACCGAACACGAAAATCAGTAGAAAGAGCGAGGAAACGAGATAATCGCCTGCCGTTCTCATAAGCCCGCCGGGAAGGTCGTCGGCGAACATCGCCGGATCGAAGAGATTTTTACCGAAAATCCCGCCGGGAAAATCGAACTCGAGAAGAAGGTACCTCACGCCGGCCAGCGCAATGAGCAGTATCGCTATCCACCTGGCAAGATTCCATGATTTGCTTTTCCCTTCCGCCTTCCTCATGGCGAAATTATGGTATATCCACCTCGCTATTATGATGATGCTCAAGGTGAGCACGAGCTTCGCCCACAGCCCTTTTCCCGATTCCCCCGTTCCCGCTTCCTCCGGATATCCGCTCCCCCTCACGCGAAGCTGAGCGAGCGGGATCCCTCTGCGGGACAGGACGGTACCGTTGATCTCGACATCGCCTCCCTGGTGAAATAGCACGTTAGGAGCGGGTTCCCTTGTGACAACGCCGTCCTTCTCGGAACGCCCGACGCGGGTTCCATGCCAGAAGTTGAAATCGACCTCCACTCCGAGCTGGGCCGAGAGGACGTCGTCGAGTCCCGTGCTTCTAAGAAACCTGTTGCTGATCCTGTAATTTACCTCGAGGGGTAGATCGACGATTACCCTCTGCCTGTTTTCCACGGGAAGCTCGTAAACGAGGAGGGTGTACAGTTGTGTCCTTCCGGTATAGATCAATGTGTCGACCCCGAACCTGTTCGGTATCTGCCTGATTCTTGGCACGCCTCCCCAGATTACCCGTTCACCTGCCGGCGAAAAGACCTGAATGCCCAGTTCGTTGAACGGTTCGAGGCCTTTCGCCACCGAGACGGCCAGCGAATCGACCGAGTGGATCAGAGCAGCCCTTTCCGGAGCGCCGAGTCGATCGAGGTCCCGCCCACCGACGATTTCGGAGACCTTTGCGCCCGTATCGATAAGCCGGTCCTCGAGCAGGCCTATCTTTTCCCGTACCCCGTCGAATATTACGAGAAGCCTCTCTTTCTCCTTCTTTTTCCAGGAATCTTCGTCATGCCTCACCGGAGCGGCAATCGCTACAAGAATCAATAGAAGAATCAGCGGGAAAAGAGGAACCGGTTTTATCGCCCTGCCCGGAACGTAGAGACCGCTGTACCCGGCGTCATCTTCCCCGGCCGGTCTCTCCACTATGTCGGCCAGCTTTCTCGGGTACCATCTTTTCGCGTGGCTTATCTCCCCGGGATGTCCGGCCGGCTTCCGGCCGGGAAGCGGCACAAAAATAAAAATGATGAACCCGGCATCTAGAATCAGGAAGCCCGCCCATACGGCGGGCGGTAGGGTCAGCTTACCAAGAGACAGATGGACGATGAAGAAGAGGAGTGAAGAGGCCAGGAATATCCAGAGCGCCGTGAGAAATATCTTTTTCTCGGTTTTAATATCCACAGCTCAAATGCTCCAGGAGTCCGAATACAGGTTCATTTTGTGGTCGTTATCTCCACCACCACCCAGCCGACCCCTTCTTTTTTCAGCGTAACGTATACCTTATCCTGAAACACCTTGTCGCTGCGAATGTTTTTATAGCTTCTGTAGGCAATGCCGTATACTTTTCTTCCCGGTTTATCGAGGTTGTGGAACATGACGAACTCGAATCTCAACTGCTTATGGTTCTTGAAAACCTTTTTCATCATGTAAAATACCTGGGCCTTGCTGTAATAACCCCCTTCGACCCCAATGCCCCCCACATTGAAGGAGATCTGCCTTTTCCCCAGCAGCGAGGATATCGTCTCCGTATCGGAAGCCCTCCAGGCCTTTTCGAATTTCTTGAATACAGCGGCGGCTCCCCCGTCGTTCTTCGCACCGGCCGGGCTATCTTTCTTGAGCCTCTGCAGCTTCTGGGCTTGAACCGATAGAGAGATACAGATCGCCAGGATAAGGGTTCCTGCTATAAATGCGGTTTTTCTTCTTCGACGGCACATGCTTGCCCGACTTCCTTTACGGAGAGCACACCTCCCCGTAACTATATCGACTGGCAATCCGCATGCCATCAGATTCTATTGTAATTGCTTGGGTTATCGCCTTTACCAATCGCGATTCGTCCTTTTTTGGAGAATGGCGTCCCCGAAAGAGTACAGTTTCGGACATAAAGAGCTTGATTCCCCTTATTTGAAGAGACGGCGGCCGCCGGTCCTTCTCAGAGCTTACCTGTTACCAGCTCCTATAGATAAAAATTCCGAGTATCGCCAGTCCGATGGCGAACTTGACCATATATGCAGCAAGCTTCCCGAGAAATGCGAAGAATCCCGTTTGGAGGGCTCGGTCCACAGACCTGTAATAGATATATTCGCATATGACGGCCCCTGCGAACGCTCCGACGAGCGCGAATATCACGCTCCCTACAAAGGGTATTGCCGCGGTGCCCGCCACCGCCCCGATCAACCCCCCGAGAAACGCACCGAGGACCCCCCACTTGGTTGCCCCCTTCCTGGCGACCACCACAAGCCCGAGAGTGGATTCGGCCACCTCTCCCAGGACGGCCAGGGCCGTCATCACAAGGATCGTTACCCAACCGACCTCGGCAAACCCGGTGAAGGCGTCGAAGACGGCAATCCCCCCCAGCGCTATCCAGCTGCCCGGCAGGCCCGCGAATATCAGAAGGTTGATAAGAAAAAGAAAAATGTAAAAGAGGATCAATCCTGCATGCTGGAGGAAATCGGCCAAGCAAACCCTCCCGATCATCCCCCGGATCCGCATCCGCTAGCGGTCCGGGGTTATCCCCGCCCTTTCACTTACGGTTATATCCGGCTCCACCCACGAAGCCTTGTCTCCCGATCCTCCCGCGCCGTCATGCTTTTGCCTTGTGGCGGTTCGTTATCCTGTTCTGCCATTCGATCAGAATCGGACTGGCGACGAAAATCGATGAATATGTTCCTACGACTACTCCAACCAGCAGCGCGAAGGCGAAATCGTGTATCACCTCGCCGCCGTAGAAGAACAGGAAAAGAATAACTATCAGCGTGGTCAGCGAGGTGATTATGGTCCGGCTCAGCGACTCGTTGATCGAAACGTCGATCATCTTCTCATAAGACTCGCGCCGCCTCATGCTGAAATTTTCCCTGATCCTGTCGAAGACTACGATTGTGTCGTTCAGGGAATACCCTACGATCGTAAGCAGCGCCGCTATTATGACTATCGATATCTCCTTGTTCAGGAGAGAGAAGATCCCCAACGTGATCAGGACATCATGGATAAGGGCCACGATCGCGCCTATCGCGAATTTGAACTCGAATCTCCAGCTGATATAGATAAGGATACCGAACATCGAGATCATTATCGCCGCCCATGTGCGGTTCTTCAGCTCATCGCCGATCTTCGGCCCCACGACCTCCGTTCTCCTGATCTCCACCTTCCTGTCGGGAAATTCTTTTATCAATTCGGATTTCAGCTTCTCGGCCGCTTTCGATTCGATACCGAGGAAGGGCATGGTGAATGCCACCGAGTTATCGCCCTCCTTGACCGCATCCACTATCCCGACCCCCTGCCCCCTCAGCTTCTCCTTGAGATCCTCCAGGGACGGAATCCGGGTCGACTCGACGATGACGAGGTGCCCCCCCTCGAAGCCGGAGGAGAAATCGGGAGGCATCTCTTTCACGGAAGAGATCACCCATCCGCCGTCCGGTTCCGCCGTATTCAGCGCGGTCAAAAGCTCCTTCGAAACCAGATCGGTCTCGCTGATCTTCTCCACCGTTATCAGGTACTCGTTCCGGGCTCCGAACTCCTGTATCTGCCCCTGGCCGTAACCTGCGCTCTCGACGACTTCCCTCAGCTCATTGATCGGCACGGGTTTGTCGAACCTGACCTGAATGAGAGTTCCCCCTTCGAAATCGATGCTGAGATTCGGCCCCCCCTTTACAAGAAGGGATATCAATCCGGCCAGTATTATAGCGCTCGAGATAATAAATGCCTTGTGCCTGAACTTCACGAAACCCAGATGCGTCTCACCGAAAAACTGCATACAATCTCCTCCGCAGGTATCTTTATATACTCAGTTTCTTAACCTTGCCGCTCTTCGTCCAAAGATCGAATATCATCCTGCTGAAGACCAGCGCGGTGAACATCGAACCAATGATTCCAATGCTGAGAGTGGTCGCAAACCCCTTTATCGGTCCCGTGCCGAACTGCCACAGGACGACCGCCGTTATCAGAGTCGTAAGGTTCGCATCCAAGATCGTGGTGAAGGCCCTGTCGTACCCCGCATCGATCGCGGAACGTACGGTCTTCTCCTTTCTCAACTCCTCACGTATCCTCTCGAATATCAGCACATTCGCATCTATCGCCATACCTATTGTCAAAATTATCCCTGCTATTCCCGGAAGGGTGAGGGCCGCGCCGAGGTATGCAAGCAGCCCGAAGAGAATGATCAGGTTGAATATGAGGGCGAGAGAGGCTATCGCCCCTGAAAGCTTGTAGTAGACCACCATGAAGGCAACGACTACCAGCAGTCCCAGGACGGCGGCGCGTATTCCCGTACGGATCGAGTCTGCTCCCAGGCTCGGGCCCACGGTCCTCTCCTCCCTCGGAATCATATCGGCCGGGAGCGCCCCGGCCCTCAGGACGACGGAAAGATCTCTCGCCTCCTGATCGGTCATCCCCTCGATCACTCCCCTGCCGTCAGGAATCTTGCTCTTGACCACCGGGTAAGACTTGATCTTGCCGTCGAGAATAATCGCCGTAAAACGCCCTATATTGTTTCCCGAGAGCCTTGAAAGCTCCCTGGCTCCGCTGCGGTTGAACTGGAAGCTCACCAGGAGCTGGCTTGGATTCTGGGGGTCGGGTTGCGGCACGGCGTTCTGCAGGAACTTTCCCGACACCTGCTCGTCCATCGCCACAAGGAAGAGGAACCTCCCCCTGCCCCCGTCGGGAAGTGGAATCCAATCGTCAAGCCAGTAGAAACGCGAATCTTCCGGTATCGCCTGCTGAACTTCCGGCTTTTTGAGCATATTCACCACGCGGGGGACATTGTCCTCCTGGACCACTATCCAGTCCTTGTAGAAACTCATCAGGAGAGATGAGAAAGGTTTGTCCTTGTCTATCGTCTGCAACGGTATATCGCCTAGCAGCTCTCCCTCGAGAACGTTCTGCCCTTCGAGAGTATCCGGTCCGGCCGAATCGGCGATCGCCGCCTCCTCGATGGCGACGGTGCTGTCACCGGTGAAAGGAGATGGCACCGGAGGGGGAACCTCCCCCACGGCAGCCTGGGTTGGAGGGGTGGAGATCTCCACCAGGGAATCCCCCTGCTCTTTCTTTATAACCTCGTTGAGCCGGTTGACAACCTCGACGACCTCCGCCTGCTGGCGGACGAGCCGCCATTCGAGCATCGCGGTCTGCCCGATAAGCCTTTTCGCTCTCTCCGCATCTTGAAGCCCGGGAAGTTGGACGATGATCCTCTTTTCCCCTTCCCTCTTGATGTCGGGTTCTCCGACACCGAACTGGTCCACCCTGTTCCTGATCACCTTGAGGGCCCTGTCGACCACGTCGGCCCGTTCGTCCTCTCTGAGCTTAGAATCGTCGACCTCCAGGACGATATACATTCCACCCTTCAGGTCCAGCCCCCGCTTTATAGACTTTTTTACAAGCCTGTCCAGCTCCTCCGGATCGTTCGACTCCATGGCGGCTCTCTTCTCGGGACTCATCGTCGCGAGTCTGACCGTGGGGTACAGGAACCAGAGGGACCCCGCAAGAATTAAGAAGACCAGGATAATCTTGTACCGTAGACCTTTGCTCACGTTTCCTCGCTTTATTTCAAGTTTATGGATCTAAAGCCCGATCGTACACTGGCCCCGACCCGGTAATCTTCGTTCCGGGCACACCGGCCCAACGTAGATTAGAATGTAAATTATAACAATTAATCCTGGACAGTCAAAGAGAAAATACCCTCTATTCCGGCTTTCCCCGCATTGGGATGCGGAGTGCCTCCAACAAACCGTAGGCTAAAAAACACCGGAGAGATCTTTCGAAAAAGAATTTGAATATTATATCCTTCTCGATTGTAATAGCCTTGAAGTACAATTCCACGGATATCGCGCTGAATGCGGGAGGGTGCCGATGAAAAGGCTCGATTACAAGTGCCCGAAATGCTCGAGCGATCAATACGATCTCGGGGAATTCAGGGCTACCGGGGGTTTCTGGACGAAGATCTTCGATATCCAGAACAAGAGGTATTCCACCGTAACCTGTTCCCGGTGCAAGTATACCGAGATCTACCAGGCTGACAGCAGCATGCTCGGCAACATATTCGATTTCTTCACAGATTGACAGTCTCCGCTGCCGGTCTCGTCCTCTCGCGGCTCTAAACCTGCCGCACTTCAAAGGGGGGAGGGTTAATGAGCAGGGCTGAAAAGGCCGAAAAGATTTTCAACGGCGGTTTTTCCTGCTCCCAGTCGGTTCTCTCTGTATTTGCGGAAGAGTTCGGTCTGGAGAGGGATATTGCACTGAGACTGGCCGGCGGCTTCGGGGGCGGCATGGCTGGGTCCGGCGGGAGGTGCGGCGCCGTGACCGGCGCCATGATGGTCCTGGGGCTAAGGTACGGCAGAACCGTCGCCGGCGACGAGGTTGCAAGCGAAAGGACGTACTTGGCCATCGCCGAATTTCTGAGGATATTCGGCGAAAGGCATGGAGAAACGGACTGCAGCGCCCTTCTGGGCATGGAGATGGGGAGCGTGGAGGGCAAGGAGAAGGCCGCCTCCCTCGGTCTCTACCGGACCCTATGTCCCAATTTCGTGAAATCGGCCGTCGAGATAGTTGAATCCCTGATATAATACCGGCGGCCGGGGCTTTCTTTTCCTGTAACAATTCGGTGTTTCTCTCCGTATCTCGAATATACGATCCCGAGAGGCTCCCCGAGAGAGTCGAAATAACCAGATGAAAGGTGCTGATATGTTTAAAACTACCGCCATTGCGGCTTTGGCAGCTATTCTTCTCGTTCCCGCGGAAGTTTCCGCCGTCAGGCACCGTTACAATAACCATGACAGCGGAAATAAATCTTTGGACCTTCAAGTGAACGGATACGGGCTAAGCATCGGCAACTCCCGCCGGATCAAGGGGTTGAGGCTCAACTTCAGGGACAGCTATGTCGAGGAGGTAATCGGCGTCAACCTTACCCTGTGGAAGCCCGGGAGAAACCCCGAGGCCAGGATATCGGGCATCTCGTTCGGACTCTACGGCCCCAGGGCCGACCGTCTCGAGGTGCTTCCGGTGGGACTGCTCTCCGTCGAGGCGGAATCAAGCATCTCCGGTATCTCGATCGGCGGCGTATCGGTGATCTGCGGCGGCGATATCGAGGGTTTTGCGCTGGGAGGGCTGGCGGCGGTCTCAAACGGTGACGTAGAAGGCATTATCCTGGGCGGTCTCGCCTGTGTTATGGACGGTTCCTTAGAGGGCCTTTCCATAGGGGGGCTCGCTAACGTCGCCGGCGGCGGTATCTCGGGGATCGCTGTCGGCGGCCTGGCCAATGTAGCGGACGGATCGGTCGAGGGCATAACGATCGGCGGGCTCGCCAATGTCGCAGACGGCGGCATATCGGGGATCGCCATCGGCGGGCTTGCAAACGTTTCAGACGGAGCGGCGGAAGGCATAACGATCGGCGGGCTCGCCAATGTCGCAGACGGTCCCTTCTCCGGGATATCGGTGGGAGGGCTGGCGAATGTCACGGGCCCGACCTCCGGCATAACACTCGGAGGCCTCGCAAATGTCGCCGAGGGGAACATCACGGGGATCTCGCTGGGCGGCCTCGCAAATGTGGCCGAGGGGGATATCACGGGGATCTCGCTGGGCGGCCTGGTGAACTATTGCGAAGGTCCGTTCAACGGAATCGCCGTGGCGGGGCTGGCGAACGTGTCGGAGGAGAACATCACGGGGATTACGGCGAGCGGTCTGGCGACCTACTCCAAGGGCGACGTGTCGGGGATACACGTCTCGGGCGGGGCTATCATGACCGATTACGATTTCTACGGGATCGGCGCCGGTGTTATAGGCGCAATCGGCTGGAACGAATATGAAGACGATTACGAGGATGAGACGAACTTCTCCTTCTACGGGTTCCAGGCGGATAACGCGGCCTTCCTTATACTCCACGGAATAGACATCGATATTGATAACAGGCTGGCTGGCCTTGCGGCGAGCGGTATCGACATAAGGGCGGGGGATATAACCGGGGCTGCCCTCTCTGGCCTTTTCGTCAAGGGGGGGAAGCTTCACGGCTTCTCGGCAAGCTGCGTCAACTACTACGACGATATCCAGGTAGGATTCACCGTCGGCCTGGTCAATTACACCGAAGAGCTCCAGGGTGTACAGCTCGGCCTTCTCAATATAGCAAGAAACAACAAGGGCATCTTCGGGGCGCTGCCTATCCTCAACATGCATTTCGATTGACCTTCCTACCGAGGCGCACGGCAAAAAGAGAGCCGGCAAACCCAGGGCTGCTGAGGCTTTCCGGCTCCTTTCCTGCTGGCCGTCTCCGGCGTATCTTGCGGGCTCAACCCCGCCCTACTTCAGCAGGACAATCTTTCTCGTTCTAACTAACTCACCCGCCTCCATCCTGTGGAAAATCGCGCTTTCGCCCTTTGCAGGCCCTATCAGGGCTCGTTCACCTGATTTCCGGTTTCAGCACCGCAGGGCAGGGGGTAGAGCAGCGGTAGACAACGGGCGAAGAAAGGACTACAGATCCCGCATACCGCGCATTCCGATGCGCCCTTTGCTTCGCTTGGTTTCTAT
>CAZPAH010000008.1:0-39625 GCA_964584495.1 uncultured bacterium | reverse complement strand
CGCTGAAGCTTTTGGAGCTGATCGGCCTGATGACCGTAAAGCCCGCAGGCCTGCTCGGCATAAGGGGAGGCAGAATCGCCGTCGGGGAGCCGGCCGATCTTGTCCTTATCGATCCGGAGGAGAAGTGGGTGCTCGAGAGGGGGATGATCCGTTCGAAATCGTTCAACACGCCGCTGATAGGAAAGGAATTCACCGGCAGGGTTCAGGGAGTTTTCCTTGAGGGAAGATGGCAATCCGCTATATTGTAATGTTGAAGCGGGCTCCCGGGGCGGTGGCCCCGCCGCCGGATTGAAACGGACCCCCTGGAACAGGTGGATTACGGTGAAAGCTATTTTACCGGACTCGAAATTCAAGATACTGCTTGCCGCGCTCCTGCTACCGGCTCTCTTAGGCTCGTGCGCTTATTTCAATACACTATACAATGCGAGGCGCACCTTCAAGGAGGCGGAGGAGACGGCGGCTAAAGACGGAAACACGAAGAGCGTCAGGGTAAAGTACGACGAGGTGGCCGAAGGGTGCGCGAAGGTGATACGCGATTACCCCGACAGCAGGTGGGTCGATGACGCGATATTCCTTATGGGAAAGGCCCTGGTTCGCAAGGAGGAATACAACGACGGGATCAGGAAGTTTCTCGAGTTGATCACGAACTATCCCGAAAGCGACTACGTTCCCGCTTCCCTCTATTGGCTCGCCCTTGCAAACTACGAAAAGCGTGACTACAACCAGGCCCTCGTTTATACGCAGCGTTTTCTGAAGAACTATCCGGATAACGAGTTGAGATACCAGGTTCTATTCCTTGCCGGTGATATAAGCGTGGAGCTGGAGAATAACGACCAGGCCCTCGATTATTTCTCGATGGTTGCAGAGGAGGCGTCGAAGCGCGAGATAGTCGACAAGGCGATCCTCAAGAGCGCCGACCTTCATTACAGGTTCGAGGATTGGAAAAACGCCTCGGTGTTCTACGAACGGGCCTTCGGAAAAGGTTTGAATCGGAGCGACAGGTACCTTATCTCGCTGAAGCTGGGGCAGAGTTACGCGAAGACTGGAAGATGCCGCGAGGCCCTCGAGATACTGGAAACGACGATGAAAGATGCTGCCACCACGAACGAAAGGGGCCCCGTGGAGCTGGGGCAGGCCCTCGCTTATGCCTGCATGGATTCCTTGGACAGGGCGATCGATATCTACAAGAAAGTGACGGTGACCTATCCCGGTTCCGATTATTCGGCCGAAGCCTGCTATCGTCTCGGCCTCATCTATCAGGAGAAGCTCGACTCGCTTCAGAGGGCGCAGGAATTTTTCGAAAAGGTCGGAAGGGAGTCCTCCGGGTCCAAGTACGCCTCTACGGCTCTTCAGAAAAGCGGCAGCCTGAAGAGGTTGATCGAGCTTCAAAAATCCTCCGCCGGGGAAAGAACGGCGGAGCAGGAAGCTGAGAACAAGTTTTACATGGCGGAGCTTCAGCTCACGAAACTGGACGAGATAAACCTGGCGATTCGCAACTACACGATCGTCGCCGACAGCTTTCCGGGATCGAGGGTGGCGCCCAAGGCGGCCTACGCCCTGGCGTGGATAAGAGAGAACAGGACGGGGGAAAAAGAGAAGGCGGTGGAACTCTACGGCGCTCTCGTAATGCGTTACCCCTGTTCCCATCAGGCCGCGGGAGCGGTGGAGCAGCTGGTACGTATGGGAGAGAATGAGCTCGCCGCTTCATTGAGCGCCTATATCGCTTCGGCCCTGATCGACTCGGTCGCCGCCGAGGCGGAAAGGGGGCGTATGGCGCCCGATACGCTTTCAACGGGCGGCACGGAGTCGCCGCCCGACTCGACGTCAGCCGCCCGCATGACGCCCGATGAGCTGAGGAAAAAGGCGTTGAAGGATACCCGCTATCCCCTCCCGCAGCCCGATGAGGCGGTTGAAGCGGTAAAGAGGGCGCCGGCGGATTCTCTGCGGAGTGCAAGGAAGGGTGAGGGTGCGGTTACCGACACTCTAAAAAACGTTCCGGGTGGTCCCGGGGCCGGGCCGGATACCCTCCGGGCGGCCGGAAAAAGCGGCGAGGCAAAACCCGATTCGACGGGCCGGAAGGAAAAAGACAGGGACGGGGAATAGGATTGAGCGACAAGCATAAATCGCTTTTCAGCGCGCGGGTTTTGCGCAGCGAAAAGATCACTCCAAGCTGCAGCCTCGTTGTGCTCGAACGGCCCGATCGATTCCCCGATGCGGACCCCGGGCAGTTCATTTCCGTGAGGACGACGGCATCGACGGTGCCGCTTCTCAGGCGGCCCTACAGTATTATGGATCTCTACGGCGGGGAGCTTTCCCTGCTGGTCAAGGTTGTGGGCACAGGATCGGCCCTCATCGCTGGCGCCGTGCCGGGAGGAAAATTCGAGATCGTCGGTCCTTTCGGTTCGACCTCGTTCATTCCGCCGGCGACCGGCAAGGCCGTTTTCGTAGCCGGAGGAACGGGACTTGCCCCGATGATCTTCGCTTCGAGGAGATGGGGAAGGGATGGCACGGCGGAAGAGAGGTATCTCGTTCACGGAGCCTCCACCGAGCAGGAGCTTCTCGATCTACCTTTCCAGAAAGATTTTACCGGAACCTTCAGGTCCACTATCGACGGTTCGTCGGATTTCAAGGGAGACGTGATCTCCCTGCTCGAACTGCTTGCGCAGGAGAACGATCTCCCGCTCGATTCTCTCTATTCGTGCGGCCCCAGGGGAATGATCGAAGGGCTGGTTAAACGGCTGGGCAAGACCTTCGGAACTCATCAAACCTCTCTCGAGTCCGTGATGGCATGCGGAGTGGGCGCCTGCAGGGGATGTACCGTGCCTGTGATTACGGCGGGGGGAACGGTCAACCGTACCGTGTGCGACGATGGAACCGTATTCATGGCGGAGGAAATCGACTGGGAGGCCTGGGAAGAATGAACGCCGTGGGAAACCGCATTAGACTGGGTGAAATCGAGTTCAAGAACCGCGTCTTCCTTGCATCGGGGCCTGCCGGCTACGGGCTCGAGTACTCGGGGATGATAGATCTGGCTAAGCTCGGCGGCGTCGTCACGAAAACGATCTCCTTCTCGCCCCGTGCCGGCAATCCCGGCAGGAGGCTGCATGAAACGCCATCGGGACTTCTCAACAGCGTCGGACTGGAAAATGTAGGCTCCAAGATCTTTTTCGCGGAGAAGCTGCCGCGTCTTCTCGATGCCGGAGTCATGCCCGTCGTCAGCCTGGCCGGCGAGGACTGGGACGATTTCCGAAGGCTTATCGATGCCACCGCCGTTCAGGTAAACGTCGGAGCGGTCGAGCTTAATCTCTCCTGCCCCAACGTCGAAAGGGGCGGTATGGCGATCGGCACCAACCCCCAGCTTCTCGGCAAGTATGTAAAACATGCGAGGGATATTCTCGGCGACAGGGTCGTAATCACCAAGCTTACTCCCAACGTTCAGGATATAGGCCGGCTGGCCCTGGCGGCGGAAGAGGCGGGCAGCCACGCCGTAACGGCGATCAACACGGTGCTCGGGATGGATATCGATATAACGACCGGGAAGCCGGTCTTCAAAAGGGTTCACGCAGGCCTATCCGGCCCCGCGATACTCCCTCTCGCCCTCGATGCCGTCTGGAAGATCTCGGCCACCGTGGACATTCCGATTCTCGGCTCCGGTGGCATATCATCGGTTGAGGATGCCGTGAAATTCTTCATGGCGGGCGCCGCCGCCGTCCAGATAGGCACGGCTATATTCTACGAACCCCTGTTGCCGGAGAGGATAGTAGCCGCTCTCGAGGAAAACGGAGTTCCCGCTCAGGCCCGGTCGCCGGAATGACGGCCGGAGCCGAAAGCCCGAATTCGGACGGGTGATGGGTGCCGCCTCGCGGAGCCTGACGGACCCGGCGTTCAGCCGGATGCAGAAAGGACGATCGTCGATGAGGGGAAAACCGCAGATCATAGCGGCGCTGGACGTCGAAACGAGGGGCGCGGCGATAGCTCTCGTAGCCGCCCTCAGGGGAAAGATAGGTTATTTCAAACTTGGAAGCAGGCTGTTTACCGCCGAGGGACCTGGGATGGTCGATGAGATTCGCGAGACGGGCGCATCGGTCTTTCTCGATCTCAAGTTCCACGATATACCGGCGACCGTCGCCGGAGCGGTAAAAGCGGCCTGCGGCCTCGATGTCAGCATGATGACGCTGCATGCCTGCGGAGGGGTCGAGATGATGAAGGCGGCCGCTGAAGCCGCCTCGGAAGCCGCCTCGAAGTCGGGGAGGGCGCGTCCCCTCCTGGTCGGAGTAACGGTTCTTACGAGTATTACGGAGGAGGATCTCGCCGACACCTCATTATACGGCGGCAGCACCTCCGACCTCGTGCTGAGGCGCGCCGACAGGGCATTGAAGGCCGGTCTCGACGGCGTCGTCGCCTCCGTCGGCGAGACGGCGGTACTGCGGGAAGAGTTCGCCGACGGCTTGAAGATCGTCACGCCGGGAATACGGCCGGCTGGCACTTCGGCCGGCGATCAGAAACGTATCGCAACACCGGCGGCCGCCATGGCGGCCGGGTCCGATTTTCTGGTGATAGGAAGGCCGATTTACCAGGCTTCCTCCCCGGCGCTTGCGGCGGAGGAGATAATCAGGGAACTCGAAGAGGGGTAGAGCCGGCCGATGTGGAAAGCCGTAATAATCTTCATGGCCGTCTACACCGGGCTCATCATCTCCGACAGATTCAGGCCGGTCATTGCGTGGATAGGAATATGCGCCGCCCTTGTGCTGGGATCGCTCAGCTTCCACGAGCTTTTCTTCGGAGTCAACTGGAACGTGATCGGAATATTCGTCGGTTCGCTGATCCTGGCGAGGCTGTTCAGCTACTCCAACCTTCCCGAAACGATATCGGATCACCTGATCAACCGGTCTCCCAACCTGTGCGTCGCCTTCCTCGCCATCATCGTCTTCGCGTCGGTGTTCTCGATATTCATGGATAACGTCGTCACTGTTCTGGTCGTGGCCCCGATCGCCCTTCATCTGGCATCGAAGGCCGGTGTCTCGCCGGTTCCGGTGATAATCGGCGTGGCCATCTCGTCCAACCTGCAGGGGATGGCCATACTTATCGGGGATACGCCCAGCATGATCCTGGCGGCGCAGACGAGGATGACGTTCGTCGATTTCTTCTGGTACACGGGTTCCTCGTTCGCCGGAGGGAAACCGGGCATATTCTGGATAGTACAACTCGGTGCGGTCGCCGGCTTTGCCGTCCTCCTGTTTTTCCTGAGAAAAGACAGGCAGAAACCGTCCCATTTAGAGGTGACGCCCGTCAGGAGCTGGGTGCCGGTCTGGCTGATCGCGCTGGCGATAGTCCTTCTCTCCTTCGCCACCGTGTTCGATCCGGGTTTCCGCTGGTTCGGGGGGGTCGCGTGCATATCGATCGGCGCGGCGGGATTCGCGTGGCACAAGGTGAGGGAGAGGCGACCGGGGGGGAAGTTAAAATGGAAGCTCGACTGGGGGACGGTTTTTTTCCTGATGGCCGTTTTCATTCTTGTTCATATGCTTGTCGAAAGGGGCGCGATAGCGGCGCTCGTGGGCCGGCTCGAATGGTTGAAAGGCAGAAACCCGTTTCTGATCTTCTCGATAATAGTATGGTTCTCGGTGCTTGTTTCGGCTTTCATCGACAACGTCCCGTATATCGCCGCGATGCTGCCGGTGGTGATCGGCCTGAGCGCGACCGTCGGGGTCCATCCGGAGCTTCTGACCCTGGGGGTACTGATAGGTTCCTGCATGGGGGGCAACATTACTCCGATAGGAGCGGCGGCGAACATCGTGGCAATCGGCATTCTCGGGGATGAAGGCGAGTCGGTATCATTTCTCGATTTCATGAAGATCGGACTTCCATTCACAATTGCGGCAACGGGGGTTTCATGGCTTGCGCTCTGGTTTATCTTCAGGTGAGCGGCGATTGATCCCTTGACCGGGCATTAAGTTCTGATATAATTAGTAATTCTGATTGTGTTTGTCCTGTTGAGGTTGCCTCCCGGGACGCCGGGACTCAAAAAAGGGGAGCTTTAATGCGCGTACTAATAACGGGAATTACCGGGTTCGCCGGAAGCCATCTGGCGGATTTCTGCCTTGAACAGGAGGGTGTGGATCTCTACGGGATAATCCGCTGGAGGAGCCGCACCGAGAATATAGAACATATCTGGAACAGGTTGAAGCTTCTCGAATGCGATCTCAGGGACGCTTCATCCACGAGGGATGTGGTTGAGGAGGTAATGCCCGATTATATCTTCCACCTGGCCGCCCAGAGCTTCGTTCCCACTTCGTGGAAGGCGCCGAGCGAATCGTTGATCACGAATATTATTGGGCAGCTCAATATCTTCGAGGCGGTCAAGAAGATCGGTCTGGATTGCCGCATCCAGATCGCATGTTCCAGCGAGGAGTACGGTATGGTCCACCCCGACGAGATACCGATAAAGGAGACGAATCCGCTACGGCCTCTCAGCCCTTACGGGGTAAGCAAGGTCGGGCAGGATATGCTGGGGTACCAATATTTCAAGAGTTACGGAATGAAGATAGTGAGAACCAGGGGGTTCAACCATACCGGCCCGAGGCGCGGTCCGGTGTTCGTCTGCTCCGATTTCGCCAAGCAGATAGCCGAAATCGAGAAGGGGTCGAGGAAACCGGTCATGAACGTAGGAAATCTCGAGGCCAAGAGGGATTTCACCGACGTGAGGGATATGGTTCGGGCCTACTGGCTTTCGCTGGAAAAAGGGATTCCCGGAACGGTCTATAATATCTGCTCCGGAACAAGCCATAGTATCAAGGATATTCTCGATATGCTGATCGATCTCAGCGGGGTTAAGGTGGAAATAAGGAAAGATAAGGAAAGGCTGAGGCCGAGCGACGTTCCGCTGCTCGAGGGAGACAACGGCAAGTTCCGCGAGGATACCAGCTGGGAACCTGAAATACCTATCGAAAAGACTCTTTCCGATCTCCTCGATTTCTGGAGAAAATGCCCGGTGTAAAGGGGAAGGCCTAGGCGGAATTATCCATGAAAGTAATGGTTACGGGAGCATACGGTTTCGTGGGCGGGTATCTGGCGGCGAAGCTGGTCGAGGAAGGACATGAGGTTCTGGGCGTCGATCTTGCCGCCGGCAGTCCGGAGGCGGGGTATGCCGGCGATGATGGACCGGCCTATCGGGGGTCGTATCCCGCCGGCGCCGAATATGCAAGATGCGATCTTCTCGACGGTGAAACGGTCGAGGATATCGTCGCCCGGTGGAAACCGGAGAGGATTTTTCATCTGGCCGCCCAGAGCTCGGCTTCGAGATCGTTCGAGCAGCCCCGCTTGACTATGGAGAGCAACGTTATCGCAACGGTGAATCTTCTCGAGGCGGTAAGGAAAAGCGCCGGGGATGCCAGGGTTCTGGTAACCGGCTCATGCGAGGAGTACGGTAACCGCTCTCCCGGCGAGATGCCGCTCGACGAGAAGACGCCGATCGAGCCGGTGAGCCCCTATGCCTCGAGCAAGGCGTCCCAGGAGATTGTAGCGATGCAGTACCACCGGGCCTTTTCGCTGAACGTGCTTCTCACAAGGAGCTTCAGCCACACGGGGCCGGGGCAGACGGACAGGTTCGTTCTCCCCTCGTTCGCGAGGCAGTGCGCTATGGCGGCGGCCGGAAAGACGGAGCCTGTCATAAGGACGGGAAACATCGGCGTCGTAAGGGACTTTCTCGATGTCAGGGATGTCTGCGACGCCTATGTGTCCCTTGCGGAGAAGGGAAGGGCGGGGGATGTCTACAACGTATGCTCGGGAAAAGGATTGAAGCTTTCCGACGCCCTCGAGACGATGATTCGTATCGTAAAAACCGATATCAGGGTGGAAACGGACCCGAAATTGCTCAGGCCGGTCGATGTGCCGGTATTGATCGGAGATAACGGGAAGCTGAAAAGAGAGACGAAGTGGAATCCGGCGATCCCTACGGAAAAGATGCTCTACGACCTGTTGTCGTGGTGGGAACGAAGCGTGCTTGCATCTTCCGCATAGGTCGCATGTTACTTAAAGCCTGAATGGATAGATCCCGGCTGGATCGGACTATCCGGGGATGAGCAAGTCATCCCGACTCGGTTCGCGAAAGGGAGTAGGGAATGCCAAGAATATGCATGGTTGGAACCGGTTATGTTGGCCTCGTCAGCGGCGCATGCCTTGCCGATTTCGGGAATACCGTGATCTGCGTTGATATTGACGGTGAAAGAATCGAGAAGATCCGAAGCGGAGTGATGCCGATATACGAACCGGGTCTCAAGGAGCTGGTGGAAAGGAATTACGATGCGGGCCGTCTGAAGTTCACCACCGATCTGCCTGCATCGATCAAGGACTCGCTCGTTGTCTTCTCCGCCGTCGGCACACCGATGGGCGATGATGGAGCGGCAGACCTAAGCGCCGTGCGCCAGGTCGCCAGGGATGTGGCGCTCAACATGGACGGATACAAGATTTTCGTTCAGAAGAGCACCGTTCCGGTGGGAACTTCCGAGGAAGTCGGAAGGATAATAAGGGACAGCCTGGAGGGGGATATACCGTTCGACCTGGTTTCGAACCCCGAGTTTCTTCGCGAGGGTTCGGCGATCGAGGATTTCATGAGACCTAACAGGGTGGTGATCGGCGTGGAATCGGAAAGGGCCCGTGATATCATGAGGGAGATATACCGCCCCCTCTACCTTCTCGAGACGCCGATCGTTTTTACCGCCATCAGGACGGCGGAGCTGGTCAAGTATGCCAGCAATGCATTTCTCGCGGTTAAGATCTCATTTATAAATGAGATATCCGATCTGTGCGAGAGTGTCGGGGCTGATGTCGGCGAGGTCGCCAAAGCGGTGGGGCTCGATAAGAGGATCGGGCCGAAATTTCTCCATGCGGGAGTCGGATACGGCGGATCGTGCCTGCCCAAGGATGTGTCGGCCATACTGCACACGGCTTCCGCATCCGAGGTGGACCTGAAGGTTATCCAGGCCGCCAGCGACGTGAACGAATCGAGGATCGATGTTCTCCTGGGCAAGCTCGGGTCCGAGATCCCGAACCTTAAAGGGAAGACGATAGCGGTTCTGGGGCTCTCCTTCAAGCCCAACACGGACGATCTGCGCCACGCTCCGGCCCTTAAGCTCGTCGATAGGCTGAAGAAGCTCGGCGCCACGGTGCATGCCTACGATCCGATCGCGATGGATAACGCGAGGAAGGAATGCGGCGACAGTATAATATTTTTCGATGATTCCTACTCGGCGCTCGAAGGGGCCGACGCGCTGGTGCTGATGACGGAGTGGAATGAATTCAGGCAGCTCGAGCTGGAGAAGGTGAAGGAGCTGCTGCGTGCTCCGATCGTAATAGACTGCCGCAATATTTATAAACCCGATGTCATGAGGAAGATCGGCTTCAGGTACAGGTCTTTCGGGCGCCGGGGAGGCGAAGAGCTCTAGCGTCGGGCCGTGCGGGACGGCCGCCCGCGGTGAAGCGGGACCGGCCGGCCGGAGACGGTACGGGGCGATGGCGGAAAAAGACAGGGGAGGGCATGAAAAAGATACTCGTCACCGGCGGCGCCGGCTTTATCGGCTCCAACTTTGTAAGGATGCTTCTCGGGAGGAAGGGCGCCTTAAGGGTGACGGTCCTCGATAAGCTGACGTATGCCGGAAATCTCGAGAACCTTTCGGGCCTTCTTGACGATCGGCGGCTGGAGTTTGTCCGCGGCGATATATCCAACGGCAGGTTGCTCGATACTATCGTCCCCGGAACGGATATAATCTACAATTTCGCGGCGGAGACCCATGTCGACAGATCGATACTCGGTGCCAAGGATTTCGTTTCGACCGATGTGATGGGCACATTCACCCTTCTTCAGAAGGCTTTGAAGCACGAGGTCGGCCGTTTCGTGCAGATATCGACCGACGAGGTCTACGGAAGCATAGTAAAGGGGAAGTTCAAGGAAACCGATCCCCTTCGCCCGAACAGCCCCTACTCGGCCAGCAAGGCGGGGGCCGATATGCTGGTAAGATCGTTCTACAAGACCTACGGACTCCCGGCGATCATCACGCGCAGCTCCAACAATTACGGCCCGTACCAGCACCCCGAGAAGTTCATACCGCTCTTCGTGACGAACGCGATAGAGGGAAAGAAGTTGCCCCTTTACGGTGACGGTAAGAACGTCAGGGACTGGATTTACGTAGAGGACAACTGCCGCGCGATAGAGCTCGTCGGAAGAAAGGGGCGGATCGGAGAGGTCTACAATATAGGAGCGGGCGAGGAAAAGAAGAATATCTTCATAGCGAGGAAGATAATCGAGATGACGGGGGCCGACCCGGGCCTACTCACGCTCGTCACCGACCGCAAGGGTCACGATAGGCGCTACGCGGTAAACACCAGGAAAATCCGCGCCCTCGGATGGAGGAAGAAGACCGGGTTCACGGAAGGGATCGCTAAAACGGTGAGATGGTACAGGAGGAACGAGGGTTGGTGGAGACCGGTTAAGGAAGGATCTTTCAGGAGATATTACAGCACCATGTACGGCAAGCGCCTCGGTGCCCGGAGTAGACGGAAGGGCGGCAAATGAAAGCCATCGTTGTCGTGGGAGCACGGCCGAACTTCATGAAGGCGGCGCCGCTCATGAGGGAATTCGCCCGGAGAAAAGGGATCGAGGCGGTTCTCGTTCACACCGGCCAGCATTACGATGAAAAAATGTCGAAGGTGTTTTTCGACGATCTCGAGCTCCCTCAGCCGGATATCTATCTCGGAATCGGTTCGGGCAGTCACGCCGAACAGACCGCAAGGATCATGATCGCCTTCGAGAAGGTGCTCGGGGAGACGGCCCCCGACCTGGTCATAGTAGTCGGCGACGTCAACTCGACCCTCGCCTGCTCCCTGGTGGGGGCCAAGCTCTACATTCCGGTCGCTCATGTCGAGGCGGGGCTGCGCAGCTTCGACATGACGATGCCGGAAGAGGTGAACAGGATGGTGACCGATATCCTTTCACGTTTCTGCTTCACGACCTCTCCGGAAGCGGAGGGTAATCTGCTGAGGGAGGGTGTCGGGCCGGAGAGGATATTCTTTGTCGGGAACATAATGATAGATTCCCTTGTAAGCTACCTGGTCAAGGCCGAACGATCGAAGATACTGGAAGATTTGGGTATCGAGAAGAAAGGGTATGTCCTGGTGACCCTTCACAGGCCTTCGAACGTCGACGATCCCGAAAAGCTCGCGTCGCTAGTGGAGAGCCTCGGCGAGATCGCCCGCAGGCTGCCCGTGATCTTTCCCGTTCATCCAAGAACCGCGAAGATGATAGAGTCGGCCGATCCTCCTATCGAGCTTTTCGGCAGCCTCCGGATGATCGAGCCCGTAGGGTATCTCGATTTCCTGAAAGCGATGCGGCACGCGCGTATCGTAATTACCGATTCGGGAGGCATTCAGGAGGAGACGACCGTCCTCGGAGTGCCGTGCCTCACGGTTCGTGAAAATACCGAGCGTCCTGTGACCGTAGAGATCGGAACCAATATCCTCGTAGGCACCGATGCGGAAATGGTGAAGATCGAAGCGATGAAGCTTATGGACGCGGAGCCCGGCGAGCACGCGATACCGCCTTTATGGGATGGTAAGACGGCGGGACGTATCGCCGATATTCTTGAAAAGCATTTCCCCTGATATCAATGGACGGAAGATCTTCCACCAAGGAGTCGCTGACCGCGGGTTATTTCTGGACCTTCGGTTCGACGGCGCTCCCTCTTGTCGGCTCTTTCGTGGGGTCGATGGTGGTTGCAAGGTGGATGGGTCCCAGGGCGGTCGGCCTGATCAACTGGACCATGGCCCTGGCGACCATTTTTCTCATAGCGGCCAAGTTCGGCGTCGAAGGGGCAGCATCGAAGTTCGTTTCCGAGTACCGGGTATCTTCACCGGGTTATATCGGCAATATCGTTCTTTCCAGCATTCTGCTGAGGCTGGTATTCACCCTCCCGGTTGCCGTCGCCGCGACTCTTTTCGCCGCGCAGCTCGCCGAATTCTTCGGCGAAAGGGGATTGATCCCCCTCTTCAGGATCAGCGGGCTCCTCATATTCTCCGTCAGCTTCAACGAGCTTGCGGCGCTCTTGATAATCGGCATGAAGCGTTTCCGCCTGCTGTTCGCGATTCGATCCGCGATGCTCGTGCTGCGGATAGGCCTCATCTTCGCGGCCGCGTTATTGGCGCTGGGGCCCTTGGGGGTATTGGGCGCCTATATCGCGGCCGCCCTGATTCCAGCATTGGCCGCTTTCGTCATTATTTTCAGGTTGCACCCTCTGGGTGGAGAGGGTATTCCCGACGGTGCCGACGGCGGCCGGGTCTGGAAGAAGCTCCTTCGTTTTAGCGCTCCGCTCGCCGTCAGCGGCGCTTCGGTCACGATCTACTCCCTCCTCGACAAGCTGATGCTGGGCTATTTCAAGGGGGCTTCCGATGTAGGTCTGTACTCGATGGCGAGAAACCTGGTGGAAACCAGCCTTTTCCCGACATTCGCCCTCGTGATGACTTTGAGGCCCGCCATGGCGGAAGCATGGGCGGGGGGGGACAAGAACAGATGCAGCGACCTGGCGAACAGATCGCTGAGGGATTCCATAACCTACTCGGTCCTGGTGGTGATCGTTTTCGGGTGCCTTGCGCGGCCTCTCATTACGGGGCTTTTCACCGACAGTTTCGCCGAGTCGGCCAGGCTTCTCCTGCTTTTCCTGCCCCTGATCGTCATGAGGAGCCTGGGATCGGTGATACTCCCCGGTCTGATCGCGGCGAACAGGGCGGGAACGTACGCGAAGCTCACACTAGCGGGGGCGCTGCTGAATTTCCTGCTCAATATCTTTCTCATCCCGACGTTCGGCGCCGAAGGGGCGGTGGCGGCGACCCTGATTTCCTATCTGCCGATAGAGGTCCTTGGATTGAGAGCGGTGGCGGTATCTTTTCCCGGCATCTGGAGAAGAGGCGATAACGCCAGATTGTTGAAGATAGTCGCCGTGGGATCGGTTATCGCCGCCCTTCACCTCTTCCTTGTTCGCGACCCCGGCGGTATATTGAGGACGCTCATAGACGCCTCGGCTATGACGATAGCGTTCACAACCGGTTTGATCGTCACCGGGGCCTACTCCAGAGGCGAGGCGATGGATCTGTTGAGACCGGTTATCGGCGGGGGGTGTCGGAAAAAAACCGGAGGAAAAACATGACGGGATTCCCGGGCCCGGGATGGTGCGCGGGGAGAGTTGCGGCGCCTGGGGGATTGCGGTTTTACGCCAACTCTCTCTTGACATCGGGACTGCAATAGTCGATCCTTAACATGAATCTAATAAGGGAGCAGCGCTTGACGCTTACAGGAATAATTATTCCCCTGGTTCTGTCCTTCGTGCTCGGATTCTTTTTCACCCCGCTGGCGATCGGAATGGCGGTTAGATGGAAGATCTGTGAAAAGCCGAACGGTAGAACCTCCAGGGATATAGCTCACATAGGAGGCGCGGCGATAACCGCGGCGATGCTCTTCGCCCTTATCCCCGCCTTTCTTTTCTACCTGCCCGATTCGCCCTATATCAACTCATTCCTGCCGGTTTTCATCGCGGGCGGGTTCGTCACATTCCTCCTCGGGATAATAGACGACCTGCGGAGCCTTCACTATCTCTACAAGCTCTTTTTCCAGATAACGGTATCGGTTTTCATCGCCGGCGGCGGGCTGGGGCTCCTCGACCATTTCGGCGTGATAAATATCTCTCTTCCGGGATTATTCGTGGCATTCACCCTCGTCAGCATCTGGATGCTTACGATAACGACCTCTTTCAACCTGATAGACGGGATCGACGGGCTCGCCTCGGGACTGGCGCTGATATCCTCCGTCGCTTTCGGCGTCGCCGGGTATATCTTCGACCTGCCGCTCGCCGTTATCATGTCCAGCGTGATCTTCGGAGCGGTGCTGGCATTTCTCAGATACAATTTTCCTCCCGCCAGAATATTCATGGGAGATTCCGGCAGCCTCTTCCTGGGGCTCGTGTTCGGTCTTATCTCCCTGCTCATGCTTATTCCGGGAAAGGACCTCCTCTTCAGGATAGCCGGATCGATTCTGATACTGAGCGTACCGCTTCTCGATACGGCCCTCGCTTTTTCACGGAGGATCATGACCGGGCGCTCGCTGTTCGAAGCGGATCACATGCATCTCCATCATGTTTTCCTCTTCAAGTTCGGATCGACGAGGAAGGTCGATTTTTTTCTCTGGTCGCTGTCCGCCGTCTTCGCGGCCCTCGGGGTCTTGACGATGGGGGGTAGACTGCCGGCGCTTCTGGCCGGGGCGGTGACCGAGCTTGCCGTTTTTATCATCGCGTTGAGGAACATGGTGAACTTGAATCTCCCCAGCGAAAAGGTCGAGGAGATACTCAACAGGTGCGGTGTTTCACGCTCGCGGATGATTCCCAGAAGCGGCCGTTGAGCATAGCTTTCCCGTTGCCTTTTCCACCAGCCTGTGATAGTTTTCCCCTGATTACCGGTCTATTTTTTGGAAAGAGGGAGCCTCGAGTTGCGTGGTGAGAAAGATATCGTAGTGGGCGGTAGGAGCGATCCGGCTTCAATCGTCTGGACCGCCAAGGCGATCGAGAAAATGAGGGAAGCGGACCGCACGCGGGGATATTTCAACCTGGACGAGGCCGAAAGCTCCAAGGGCGTCAGGAGCAACCCTTCGTTGTCCGATCTTTTTACGCTGCTTCTCAAGGGCGACCTCGACATCGTTGTCGCGGAAGCGCGCGACGTTCCGCTCAGGCTCCAGCCGAAGCTCGATCTCGGCGCCGTGATGGAGAGGACAAACCCGTTCAACGTATTGATCGCCGGACTGGATCTTATACTCGACGAGCAGCCCGACGATGTCTGTATTGCGGTATCCGACAGGGTTAGCAGGGGGCAGCTCCTCTACTACCGGTCCGATCTGCAGCTTGTGGAGAGCGACGACTGCTACGAAGAGGAAATAAGGAAGATGCGTGAGGGAATAACCGGCGGGTTCGTGACCGCCGCTTCCCAGGTCGAGGCCAGGAACCGGCAGGACAGCGTGGTCGAGGTTTTCACTTCCTCGATATGCATGCCTGCCGCCGGCCAGGGTATCTCGACCCTAATATCGAGAAAAGAGGACAAGAAGACGAGGGGCGTCCTCGAGATGATAAACCATGTTCCGAGTTTTACCGAGCTGACGCTGGAGAGGATGTTTCTACATGCCGTGTCTAAAGATGGAAAAGGCCCGGTGGGAGTGTTGGCTAGTGTCGAAAAAGACGAATTCAACGTCAGCGCCGTTATCGTCTCGACGGACGGTTTGGAGAAGATATCGGGGTCCATACATGGATGGACGGGGGATGAGGAGAGGTTGATCCTAAAGCTGGCGGATCAGCTTCTCGAGTCGGGCGGGAAAAACCTGATTAAAAACTTTGGAAGAACGCCGGAGGCTTGAAAGAATCATGCTGGATCGTAAGCTTCTCAGGAAAGAGCCCGACAGGGTGAAGAAGGGGATCGCCGACAAGGGGGTCGAATTCGATCTCGATTCTTTTCTCTCGCTCGACGGCAGGATGAGGGAGCTGCTGCAGGAGACCGAATCGCTGAAACAGGAGCGTAACAGGGTAAGCATGGAGATATCAGCCCTGAAGAAAGACGGAAAAGACGCTTCAGACCATCTTGCAAGGATGAAGGTCACCTCTAACAGGATAAAGGAGATCGACCTCGATTTGAAGAGGATCGAGGAGGAGCTTGAAGATCTTTCGCTGGCGATCCCGAACCTTCCCCACGAAACGGTTCCGTTCGGAAGGAGTGCTCAGGATAACCCGGAGATTCTAAGATGGGGCGAACCGGTGGAACCGGCGGGGAAGGCTCTTCCCCACTGGGAGATCGGTGAGAACCTGGGGATACTCGACCTCGGCGCCGGAGCGCTCATCTCGGGCCGCGGATTCGTAGTGCTCAGGGGGGACGGGGCGCTTCTTTCGCGGGCGCTGGTCAACCTCATGCTGGATATTCACAGGAAACAGGGCTACGAGGAGTTGAGCGTTCCCTACCTCGTCAACAGGGCTTCGATGACGGGAACCGGCCAGCTTCCAAAGATGGAAGACGACATGTATCACTGCGAGAAGGACGATATGTTCCTGGTCCCGACCGCAGAGGTTCCCATAACCAACATTTACGCGGGCGCCATGATCGACTTTGAGGAGCTCCCGATCAAGTGCACTGCTTACAGCCCCTGTTTCAGGAGGGAAGCGGGTAGCTACGGGCAGGATACCAGGGGGCTTATCAGGGTCCACCAGTTCGACAAGGTGGAGATGGTCCGGTATTCCGTGCCGGAAAAATCGTACGAGGATCTCGAGCTGCTACTCGACGACGCATGCGAGGTTCTCAGGGTACTTGAGATTCCGCACAGGGTCATCGAGCTGTGCACGATGGATCTCAGTTTCAGCGCGGCCAAGTGCTACGACATCGAGACGTTCGCCCCGGGCATCGGGAGATGGCTCGAAGTCTCATCCTGCAGCAATTTCGAGGATTTCCAGGCGAGGCGGGCCAAGATCCGTTTCCGGAGGGAAAAAGGTGGCAAGCCGGCTTTCGTTCATACGTTGAACGGCTCGGGCCTGGCGCTTCCAAGGGTGATCGCCACGATACTCGAGCAGAACCAGACTCCCACCGGAAAAGTCCGGATCCCGGAAGCCCTCATGCCATACATGGGGGGGCTGAAATATCTTGAAGCATAATGCGCAGATGAAGATTTCCGGGAATCTTCCTTTTCTGCTGAAGATATATTTTATCGTCGGCACTATCGTTCTCGTATCATCGGCCCTGTGGTACAACAATACGCTCATTTCAAGAATGAAGGATCAGTCCGAGAGAACGACTAAACTCTTCTCGAGATTCATCGGAATCGCTCTGAGAGACGTCAATGACGAGACCCGCCAGAGGTTCATCAGCGATGTTCGAAGCGCCACGGTGCTGCCGTTCGTCATAACGGACATCGGCGGGCGGCCGATGATATGGAATGGGATCGGCATAGATCCGGTCGACGATTACAAAAGGCTGCTCGATTTCGATCCCTCGTCTCCGTCCGATACGCTGCTGGAGAGGGTAGTGGCGGTAGCGGAGGGTTTCGACAGGATCAACGATCCGGTGAAAGTCGAAACGGAGGATCTGCATCTGTTTATCCATTACGGAAGATCGAAGCTCACCGATGAGCTTATCTTCGCTCCTTATATCCAGCTGGCCGTTTTCATCGTATTCGTGCTGCTGGGCTTCCTCGGTTTCAGAACGATGAAGCTTGGCGAGCAGCGCTCGATATGGGTCGGGATGGCGAAGGAAACGGCCCACCAGCTGGGCACCCCGCTTTCCTCGATCATGGGCTGGCTCGAAATTATCAGGAACGAGTTGGCGAGGACCGGTGAAAACGGAAAGATCGGCGCGGCCCTAACGGAAGCTTCGGCCGACGTGGACCGGCTCGGCAGGATATCATCGAGATTCAGCAAGATAGGTTCGAAAACAAGCCTGGAATACAGGAAGATCACCCCCGTTATCGAGGAGACCGTCGGATACTTTGAAAGAAGACGCCCTGCCTTGAAGATAAATTCGACGATAGTCGTCGATTTCGAGGAGCTCCCGCTGGTTCGCTGCAGTCCCGATCTTCTCGGTTGGGTTTTCGAGAACCTGATAAAGAACTCGCTCGACGCCATAAGCGGCGAGGAAGGGAAGATAGTCATAAAGGGAGTGATGAACAGGGAGGAGAACCGGGTGGAGGTATACTTCAGCGATAACGGGAAGGGTATGAGCTCGAGCATGAGGAAAAGGATTTTTTCGCCGGGAGTCACGACGAAGGATAGAGGTTGGGGGCTCGGTCTCGCCCTTGTCAGGCGGATCGTAGAGGATATCCACGGCGGTTCGATAAAGGTGCTTCAGTCCCAGCCCGGGAAAGGGACGACCTTTCTGATTACCTTTCCGGTGAATTGAGCTGGGGGTGGCGCCGGGAAGCCGATATTGTTATCTTGCCGGCGGGCCGGGATATCCGGGCATGGATTGCCCGTCCCGCCGACCGGTATCGAGGATATGCAGAAGTGCGAGGAGACGTTTTGGCTGGAATGACGGGTAAAAAGATACTTTGGGTTGACGACGAGATCGATATGCTCAAGCCGCATATAATCTTTCTCAGGGAGAAAGGATTCGATGTCACGGGTGTCTCCAGCGGGGAAGAGGCCCTGAGAGCACTTTCCGGTGAGACGTTCGATCTCATCCTGCTGGACGAGACGATGCCGGGCAAAAGCGGTCTCGAAATCCTTCAGGACATCAAGGAGATATCCTCCAGTATCCCGGTCGTGATGATCACGAAGAACGAGGCCGAGGGACTTATGGACCAGGCGATCGGCATGAAGATAGACGATTATCTTCTGAAACCTGTGAATCCCCTGCAGATATATTCCGCCGCCAAGAGGATACTGGAGTCGCACCGGATACAGGAAGGGGCCGCTAGCAAGGATTACCTCCAAGCGTTCCGCAGGCTGGACGAGGTTATATCGGGCAATCCCAGCCTCGAGGAATGGGCCCAGATACATATGGAGCTCTCCCTATGGGACCTGGAGTTCGACAGGTTCAGCGATACCGGGATGAACCAGATACATATGGATCTCAGGCAGAAGGCGAACGTCCAGTTCGGCCGGTTCGTCGAGGAGAATTACACCGATTGGATCGAATCGGAGGGCGAGCCTTCGACCAGTCCCGACGTAATGCGCAGGTTCGTGTTTCCTCACCTCGACAGCGGCAGGAAGGTCTATTTCATACTCATCGATTGCATGAGGTACGACCAATGGCTGACGATAGAGGATATGCTGGCCCAACACTTCAACATCCATAAGGATTTCTACTGCTCGATCCTTCCCACGGCAACCCCGTATTCCCGAAACGCGATATTTTCGGGGTTGTATCCGCTCGACCTGCAAAAGCGATTTCCGAAGTACTGGCTCGAGAGATCGAAGGATGAGCTCAGCAAGAACAGGTTCGAGCAGGAGCTGCTGCTCGAACAAATGAAGAGGGCGAAGCTCGATTCTAGGAGCGTCAAGTATATCAAGATCTACGAGACCGCCGAGGCGAACGAGATACGAAAGCAGGTGGACAGCTACAGATCGATAGATCTGGTAGCCATGGTGTTCAATTTTCTGGACATACTCGCCCACGGGCGTAGCCAGAGCGATATATTGCAGGAGATAGCGCCCAACGAAAGCGCGTTCAGATCGCTTATGAGATCGTGGTTCACGCACTCGGCTCTCTTCGAGATCATGCAGAAGATATCCAAGCACGACGCGACCGTCGTTATCACGACCGATCACGGATCGATTCTCGGGAAGAAGGCGAGCCTCGTTCACGGTAACCGCGAGACGTCGACGAACCTGAGGTACAAGTTCGGGGAGAACCTGAACGGCGATCCCAAACAGACGCTTCTAGTAAAGAAACCGGGCGACTTCAGGCTGCCGGCGGAGGGACCGGCGAAGAACTATATATTGGCGAAAGAGAACTATTACTTCGTTTACCCAACGAGGTTTCATGAGTACGAAAAGCAGTATCACGGTACTTTCCAGCATGGCGGAATCTCCCTTGAGGAGATGATAGTCCCCTGCATAACGATGAATCCCAAATAGAATCGCCGGGGGCTGGAGGAGAAATGGATCGCCTTGATAAGCTCGACGGCCGGCGCATAAAGAAAAAGGTTAAAACGAAATCCTGGCAGGAAACCGACGAGCTGGGGGAGCGGTTCGGTGGGCTCGTGCCGCCAGGCTGCGCGGTTTCCCTCGAGGGTCGTCTCGGAGCCGGAAAGACCCTTTTCATTAAGGGGATCGCCCGTGGGCTCGGCGTCAAATCCGAAATCCTGAGCCCGACATTCATATTGATGGAAGAGTACGTTGGTTTTTTCCCCATGCTCCATTTCGACCTCTACAGGCTCGAAGATGTCGAGGATGTCGAGAGGATCGGGCTCTTCGATTCAATAGACGGGCGTAACGTTGTCCTTGTCGAATGGGGAGACAGGCTGCCGGAGGAATTGCTGGAGTTCGACGTCCGGATCCGGTTGACGATCGCGGGGGAAGATTCGAGGATTATAGAATTCGAGGGACCGGAGAATATTATCCGAGCGCTCGGAGAGGAGCGGGGATGACCGGACTTCCCACTGTGCTCGCGCTGGACAGCTCTCATCCGAAGGGAAGCGTTGCGGTTTCGCGCGGCGGGGAGATAGCCTGCGAGATCATTTTTGACGCCAGCGATACGCATTCGGCCACTTTGATGCCGGCGGTAGACGGCTGCCTTAGAACGGCCCGGACGGTTCTCCATGATATCGATCTTTTCGCCGTAGTGACGGGTCCCGGATCCTTTACCGGGCTCAGGATAGGGTTGGCGACGGTGAAGGCGTTTGCGGCGGTTGAAGGCAAACCTGTAGTAACGGCAGGCAGCCTGGAGCTGATGGCCGGGGCGATACCCTTTGCGTCCCTGCCGGTGCTGCCGCTGATCGACGCCAGGCGGGGGGAGGTCTATGCCGCCCTCTATAGCACAGCCGGGGGCGACCCCGTCGAGCTCGTCCGGCCGGCTTCCGTCAAACCGCTCCTGGCCGGAAAGATACTTGAAGGGGCAGGAGTAAATGGACCGGTCGTGATGTGCGGAACCGGGTCGATGCATTACAGGGAAGAGCTGCAGCGTGCAATGCCGGTAGGTTCCCTCTTCGCTTCACCGGTCTGGTCGGTGCCTTCCGCCGGGCTCCTGGCCGTCCTGGCGCCGGGGAGAGAACGGGTGGAATACGTTGATCTGGCCGGCATAGAACCTCTTTACATAAGGGGACCCGACGCCAGGGTACCCTCGGGCGCAAAACTCAAGCGGGGAGGCTGAGTGAAGAATAACCAGGTTACGATCCGGGGTATGACGGAGAAGGATATTCCGAGCTTGCTGGAGGTCGAAGCCGGCAGTTTCCCCACGCCCTGGACCGAAAGGATGTTCAGATGCCAGATCAAGCTGGAAGAGATCTCGGTCAACCTGGTAGCTGAAGCGAAAGGAAGGACGATCGGATACGCCGCTTCCTGGATCGGATATGAGGAACTGCACCTGCTGAGCATCGCCGTTTTGCCCGAGATGAGGGGTAGCGGCGTGGCCGGTCTGTTGCTCGAGAGGATAATCGAAAGAGCGAAAGCCGCCGGCGCCCTTAAGATCATACTGGAAGTCCGGGCCGGCAACGCGAGGGCGCAGGGATTCTATCTGAAACATGGATTCGCTCAGATCGGGTTGCGCAAGAAATATTACGCAGAAAACGGAGAGGATGCGCTTGTAATGGAGCTGGATCTTGAACGGCTCGAATAGGGATGTGCTTCGCCGGTTCAAGGGCAGGGTGCGCCTGGCGGTCGTTCTAGGATCGGGACTTTCATCGATAGATACGATTTTCGACCCGCAGGCGGTCGTGCGGTACGAAGATATTCCCGGATTCGCCAATCCCTCGGTGGCCGGTCATCCCGGACTGCTTACCCTCGCGGGAGGTGTAGGCGGGGTGGTGGCCGTTCTCGCGGGAAGGCTCCATTTCTACGAAAGCGGCGATCCGGACGAGGCCGCCTCCTCCGTTCGAATGGCCTCCATGCTGGGATGCCGTTCGGTGGTTCTGACACAGGCGGCCGGGGCGCTAAAGAGCGGCATTATTCCTGGAACATGGCTTCTTCCCTCCGATATCGTCTCTTTCCCTGCGAGAGGCATCCCGGGAAAGGGGCTCGGGGGGCATTCGGCCGGTTCCAAGCTCCCACATCTGATCGATCCCCGGCTGGGAAGCTCGATACGCGCGGCGGCACTTCGGGCCGCCGTACCGTTGAGGAACGCGGTCGTTTACTGGACGACCGGTCCCGCCTACGAGACACCCGCCGAAGCGAGGGCGGCCGTAGAGATGGGGGCGGATGCGGCGACGATGTCGCCGGTCCCCGAACTGCTGGTGGCAAGGAGGCTCGGAATCGCCGCGGCATGCCTTACCCTGGTGACGAATGAGGCGCCGAATGTCTCCGGCGGGGGTACCGATCACGAGACGGTATTGAAGAATGCGAAAAAGGGGGCGGAGGCTCTTCCCGATCTCGTGAGGGAACTTGCGGCCGGAGAGGTCGGAAAAGCGTAAAAAGCTCTTTTTGCATTTTACCGGAGATGTTACATTTAACTCTGAATGTTCCGCATCGACCCTTCGGGGACCGGAAGGAGAGGTATGAACTGGCTGAAGAAGGCTAAACGCGGGATCAGGACCTGGCGCAAGAAAGAGCTTCCCGACGGACTTTGGGAAAAGTGCCCCGCCTGTGGTGAAATCCTCTACCTCAAGGAACTGATCAAGCTGCAATCGGTTTGCCCTAAGTGCGACTACCATTTCCGGTTGAATCCTTCAAGGTATATCGATATGCTCGCCGACGAGTCGTCCTTCACAGAGATCGACAAGTCGGTATCATCCATCGATCCGATCCAGTTCCGTGACAGCAAGAAATACAAGGATCGGATACACTCCGCCAGGGAAAAAACCGGGAGCAATTCGGCTGTTATGACGGGCACGGCGACTATGGGCGGCCGGCCCGTAGTGCTGGGTATCATGGATTTCAGCTTCATGGGCGGAAGCATGGGCTCGGCCGTCGGCGAGAAGATTACCAGGGCGGCGATGAAAGCGGTTGCCGAAAGATCTCCATTTATCATGGTCTCCGCTTCAGGTGGGGCCAGGATGCAGGAATCGATCCTCTCCCTGATGCAGATGGCTAAGACCTCGGCGGCCATCGCGAACCTTTCGGAAGCCTCGCTTCCCTTCATCTCTATCCTGACAAATCCAACGACCGGCGGCGTGGCGGCATCGTTCGCCTTTCAGGGGGACATAATTATTGCGGAGCCGAAAGCGCTGATAGGCTTTGCCGGCCCGAGGGTGATACGCGAAACGGTCGGCGAGGAGCTCCCCGAGGGATTCCAGCGCTCGGAATTCCTTCTGGAACACGGCATGATAGATATGATAACCAGCCGCCGGGAACTGAAAAAGACCTTGGTATTTATTCTCGACAGTCTCATGTGCGGTGTTTCAACCAGGGCGGAGGAAAAGAACCAGGAGAATGACCGCAATACGATCTCACTCGTCCGTTAGGGCAGGCACCTTTTCCAATATCGAGTTTCTCCATTCCCTCAGGCCTACATACATGAAGCTCGGCCTGGAGAATATCGCCGCCCTGCTCGAAGGGCTCGGCAATCCCCAGAGTAAGGTGCCGGCCGTCCTTGTGGCTGGAACGAACGGGAAGGGTTCGGTCACGACCTACGTCTCGTCGATCCTTCGGCGGGCCGGGATGAAAACAGGCACTTTCTATTCACCTCATCTCTTCAGGCTGAACGAAAGGATCAGGGTCGACGGGGAGGAGATTCCCAGCCCGGTCCTCGACCGCATCCTGGGACGGTTGAGGGAGTTTCGCCGGGATGCGCCTTTTACCTTCTTTGAGGGGATAACGGCGGCGGCGATGCTTTACTTCGCCGGGGAAAAGGTCGATACGGCGGTCTACGAGGTCGGGTTGGGAGGCAGGTTGGACGCGACAAACCTCGTAAACGCGGCAGTTACCGTAATCACGGGGATATCATTGGATCACAGGGAGCACCTGGGCAGGACGAAACTGCGGATTTTGCGGGAGAAGCTGGGGATCGTAAGAAGCGGAACGCCGCTCGTGGCGAACCTGAGGGAAAAAAGGTTGGCCGCCCGGGCTGAAGGATTCTGCCGCGAAAAGGGTGTTCCTTTCCATAACGTCGCCCGCGAGGTCCGGAAAGAGCTTGTTTCGATGACGTTCGGTAATATGGTTTTCACGCTCGGTTCTCCCGTAAGATCCTATGGGGAGCTCAGCAGCCGGATGATCGGCAAAGTACAGATGGAAAACGCCGCAACGGCTGTCAGAACGGTCGAACTGCTGGGTGAGCGAGCCCGCGGGGCGGGGGTAGGGGAGGTCGCCGAAGGCATAGCCCGTGGATTTCTCGCTGGACGGTTCCAGGTGCTGCCGGGGGAACCGAGAATCATACTCGACGTATCTCATAATGAAGAAGCGCTGCTCGCCGCGGCGGCGAATCTGCTCGAGGTATCCCCAAAGGGGAGAAACGTGATACTTTTCGGCGTGATGGCGCGTAAGGAGCTGGGCCGTTTTCCCGCGAGGGCGGCGAAGGCGGCCAGGGAGATTATACTGGTGCCGTTGAGGGACGGTCAAAGCGCCGGCGCGGAAGATCTGCTGGGCAGGTTCGGAGGGGGCGCAGGGACGCCCGGCGGGGGAAATGCGGTCCTGAGGGTCGCCCGCGGCATGGGCGACGCGGTGCGCATTGCGCGCGGCACACTCGGCCCGGGCGATACGCTTCTTGTGACAGGGTCGCATCTAACCGTGGAAGAGGCCGCCGCTTATATGTAAACTGTTCTATCGGTGAAAGGAAAGAGATGAAGGCTATTCTCGGAGTGGACATCGGAGGGACCAATATAAAGCTCGGCATGGTGGCGGAGTCCGGGGATATACTGGAATCCGGCTCCATCCCTACCTTGGGCGAGAAGGGGCCGTATGACGCCGCCCGGAGGATCGCCGAGTGGCTTGAGGAGCGCGGAGGGGACGATGTCACGGCGGCGGGGATTGCCTGCGCGGGACTTATCGATGGAGGAAGGGGTTTGCTGTATTCGTCGCCGAACCTGCCGGGATGGAAAAACGCACCCATTTCGGAGATCTTCGGCAGCCTCCTCAAGATGCCGGTCGTGGTGGACAACGATGCCAACTGTGCGGCATGGGGCGAGTACTGCGCAGGTTCGGGGAAGGGGAGCGGGATCTTCGTTTGCCTTACTTTGGGGACGGGAGTGGGGGGAGGAATCGTGCTGGACGGCAAGCTATACCGAGGCTCGCAGGGACTTGCCGGCGAGATCGGTCATCATATCGTGCTGGAGGGAGGTCCCATCTGCGGCTGCGGAAACCGGGGGTGCCTGGAAGCCATGATCAAAGCCGGCGCGATAGTCGCGCGGGCGGCCGGGAGGATCGAAGCCTCCGGCGAAAGCGTTCTGGGCTCGAATCGGCGGTTCACGGCGAAGGATGTTTACGTGGCGGCGCGGGGGGGAGACAGGATTGCAATAGAGACCCTGGCGGAGACGGGCCTCTATCTCGGGGTGGGTCTTATAAATATTGTTCATATCTTCAATCCTGAAATTATCGCTGTGGGAGGGGGCGTGGCGGGGGCCGGCGATCTTCTGCTGGAGCCGGCAAGGGCGGCGATGCGGGAAAGGATGATGGATGAGATTTTTTCTCCGGTCCGGGTAGTGAGCGCCCTTCTCGGGAACAAAGCTTCATTTATCGGTGCATCTCTTCTCGCGAAAGAGTTGGCCGGAGATTGATCTCCGGCCGGGGCGGTAAACCTTTGTGTAAAGAGACGGAACGGAAACGCATGGTACCCGGCAGGTACGCGCTGGTAATGCTCTCTACGGCCTGCGTGATGCTGGCCGCCGTCACGGCGCCGGCAGGAGTGGTGAGGGGTTCTGCGGAGCGTGAGCGGCAGGAACCGTCTCTCTCGGATACGACGATGTACAGGGTAAGGGCCAACAGCCTCAGTTCGAGGCAGGAGAACGACATCGAGGTATTCTACCTGGAAGGGGATGTAACCATCGAGCACCAGACTGCGACTATCACCAGCGACAGGGGCAAGCACTATCTTGTCGACCGTCAGCTGGTGCTTTCAGGCAACGTTCACGGGAACGATGGAACCCTCGACATGTTTGGAGATGTGGGGAAATATTTCGGCCTGACCAATACCCTGGAAATGGAGAACAACGTCCGGATCATCGACAAGGGGATGGAAATAACTTGTGACAGGGCCGTTTACCACAGGGGAGAGGGAACCGTTGTGCTTGTGGGTCACGTGGTCCTTTCCGACAGCAGCAGGGTGATGTATGCCGACAGCATCTATTATGACAGGAATATCGAGACGGCCGACGCGAACGGGAACGTCGTTATCATAGATTACGCCGAGGAGTACTCGATATCCGGCAGGCATGCCAGGTTCTTCAGGAACACCAGCGAGGCGGTGATGGACGTTCGGCCGGTGCTCACCTTCGATGACCGGGCGGTCGTGAAGGGGAGGGTGACCAGCGAATGGATGTACTTCAACATGGACGTCAACAGGGGATCGGCCGTCGGGGATGTCAGAATGGTCAAGGGGGATACCAGGGCGACCTGCGATTCGGCGGCCATTTTCAATGAAGAAGGATATCTCGAGATGTTCGGCGACCCCGAGGCGACCAGCGGATCCACCGGCATGACGGGCAAGAAGGTCGTACTGTATTACGACGATGCCGGGGTCAACCGGATAGACCTGCCAGCGACGGGAAAACTCACCGAATCGCCCGCGCCCGGTTCCCCGTGGAGGGAAGATTCCTGGATAGAAGGCGACTCTCTCGTCATATACATTTCCAACGATGAGGCGGACTCGGTGAAGATCTTCGGTAACGCGAAGGCGATGTATTACCCCTACGAGGGGGACGAGAACAAGGTGTCGAACAACTACTCGAAGGGCGACAGCATGTACTTCAGGTTTTCGGGGGATGATCTGAAATATGTGCGTATATCGAGCAACGCCACGGGAGTCTACAATTACCTCAATCTGGAACCCTCGCAGACGATCGACAGCCTGGCGGCCGCGATAGACAGCACTCTCGGCTACCGTGATTTTACGTTGGAGGCCCAAAAGGTTCGATACAGCGCCAAGGATATCGAGTATTTCGCCGATACCGAGGATATCGTTCTCAGGGACTCGGCGCTCCTGGAATACCAGAACAAGGCGCTCAGCGCGGATAGGATCGATTTCAGCTCCAGGCTCAATATACTCGAAGCGGAAGGTTCGCCCGTCCTCGAGGAAGACGCGCAGAAGATGTACGGAGTGGACATGGGTTACGATATGGATTCCGAGGGCGGACTGGTGTTCAGCGGATCGACCAAATACGACAAGGGGTATTACAGCGGGAAATATATCTTCAAGGAAGGGGACGACATCCTCAAGGTATACAACTCAGTATACACGACCTGCGATCTGAAGTCGCCTCATTACTCGATGAGGGCAGGCAAGATGAAGGTCTATATAAATGACAAGATCGTCTCGGGTCCGATAACGCTCTATATCGGCGAGATACCGGTCTTCTATCTTCCTTTCATGGCGAACACCCTGAAGAGGGACCGCCATTCGGGGATACTGCGGCCCAACTTCGACATTGGAATAAACAGCCGCGACGGCCGTTTCATCAGAGGGCTCGGCTACTACTGGGCCACGAACGAATATACAGATTTCATACTGAAGACCGATTTCAACGAGAATCAGAATTTCAGGGTCAATATCGATAACAGGTACAGCCTTCGATACGTCCTCGACGGCAGCGTGAACTTCAACTTCTTCAGGAATTTCGTCAACAAGACCAACGAATGGACGGTCAAATCGAGCCACAACCAGAAATTCGGCCGGACCGCTTCTTTGAGGAGCAGCCTTAATTTCGTAAGCAGCGACAAGGCGCAGTCGTCGATGTTCCAGGCGGACGATGTTCAGCGATCCGTAGACAGGAAGATCTACTCGTCGGCGAGTTTCAGCAAAAGCTGGGGGGGGACGAGGCTGGGACTCTCCGCAACGCGCAATCAGACTCTCAATATAGATCCTGAAACCTCCCCGACCGCCGCAAGGGTGACAACGACAATGCCCGATCTATCGCTGAGCTTTCCCCGGACTTCCCTATGGTTCGGCGAGAAGCACGGGGAGGGCGAGAAAGGAGGCTGGGAAAGGGCCCTGGGAAGCATAGCCTTCAGCCCCAACATCAGGGCGAGGCGGACAACGTCGGAGACGGCGCAGAGGGAGACGGCAAGGCTGACCGCGAGCTCGGGCGCTTCGTTCGGCCAGCAGCACAAGCTGATTTTTCTCAACCTTTCGCCCTCCGTCAATATGAGCTGGAGGTACGAGGATGTTCTTTACGACAGGATAAACGAGGAATATATCATCGCCCCCGCTGCGGCCTCGCTTACCGGCGGGACCATTGCAATACCCGATTCATTCATTGTGGATTCCGCGAACGACAGGATATCGCTCAACGTCGACAACGCGGGTGGTGTGGAATATTTTATCGCCGACGGAGTCTACTACACGGGGGAGAGCCTCGCCGCCGCGATCGAAAGCGCGATCGGCGCATCCTCGGTCACCGTCGAGTTCGTCGATGGGGGGGACCACACGGGGCATTTCGTTTTCAGGACCGCCGGCGTGGGCTCGGGATCGTCGATCCGGGTGGAAAGCGTTTCGTCGAGTCCCATATATGACCTCGTCGGGTTGAATGAAGGGATGTACTCGAGGGGAACCGACAGGAGCGGTCCTGTAGAGGACACGACCCATAGAAACGAATTCTCGATGTCTCTTTCCTCCGGGATCGGGACGTCCCTCTATGGAGTTTTCTATCCTAAGATCGGCACGCTGCGGGGAATCAGGCACACATTCAATCCGACGGTCTCGTACTCCTATACTCCGGCTTTTACCGAAAATCAACAGGCGCGCCAGAACGTCACCTACTCGATAAGGAACGTGATCGATCTGAAATACATGAAAGGCAAGGAGGAGCAGAAAGCGAACAACGCCCTGACATGGAATATCAGCGGGAGCTATAATCCGCAGGCCTCGAAGGAAACGAGGTTCTCCAATATCGGGAGCCACGTGCAGACATCGCTGGGAAGGCTGGCGTCGATAAGCTTCGATCATACGATCGACCCGCTCGAGAGAAAAATAATTTCCACGAGATTCTCCGCCAATATGAGCTTGAGCGGAGGGATATCATACCCCTCGAAATGGGAGAGATCCGAGCAGGAGAGGATCGCCGCCGCGCAGGGTGAGCAGCCGGTCGCCGGGGAAGCCGACAGTCTCGGAGGCGTGGACCGTAGAGGGAAGCGTGATGATCCCTGGGACGAAAGGTTGGATATGGGCGGGGACGGTGGAGGTCCGCCTTCTTTGGAGCATGGAACGCAGGGCTGGTCGTTGAGGATCGGCTACAGTTTCTCATCGCAGGGGGAGGGCGCTTACAAGTCGGTTTCCAACCAGATAGATATAAGCGGATCGTTAAAATTGACAAGGAGTTGGAAGATCGGTTACAACGCTCATTACGACATGGAAACGAGATCGTTTACTAACCAGCAGTACAGCATCAACCGCGATCTGCACTGCTGGCAGGCCGGGTTCGTTCACCGGAAATTCGGAAACGACTGGAGTTACTATTTTCAGATCTCGATCAAGGAGCTTCCCGATATCATGTACGAACGCGGAACGAGCGGTTTGAGGGGCGCGATACCTTTCTAACCGGGAAGAGTTTTTTGCCTTTCCGGTCATCGCGCCGACGGCGGCATCGAATCTGCCGGTGGCCGCCGGACGAATTTCCCGGGATCTCATTTCCTCCAAAAAACGTATAAGGACGGGGAAAAATCGGTATAAAAGTGTTGACATAGTTTCCAAGTGAAGAGTAGAGTTTCGATAAGTTCAAACAGATTAAAGGAGGTGAACAATGAACAAGACAGAGATGATTGAAAGAGTAGCCAAGAAGACAGGGTTGACTCTCAAGGATGCCCGCGGTGCTGTTGACGCGATTTTCAGCACGGCTCCGAAAGAAGGCGTTATCGCGACCGAAATCGCCGCCGGCAGAAGAGTGCAGATCACAGGCTTTGGTACTTTCGTCCAGCGCAAGCGTAAAAAACGCAAAGGCCGCAACCCTCAGACTGGCGAGACGATTATTATCGCGGCGACGAAATTTCCCGCCTTTACGGCCGGCAAGGCTCTCAAGAGCCGTGTCGCCAAGTAAGAGGTTTTTTCTATAGGGGGCAAAGAGACTGGAATGACTTTGCCCCTTTCTGTATACTTTCCCTGAACGGCAAGTCTTTCGGCGAATCGCGAGGGATATCGATGAAAATGGTCTTTAACACGCTGCTGCTCGCGGCCTCGATCCTGCTCGTCAACGGTTGCGGGGAAAAGGGTCCCGTGACGGTTCTCTTCACAAGCGACACGCAGGGACGGGTGTCGCCTGCGGGTTGAGGCGAGGACGCTTCAGGCGGGGTGGCCCGGAGGGCCGCCGCGATCGAAAAGATGCGCGGGGAAGATCCCGACCTGCTTCTAGTCTCGGCAGGGGATTTCTATGCCCGGTCGGGAATAGTGGAGAGTTACAGGAGCCGGTTTCTTTCTTCCCTCATGGTGGATATGGGATACACGGCTGCGGGGTTGGGAGAGAAGGAGCTCAGCTACGGTCTCAGGGCGATCAAGGAAGACGCCGAGGCGGGGCTTCCCGTAATATGCGCCAACCTGTACCAGGATGGAGAACGGGTGTTTCCACCGTTCATTATCATAACCGTCAAGGGGGTCAAGACCGGAATATTTTCTCTGCTGGCCGAGGAACCGAAAAGGGGCGGAGATTTCGAGATAAGGGACCCGCTTGAGGAGGGCAGAAGGGTCGGTAAGACTCTCAAGGGAAAAGGCTGCGATGCCGTGATTCTCCTCGCCCACATGGACAGGGCGAAGCTGGAGCCGGTGATAGCGGGCATGGAAGATGTCGATCTCGTGATCCGGGGGCATTCCCGGCTGAGGGAGACGCTATCCGACGATTGCGCCGATACCGTGGGCGGCGCGTTTTACGATCTTGGAATTCCCGTTCTTTTCGCGGGTGACAGGGGAAGGGCGATCGGTAAGGTGACGTTCATGCCCAATAAAGGCGGGGGGATCACCCTGACCGACACGGTGCTGGTATACCTCGGAAGGGATACCGGCGAGGACCCCGTAGTAATAGAGAAGCTGAAGAAGTTCGCGGAGGAGGAAGGCGCGAGACTGCACGAGATGCAGCTCAGCGAGTTCGTCTCGCGCGACGAAGTAACCGGTAGAATAAGGGAACGCTATCTGGGTATAGATATCTGCCGGAGGTGCCACGGCCCTATCGCTGACGACTTCGCCCTCACCAAGCACTTCAGGGCTTTCAATATTCTGACCCTATCCGGCGAGGAGGAGAACAGGGAGTGCCTCGCCTGCCATACGACCGGGTTCGGCCGTTTCAGCGGATATGATACTGAGGCCGAAAAAAAGGGGGGGATCAATCTTCGCGGAGTGCAGTGCGAGGCATGCCACGGTCCGGGAACGATGCACAGCCGCGATGGGAAGTACAGGGAGAGGGCGAGGAGCTCGTGCCGGACGTGTCATACTTCGAGAAGATCGCCCGGATTCGATCTTGAAAGCCGGCTGAAGCTTGTCGAGCACCCGGGCCCGCATGGCAAGATGGGAGCGCAGGGTAAAGAGGGTGGTGGAAAGCCGGCCGATAGTTCCGGCGCGAAAAAGGTCAAGTAAGGAACGCCGCTTTGAAATGGGATTAGGGTGATGAGCCATATCTTGAAAGTAACATGCATGATCGTGCCGGTCTTCCTTTCGGTAATTGGGTCCCCGGCCGCCGCCGCCGGAGTTGATTTTATCGTTCCGGGTGTTTCGCTCGAATCGGTCGACTTCACTCCGGGGACGAGCGTTTCCTATCTTGTAGTATCGCGGTCTTACGAAGTGGAGGATTCGAGCTTCGTGTCCCTTTCGGTCCTACGGGCCGACGCAGGTTCGGTAGTGCTGCAGATAGTTTCCTCGACGTATCCGCTGGAGGATGAGGAATCGGTGACGGTACGGCTGACGTTGTCGGGAAAGTACAAGGAAATAGAGACGCCGAAGGAATACCTCTCGTGCATAGAGGATATACAGGTCAAGGAAGGGCTGTCCCAATTCCGCGAGCCGTCGCTAGAGGAGATCGAGGACTTCGATCTCGAAAGGTTGTTTCTCGAATCGAACAGGGGGATGGAGCAGAGCCGGCTCCAGCCTGAAGAGGTCGTTACTCCGGCGGGCTCGTTCGAATGCGAGGTCTACGAATATTTCCGCAGCGACACGAGCGCCGTCACAATGGGCGGGGTTCAGGCGGCCAGGCTCGAAGAGGAGAGAAGTATCCTGAGAATCTCCGGCGATGTGCCGTTCTGGGGCCTTGTCGGGAGCACGATAGAGAGAAAGAGCTCGACGGTTATCGAGTCTGTTTCAAGGTTCAGGAAACCGAGACCCACGGTTACCATGACCGAATCGGTCCTGATATCGTGTGCGGGGTGCCGGCGCTGACGGGATAAAGATCCTCGCCGACATGGAGCTTAAGCCGGCGTAAACCGCCGCGCCGCCTTCCATCATTTTCCGTTTATCGTAAATACGTCCGGGGCCGGTTTCCATCCGAAGTCCGTGGTGCCGTTTCTATTGCATCGGGAAGCCGCTTGGCGTATCTTTTATAGGCGAATATGGATATACGACGAAGAGGTGGGCATTGAAAAGCACATTATATATCGCATTGGCCTTTCTGATTACGATCGTTTTCATACCGGAGCCGCTCCACGCAGATATGTTCGAAAAGTACGGGCTGAGGCCCGGGGTTTTGATCGTTGCGGATGGGAGCAGGGCGACTTTCGACAAGGCGCGCGAGATCGCCGTCAGGGGAGGGGCTAGGGGCCTTCTCCTCCTGCCGCCGAAGGCGATTTTCGGAAGGTTTCCCGAGGGGATGGGTAGCGGTGATTTCGCCGGTCTTTCGGTGACTTTCGCCGAATCGGCCCGGGAGGTCGCGCCCGATGAGGCGGGAGAAACCTACAGGGCGATATCGGGCCTCTTCAACGAATCGCATTTTCTGCGAGAAACACTAACGTACGATCCGGGCCCCATCGATCATGGCCCCCTTATCGTCCCCTACGAAGAGATCAGCGATGACCTGAAAGGTAGAATTCCCCGCATGACCGGGTCGTCGATGGAGATCGTCGATAGGGGTATTCAACAGAACAGCGAATTCATGATGGGTACGGTGACGATAAACGTAGTTCTGCCCGAGACCTTCCAGGGCGGCAGCGAGACCTGGCAAAACGAGGAGATAGAGAACATGCTCAGGGATCTCCTCCTTGGACTCTCCCAGTACCAGCAGCACGCCCATTGGGTCGATCTCGCATTCCTGGTGAACATGCCCGACGAATTCAAAAGGGTCGTTGTCCAGAGCGAGCCGATCGAGAACGATATGAACACCGACGCGATCTGGATCATGCAGGCCCTCGAAAGCCTCGGGTACGGCGGCAGCGGCTATCATTCGGTTCTGGAGACGGCGCATTTGTTCAACAACGACGAGAGGTCTAAATGGAATACCGACTGGGTTTTTACGGCCTTCGTCGCGGATGCGAGCGAGAATGAATGTTGGCAGGGTCCCCAGGGGAATTACTCCGCATACGCTTATCTCGGCGGGCCGTACATTGTGATACCCTATCCCGCCTGCGGATACGGGACCGGTATCGGTTTTTCGAAGGTATTCATTCACGAGATGAGCCACATCTTTTGGGCTCTCGACGAATACGAGGAAGCGCGGTCGCTCTGCAGCGAGCGTTCCGGTTACCTGAATGTGCGCAACGGCAACTCTTTCTTTAACGATTGTGGTGAAGGGATGGCGTGCATAATGGACAGGGGGTTGCAGCCGGAGCCTCTTCCGATCTGCATGTACACGCTGGGGCAGGTGGGGCTCGCCGACGATAACGGCAATTCGATACCCGATCTCTACGAATTAGCGCCATATATAGCGATTCAATCGAAGGGGACGACCGACACGACCTTCACGGGCGTTTTCGATGTCAAATTGAACATAATCAACGATGCGGTGGAGAACCGGAATCCGGTTCAGGAGAATTCCGGTTTGCCGATGATAGACTACGCCCCTCCCATCAAGAGGGGATGGTGGTGGATCAATAACGGTTTGGCGGAGGATTTCAGCTCGGTGACCATTCCGGGGAACCTCTCGCATGTGCAGGTATGGATGATTGAAAGGGAGGGATTGACGCCGGGAGAGAACGAAGTTCATTTCGTTGTCGAAAACGTCGCCGGTTTACGCGGAGAGATATCCCACACTATATATTTCATAGGGGTAAGGTATTTCAGCAACTCGGTGACACCGGGAGACGGATGTTTCGATATCGAGTGGCTGACGGGCGACGAGCTCTTCGGCGCCGACTTCGAGATAACCAGGAAGGATCTTACTGTGGGCACTCCCTTCGAGTTCGTCGCGCAGATCGACGGTGACGACTACGACAGCTGGAGCGAAGAGAGCAGGAAGAAGCATTTCCAGTACACCGATCACGACATAGTTTCCGGGCGCGAATACATATACCGTATATCGGCCAGCTTCGAGTTTCCCCCGGGAGATCCGAATGCGAGGGTTCTCCAGTATACGACCAGGGATATGTACGAGATCGCCCGGATACCGGTCCCATCGGGAAAGATCATATCCAACGTGCTTCCGAACCCGACGAACAACGGCAGGATAAGCTTTACGATAGATGTTCCGGAAACGGTGATCAATCCGTCGGGGAGCAAGGCGGCGTCGGCTCCGAAGCAGCCGGGGGCTCCCCTATGGAACGAGAGGACCCAGGTAGATATAAAGATATACAATGTCAGGGGTCAGAAGGTCAGGGATCTATATTCGAGGCTCCTCTACGCCGAGAAATATACGAAGACCTGGGACGGGCTCGACGACAGGGGAAAACCTGTCAGCCCGGGAGTCTACTTCCTAAGGGTCAGCGCGGGTGAGACGACCGAAGTAAAGAAAGTCGTCGTCCTAAGATGATATATGTCGAGATACGGGGCGGGCTTGCAAAAATTCACATTCCATGATATATTGTTTGTTGTAGCCGTATTATCCAGCATCTTTTTTGTGAATACATATTGACGGCTGTTCCGGGAAGTGGTATACACCACAATATATGGTACATATGAGTCGCTCGGCTACATCATGATGTAGCGGTGACGGTCTGTAATCCAGGGATGGGAGGAGCGCAATGAAGCGTGAAAGCCAGGAGGCGACGATACTAAAAAAGGGAAAAAACTACGTGAAGTTTCATAGATTACTTGCCAAAGCCGAAGCCGACGGAAGACTCGATGGAAAATACAGGTGCCCTGTCTGTGGGATGAGATACCTCACGGAGGGGGAGGCCGATGATTGCTGCAGAATAATCTCCGATTAACAGGTACAGGCGAACGACTCCCGCAGACACTTACCCGGGAGGAAAATGTGGGGCAGAGCAGGAGGGAAAGCGCCGTGAAAAGCAAGAGAACGATCGAACAATATTGCTCTGTATGCAAGAGCACTTTCGATATGGCGGTCGTTGAGGAAGCGGATAATGACGAGGTGCTGTGGCTGAAATGCCCCGGCTGCGAGGGATTTCTCCCTTATATGCCGGAAGGCGAGGAAGACTCCCCTGACGGGGGCAAGGATGATGGATCCGGTGATGACGGGCAAGCGGAACTGGCCCCCGAGGATATAGACCAGGAACATGCCATCGAGTATGACAAGGCGAACGAATACAATGTTGATGATGTAATCTACCACAGATCGTGGAACGATTACGGGAAGGTCCTGGATAAGGAAACCCTCCCGGGGGATAGGAAAACGATAATTGTTCATTTTGTAAACCAGGGAAAGATACGTCTCCTGGAAGGAGTGAAATAAGAGGGAATCAATTGAACAAAACCCGCACTCCTTCTCTCTTTTTCCTTACGCTGCTTATTTGTGGATTCGCTTTTTCCGGGGCCGGAGCGACGGGCCTCTATCTCAATCTCCCCTCGTGGTTCGCAGCCGCCGATACGTCGAGGGCGTCCATCATCGCCGGGCAGAGCAGCCTTCAGCGCGAGTACGAGGATGCCAGCCTATTCACTTTCGAAACGGTGTTCGAGATCGATGCGAGGCTGAAGGTCAAGACCGGGATACTCTATCCGGTCATCAGGCGGCCCGACGGCTTCATACACGGCCTAGCCGATGGATCTGTTAGTGCAATCTACCGGGTCATGGGGGATAGCTTGAACGTGTCGGGTCTATTCCTCAGGGGAGACCTGCGGATTCCGACGGGAACAATGGCCCTCAGGCCTTTTTCCGCCGCGTCGCTCGACGGCGGCGGCGGGGTCGAGTTCAGGGAATCGATCCCGCTTCTCAGACTGGCGGGCTCCGCCACCTACACCCTCACCGGAGCCAGGGAAAAAGAGGGCACGTTCAGGCAAAGAAATTACCTTCTCCTGGCCCTTATGGTCGGACTGGAGCTCGGCAGGGGCACTTCCCTTCAGTTATCGGCGTTCAGCTTCAATTTCCGCGGGGGCGATTATCGTGAGAGCTATTTTCTCGCCCTGAGCAGGTCTTTCTCGGGACGGGTCGATATTTCGGTCAGCGGGGGCGTCGATTCGGGTAGCGATTCAGAGAGAATATTTAACTCGATCTTCTCATTCTCCATACTATATAGATTTCCGCACGCGTTGCAGAAACAACCGCAGGTTGATGCACCTCCACCGGCAGACGGGGTCCAGGGAGGGTCGGGTGGAGCAGGGATGAACCACATGTAGCCCTGACCTGTTCCGCCGACGTCCGTCCCTCCGCGCCCCGGCAGGGACTCTCCTCTTTTGCACGAAAGCTCAAAATCCCATTGCCGTGTGCATAATGCAAAAAACGGTTTTCCCAGTTGTTCCCAATGATTGAACAGAGGTATTCCGATTCCGGCAAAGTTCCCCTTACTTCGAGGCACGTCCCTTGCGTTTCCCTCGGTTGATCGAAGTAATTGCAGCTGGAGGACGGCATCTATGACAATGCAGCAGACGTTGGACAGGCCTCTGAAATCGGAAGACGATTCTTCCCTGCGGAAGATTCGGGTGTCGCTTGCGGGGGGAAACGAGGAATTGCTTCAATCGGTGGAAGACAGATTATCCGCCGGTTCGATCGATTGCTCGAGGATAGACGTTGATGACCTTCCCGAGGCCGTCAAGTATCGCGATGCGCTGGTAGTATCCCTCGATCCACCGCAGTGGGAGGGAATCGATCAGATCGAGGAAGCAAGGAGGGCCGGATACACCGGTTTTATCGCGGCCGTCAGTTCTTCCAGGGAGAGCGCCGAAGCATTGCGGGCCGTCAAAGCGGGTGCCGATCATGTGCTCTTCTTGCCGGCGGAGGGGATCGAGTTCGATCTCCTCGAGGAGAAGATCCGGATGGCGGAGGGAGGAGCCTCCTCCCAGGCCGGGATGCTCAAGGATTTCTTCGGACCGGTCGATCAGGGAATGATACTTCTCGATGGAGCGGGCCGTTTTATTTTCGCGAACAGGTCTGCTATAAAGATACTCTCCGCCGGTTGTGAGAATGATGTGGCCGATGTGATCGAGCGGAATTGCCCGGACAGCATTTTCGAAAAGGCGAGACGAAAGAGCTCGGCGATCACATATCTCGATGTCACCCTTCCGGACAAGGAAACCAACAAGCTGCTCGGGCTCGAGATCTGTTATATCGATCCCGGAACCCGGGGGCGTTTCTTCCTCGTTCTACTTCACGATTTCTCGAAGTGGAAAAAGCTCGACGAGTTGAGGTCGCGCTTCGCAACCTCGCTTTCGCACAGAATGAGGACTCCCCTGACGGCGATAAGAAACGCGGTAAAGATATTGAGCGGTGAAAAGCATTTTCCGGCAGGCATCGAAAGGGAGAAACTTCTCGATATCGGCTGGAGGAACGTCGAAAAGTTGATAGCGAACCTAGACGAGCTCCAGAAGATCTTCATGATAGAATCCGAGGAGCTCAACGTATGCAGAACCCTGATAAAGGTCAAGAGCAGGATCAAACCTCTTCTGGAGCGTCTCGAGGCCGAAGAGAAGATCAAGGGATTCAAGCTCGGAATTCCCGAAATGACCCTCTTCACCGGATGCAGCAGGCTGGACGATTTCATAGTGAGCTCGATAGAGGCTTACGGGAAATGGCTGGGAGAAGCCTCGTTCATAGAGTGCAGCTCCTCACTGAAAGAGGATTTCTGCTTGAACGGAAAGATCGAGCGCAAGCTCAAGATCTATATCCGTCCGAGAACGAGCGGATGGATGAAGACCGTGAGGGGAAGCATGAAGGATTTTCTATCACTTCACGAAGCTCACAGGGGACTCGTGCTTGGGAGGCTCGCCAGCGCGCTCGATGGAGAGCTGGAGATAAGCTCGGGGAACACGATAAGCCTCGTTCTGCCCATTAAGCCTTCCTATGACCGCGAGAAGGATCTCGTGCATCCGCTCCATATGATGATCGAGAGGGCGGATCTTATGAGCGCGGAGTTCTGCCTCGTCAACCTGCGGATGGTCGGAGACCCGAACGGAAAGAAGAGGTTCGCCGGTCTTCTCGAGAATTGCCTGTGCCAGATATGCAGCGACGAGAATATTGTGTCGAGAGACGAGGATTCTTTCGGATATTCCCTCTTCATCCTTGGCAAGGGGCCTGACGAAATAGCAATTCTGCAGCAGGAGATAGACCGCCGCTTCATGAATGCCTGCAGGAATTGCGGCGATGAGATATATCCATCTCTCCGATGGAATGTGCGCTACAGCAGGGTTCCCGGTCTCGATGATCCATCTATCGATAGCCTGTTGCCGGGCGGCTTGTGCTGATCCACGTAATTCTTTAAGATCCGGGCGGCTTTCGCCGATCCTGGTTGCTCGTCGGGGTCCGGGAGGTTCGTTCCGCCTCGGGTGGAATGGCATCAAACCGGGGTGAAAAGGTCTTCCGATTCTTGTTGCTTGTTTCTGGTCTGGGGTTTTTCCTCCAGCGATTTCATCGAAAGCAGAAGAAGACTCAGAGGCTCGGAGATAGTATGTCTGATGTTCGGCAGGTGGTTGAAGAAGATATAGGTTCCGGCGCGCAGTTCCATCAACCTGTGGAAGGCCGACTTGCCGTCAAAGCTCTTGAACCTGGCGTGCACGATCTCGCCCTTTTCGAAATATATCTCCCCCCGCCCGGTTTTTGACGATATCAACAGGCGGCCGGACTTCAGATTGCTGTTGAGCAGGGAAACTATATCGAGTATCGGTATCAGGCCGAGGCTGCCCTGCAGGGGATAGTTCCTGATACGGGTCCTTCTCTTTAGATTCAGCAACAGAAGAACCGCCGAGGCGGCGAAAAGGATGAGGGAGAAGCGGCTTTTGAAAAACCCGAGCCCCCTGCCGATCGGATCCCTCAGCGTTTTAAGTTTATCTATCCCGCTGTCTAGGTGTTTTTCAACCTGATCTTCTTTCTCGTCGACGGAGGCGTCCAGCAGTGTAAGCTCGTTCAGCTTTTCCCCGGCCCACGCATTCCCGGGATCGGTCGCCAGCACCTCTCTAAGAGCCTTCTCCGCTCTATCCCTGTCGGCCGGCGTGTAGGCGGCGAGGATCTCGCGCGCCCGGCGGATCACCGCATCGCGCGAGGACCGCTCCAGCCTCTCGTCAATCTCGTCTAGCAGCGAGGCGACCTCGGAATTGGATGGATCCCTCTCTATGGCCTGGACCAGATATTCTTTCGCGGTATCGAGATGGCCAAGGGCCATGTGGCAGCGTCCCAGCCTGACCAGCGGTACAGGGTCGAACGGCTTGATTCCCAGGCAGAGGGATAGCTTGGGAAGGGCAAGGTCATACTTGCCGGCGCTCATGAACGTTTCCGCCTCGCCGAGGAGTTTCTGGACCAGCACTTTCTCCATACGGGCGAGCTTGTCCCGTGCCCAGGCAGCGCCGGGATCCTGTTGCAGCCCCCTGAGGAGGAGTTCCCTAG
>CAZPAH010000007.1:0-41470 GCA_964584495.1 uncultured bacterium | reverse complement strand
ATAAAGAGAGGTACCGGAGAGCTCCCAGGGGTCACGTATGAATCTTGTACCTTCGAAGGGTACGGTCCGGGCGGGGTGGCCGTTCTCGTCGAATCCCTTACAGACAACCGAAACCGCACTACAGCTGAGGTCCGGCATATGTTCAGCAAATACGGCGGACATATGGGTGAGCCGAACTCGGTTTCATACATGTTCGAAAGCAAGGGGATGATAGTTGTCGGGAGCGGTGAAGCGGAAGAGGAGAAGGTATTCGAGATAGCGCTGGATAACGGAGCGGAGGATATCTCGTCCGACGGCAGTCAGTTCGAGGTTATATGTCCGCCCGACGTTTTTGAAGGAATCAGAGAGAAATTCGACGAATCCGGAATAGGAATCCAGCTCGCCGAGATTTCCCTTTATCCGAAAACGAGCATCCAGCTTGATCTTGAAAAAGCCAGGAGGGTGCTTAAGCTCGTCAGCGCGCTGGAAGATAACGATGATGTCCAACGTGTAACCGCAAACTTCGATATATCCGACGAGATCCTCGAGGAGCTCGAAAAAGAGTTGTGATTTTTTACCCGCGGCGGGCGAAGTCGGGCATTCGCTCTATAATAGAAACGGTATCGCAGGCACAACGTCGGAGATCCGCTTTGGCAATTACGGTTGGCATCGATCCGGGAAGCCGGATCACTGGATACGGCGTCGTCGAATACGATCGCAAAGGAGTCGTTTATACCGCTTCCGGAATAATCAAGGTAAAAAGCGGCGACCCGAGGGCTTTGAGACTGGTAGGGATAAAAAGGGAGCTCGACGCGGTTCTGAAAAGATACAAGCCTTCCTCGGTGGCTGTCGAAGATCTTTTCATCGCAAAGAATCCCAGGAGTTCGCTGGCGCTCGGAGAGGCGAGGGGTGTCATCCTGTTGTCGGCCGCCGAGGCTGGGATACCGGTTTTCGAATATTCTCCGAGAGAGGTGAAGAGCAGCGTCACCGGCCGGGGATCGGCATCGAAGGACCAGGTGGCGTCCCTCGTGCTGAAGCTCCTGAAATCGGATGTAACACCTTCCAGTCAGGACGAGACGGATGCGTTGGCCGTAGCTTTCTGCCACGCCCTTCGCGATTCGGGAATTATGGGGAGATTGCCTTGATAGCTTCGATCGAGGGTTTGATCGCGTCGAGAAGGGACGCCAGTATTGTGCTCGAGGTGGGCGGACTCGGAATCGAGGTTTTTGTCACCACGCAGACACTTCACGGCGCCGGTAACACGGGAGATACTATTCGCCTCTTCACCTACCTGCACGTCCGGGAAGATGCGCTTTCGCTGTTCGGTTTCAAGCATGAGAAGGAAAGAGAGATGTTCCTCTTCCTAATCGGTATCAGCGGGATAGGACCCAGGGTGGCCATGGGCATACTTTCGGCCGCGGAACCGGAAGAGATAGCGAGGTCGATTCACAACGGCGATGCAGGAAGGCTTCTGGCCCTGCCGGGGGTCGGCAAAAAAACGGCGGAAAGAATTGTGCTTGAACTGAAAGACAAGATAGATTACTCCCTGTACAGAGGGATACCTTCCGGGGACTCGGGAATCCTCGACCGGGAACTTGCCGAAGAGGCGCTCGCGGCTCTTATATCGATAGGACTGACCAGGGTCAGCGCGGAGAGAGCCCTCGATAGGATCACGCCCAGCGAGATGGGCGAGCAGTACGGCGTTGAAGATCTTGTGCGAGAAGCGCTGAAGAAGGTATCCACATAGCCGAATCGAAAGGAGGGCTCCGGTGCCAGACGGGCTTGTGACCGATCCGAAACGATCCCCCGACGAGCTGCTTTCCGAATCAGGGCTCCGGCCCAAGCTTCTGAAAGAGTTTGTGGGACAGACCGGTCTCAAGGAGAACCTCTCCGTGTTCATCCAGGCGGCCAGACAGAGAAACGAGCAACTCGATCATGTGCTGCTCTACGGGCCGCCCGGTCTCGGTAAGACAACTCTGGCCCATATAATAGCTAGAGAGCTGGGCGTTAATATTCGAACATCCTCCGGTCCGGTTTTCCAGTCGCCAGCGGAGCTTTTGGGCATACTGACACAGATGGAAAAAAGGGATGTCGTCTTCATAGACGAGATCCACAGGCTCGGAAAGGTCATCGAGGAGCACCTCTACCCAGCCATGGAAGAATTCAGGTGCGAGCTCATCGTAGACAAGGGACCGCACGCGAAGCATTACTCGCTTTCGATAGAGCCTTTTACCCTTATCGGAGCCACGACCCGGGCGGGGATGATAACTCCGCCGATGAGAAGCAGGTTCGGTGTCGTCGCTAGGCTCGATTTCTATACGGCCGAGGAGCTGGAAATGATCGTAAAGCGTTCGGCCGGAATTCTCGGGATAGAGATCGACGCTAAGGGAGCCTCGGAGATAGCCCGCCGTTCGAGGGGTACGCCGAGGATAGCCAACCGGTTGCTGAGGAGGGTCAGGGATTTTGCCCAGATCGAGGGGGATGGACGGATCGATGTTGAGATGGCCGATTACGGATTGGGAAAACTCGAGGTCGACGGTAGGGGGCTGAACGAGATGGACCGAAGGATACTGACTACTATCGCAATGAAGTTCTCGGGAGGGCCGGTCGGTATCAATTCTCTCGCGGTCGCGGTCTCGGAGGAAGGCGATACTATCGAAGACGTTTACGAGCCGTTTCTGATACAGGAAGGGCTTCTTCTGAGGACATCGAGGGGCAGGATCTTGACGGAAGCGGGATATGCGTACCTCGGCGTGGAACCGGGAGAGGGTGGGCGCAGACAGGGCGAGTTCTTCTAGGCCACCGAGATTCAATCCAATAAAAAGAGACCCGATGAAACTTAGCGATTTTGATTACGAACTGCCGCCGGGCCTTATCGCCCAGTATCCTCCGGAAAGAAGAGATGACAGCCGGTTGATCCTGCTCGAAAGGCACGGAGAGGGCGTGCGCGAGTCGAGGTTCTCCAGTTTTGCCCGTTACCTTGTTGAGGGGGATCTCCTGCTGGTCAATGAGACAAGGGTTATCCCGGCGCGGTTATTCGGAAGGAAGGAGACTTCGGCGCGCGTGGAGATCTTCATCACGAGAAACATCGGCCGTGGAAGGTGGCGGGCCCTGTGCAGGCCCTCGAAAAGGCTGCATCCGGGCGACAGGGTACTCATCGGGGATGCCGGGCATTCCGTCACGATCCTTGAAGAGATTGGCGGGGGGGAATGGCTGGTACAGCTACCGGAAGATATCCCCGATATGCAATTCATCAATCATTACGGGCGCATCCCCCTGCCCCCCTATATCGGGAGGGAGGACGAGAAGATCGATGTCGATCGGTACCAGACGCTGTTCGCCAGGAATGAGGGATCGGTGGCCGCGCCGACGGCGGGACTTCACTTTACAAGCGAGGTTCTTCGCGGAATCGAAAGACGCGGATGCAGCGTGATTCCTTTGACCCTCCATGTCGGACCGGGGACTTTCAGGCCGCTCGAGAAGGAGATCGTCGAGGATAATATCCTCGCTCCTGAATATATCATGATACGGAGGGATTACTGGGCGGAAATAAACGATGCCAAGTCTTCCGGTAGGAGAATAATCGCCGTTGGGACAACCGTTACCAGGGCCCTCGAGGCTCTCTCGGCCGGGAAGGTTTCGGACCTCGGGACCGAGATGATAGAGGGTGAAGAGTATATCACCGGATGGACCGATCTTTTCATCTATCCCGGCTTCGAATTCAAGGTCGTGGATGCCCTGCTGACAAACCTTCATCTTCCCCGTTCGAGCTTGCTCGTGCTTGTCTCGGCGTTCGCGGGACACGAGAAGATAATGAAAATGTACAGGTGGGCCGTCACTAGGCGATTCCGTTTCTATAGTTACGGCGATGTGATGTTTATAAGGTGAAATGGAGGACGGCACAGTGCCTTTCAGCTTCGAACTTATCAAGACGGATCCGGAGGGAGCCAGGCTCGGCAGGATTATCACCGACCACGGGGTGGTGGATACACCCGCTTTCATGCCGGTTGGAACCCAGGGAACTGTGAAATCGCTTTCACCTTCGGATCTAAATGAGATCGGGGCGCAGATAATACTGGCAAATACGTACCATCTCCACCTCCGTCCCGGGGAAAAGCTGGTGGAAGAAGCCGGCGGTATCCAGCGTTTCATGTCATGGAACGGTCCGGTTCTGACGGACAGCGGGGGATACCAGGTATTCAGCCTGTCGGATCTGAACCGCATAACAGACGAGGGCGTCGAATTCAGATCGCATATTGACGGGTCGGCGCGGTTTCTCACTCCGGAAAAAGTAGTAAACATTCAGCTGGATATCGGTTCCGATATAATGATGGTGCTGGATCAGTGCACCGAATATCCGTGCGATCGGCGTACCGCCCTGGGAGCCCTCGAAAGGACCACCTCTTGGGCCGAAAGGAGTCTTGAGGAGCATGGGGCCAGGATTTTCCGAAACGGATACGAAAGGGTTCTATTCGCTATAGTTCAGGGCTCGGTCTTTCCGGGTCTACGGCGGCGCTCCGTCGAGGAGCTCGTGGAACTCGATTATCCGGGTTACGCGATCGGTGGTCTTTCCGTGGGAGAACCGAAAAAGGACCTGCTCGATATGACGGAATTGGCCGCGGGTCTGCTTCCCCGGGAAAAGCCGAGGTACCTTATGGGCGTCGGTTTCCCGGAAGATATCGTCGAGGCGGTTGGCAGAGGCGTGGACATGTTCGACTGTGTGATCCCGACCAGAAATGCCAGGAACGGCACCGTGTTCACGTCGGGAGGGAGGGTAATACTCAAGAACGCATGTAACACCCGTGATTTCGGTCCGCTCGATCCGGAGTGCGATTGCTGGGTATGCAGAAACTATTCGCGCGCGTACCTCAGACATCTTTTTATGGCGGGAGAGATGCTGGGCCCGAGGCTGGCTACTTACCATAGCCTCTATTTTTACTTGCATCTTTTATGTGAAATAAGGCAAGTTATACGTGAAGGATCCTTTGGCTCGTGGAGAAAAGAGTTCTACGAGCGGAATGGAGACTCTTGAAGAATCGATGGGTCTGTCCGGTGAAGGAGGAATAATGGCCGGTTTTATTTTCGCGTTGAGCAATCCAGGCACTAGTGAAGGTGGCGGTGGCGGGTTCATGATGTTCGTTCCGATAATACTGGTCTTCGTCGTATTCTATTTCCTTCTGATTAGGCCCCAGCAGAAGAAGCAGAAGCAGCACCAGCAACTATTATCAGGATTGCGGAAGGGCGACAAGGTTGTTACCAACGGGGGAATATACGGCACTATCGTGGATGCGAAGGAGCACGTCATCGTCCTGAAGATCGCCGAAGATGTGAAGATCGAGGTGGTCAAGAGCGCGGTGGCGACGGTAATAGATAAAAAAGGGGAGTAGAGCAGATCCGTACATCGGGAATTTTTCGGGAAGAGACGCGGGAAAGGCCTCGTTTTCGGCGCTAGATATTGAAAAGAGGTTGGAATGAGATGGAATCGATGGGGATAAGAATATACGGCGATAAAGTGCTGAGGCGGAATGCCGAGGAAGTCGATGAATTTGATGAGGAGCTCTCGGTGCTTCTCGCCAGGATGGTAGAGACTATGATCGTCGAGGAAGGAGTCGGCCTGGCCGCTCCACAGGTCGGAATATCCAAAAGGGTGGCCGTAGTCAATCCCGAGCCCGGCAACCCGGAGACCCTGATAAAGCTCATCAATCCCAGGATAGTCTCCGTCGGTGAGGACATGGAAAAGGTGGAAGAGGGTTGCCTCAGCGTACCGGATATCAGGGGTATGGTCGAGAGGCCGATCGATATCGAGGTTGTTTTCCTCGATGAAAAAGGCTTGGAGCGGAAGCTCGAGGCGAAGGGATTGGTTTCCAGGATAATACAACACGAGGTCGATCACCTCGATGGAATACTATTCATCGACAGGCTCTCTTTCGGCAGGAAAACCATGATAAAGGGAAAACTCAAGCAGCTTGCCTCCAGGGACAATGCGGAGAACTGAAATGGCAGGAGTGGTCTTCTTCGGTTCGCCCGATTTCGCGTTGCCCTCCCTTGAAATCCTTCTCAAAACGGAATATAGACCGGCCCTCGTCGTGACCCAGCCTGACAGGCGCTCCGGCAGAGGGAGAGCGCTTCAACCGACTCCGGTCCGTTCCCTGGCGGAGAAGAAGGAATTGCCGGTTCTGACCCTTAACAGTTTCGCCGACGAAGGAACAATAGAAAGGATACGATCGATCAAGCCGGATTTTTTGGTGGTCGTCGCATTCGGTCTGATAATGCCGGAGTGGGCGCTGAAGATCCCTTCCAAGGGAAGCATAAATGTCCATGCCTCGCTTCTTCCCGCCTACAGGGGTGCGAGTCCGATCAACATGGCGCTCGTAAACGGGGAACCGTTCACGGGCGTTTCGACGATGGAGATGGTGAAAGCGCTCGATGCCGGGCCGGTCTACAAGCAGGAAGTCGAGCCGGTCGATCCGCTTGAAAACGCCCGGGGGCTTTCGGAAAGGCTCGCCAAAAAAGGAGCCGAGCTTCTGCTCGAGACGGTGGAGGCTATCTCAAAGGAAGGGATCGTTCCCGTCGAGCAGGGGAATGAAGGGATCAGTTACGCGCCCCGGCTCAAGAAGGAAGACGGCCTGATACCGTGGGACAAGGGGGTTCTAGCCGTTCATAATCATATAAGGGGAATGAATCCCTGGCCGGGGAGCTACACGTTCTATGGAAACGAGTACATCAAGATACATGAGGCCCGGCCGGAGAATTTTCTCGATCGCGGTCTTCCTCCCGGATACGTGGTTTCCGCAGCCGGCGACGAACTGGTGGTGTCATGCGGCTCCGGGTCGATAAAGTTGATGGAATTGCAGGCGGGAGGAAAGCGTCCGCTGAAGGTCGGAGAGTTCTTGAATGGATTCTCGATCGCTGCAGGTGATATCCTTGGCGGTGGAAAATGACGGAGGAAGAGAAAAAAGGAAAGGGATACCACCCGTTGGTGGTGTATCTTCTCGCGGTATTCGGAGCTTTCGTATCCGGTATAATCATTTTCAACTATATAGTCCTCCCGATAATAGTGGGGAAGGGTGGAACGGTCATCGTTCCCGAAGTGAAGGGGATCATGATCGCCGCGGCCGAAACCAGGTGCGAGGAGAGAGGTTTGAACCTAATGGTTGTCGGCGAGCGCTATTCGAAAGATTATCCCGTGGGGTGCGTTATCGAGCAGGACCCGCGATCCGGCGAGAGCCTAAAGGAGAAGAGGACCGTAAGGGTGGTGATAAGTTCGGGTGAGAAGCTGGAGGCCGTTCCCGATACGAGAAACCACTCGCTAAGGCAGGCCGAGCTTCTTCTGGAAAGCGCCAGGCTGACTGGAGGGCGGGTCGTGAGGATATTCTCGCACGATCCGGGTACGAACAGGGTGGTCGCTACGAATCCTCCGCAGAACGCATCCGTGCCGACAGCCTCCAGGGTCGATCTTCTCCTTTGCATGACCGGTGAGCCGAAGGTGTACATGATGCCCGACCTAACCGGGATGGATCTGCCGTTTGTAAAGGAGAGGCTCGAAAAAAGCGGTTTTCATGTAAGCAGAGTTGTCAACAGGAGGGACGCAAGCAGGTTTCCCAATACGATACTGTCGCAGAACCCGTCGGCGGGATTTTCCATCAAGGAGGGAGGGACGATTGAACTCGTTGTTTCAACAGTTGAATAGTAAAGGCAAGGTTGTGGTCGCCCCATCGCTCCTTTCGGCCGATTTTTCGCGTCTCGCCGCCGAGATTGCGGCAGTCGAGGAAGCCGGCGCCGATTTCCTTCATATCGATGTTATGGACGGTCATTTCGTGCCGAACATAACATTCGGACCGATGATAGTCGAAGCGATAGCCCGGCTGGCGCGCATTCCGCTTATCACGCACCTCATGATATCCGATCCGGAGATGTATGCGGAAAATTTCGTAAAGGCGGGGAGCGGCGTTGTAAGCTTCCATTACGAGGCCGTAGAATCGGGTCACGGTAAAATAATAGACAGAATAAGCGGTATGGGTTGTGCGGTGGGGCTAGCTATAAAGCCCGACACACCGATATCGAGCGTGGAACACCTTCTCGATCGAATCGATCTGCTTCTGGCCATGAGCGTTTTTCCCGGATTCGGGGGGCAGAAGTTCATACCCTCCACACTTCAGAAAATAGAGGAAGCATCTAATATAAGGTCTAATAATAATTACGTTTACGTAATAGAAGTCGATGGCGGTATAAACCCCGCGACCGCCCCTTCAGTCAGAGATGCCGGTGGACAGGTAATTGTAGCCGGCTCCGCCGTCTTCAAGAGCAAAGACTACGCTGCAGCGATTTCTTCCTTAAAGGGGTGATCCGCCGGTTCGGCGAGGATGAAACCGGTTTGATTTCGCTTGCCTGTATAACGGAATCGTGTTATTTTATGTCATTTACGAGTGGGGAGTAGGACAAGGTGTTCCAGGACCTTAGCGACAAGTTCGCCCGTGTTTTCAAAGAGTTACGGGGACACGGGAAGGTCCGTGAGGGACATATACAATCGGCGATGAAAGAGGTTCGCAGAGCCCTTCTCGAAGCCGACGTTAACTACAAGGTCGTAAAAGAGTTCGTATCCAGGATCGGCGAAAGAGCTGCCGGGCAGAAAGTTCTCGACAGCCTTACACCCGATCAGCAGGTAATAAAAATAGTTCACGAGGAGTTGGTTCATCTCCTTGGCGATATTCCGGTACCTTTCTCCCTGTCCGGATCGCCGGCGGCGGTAATGGTATGCGGTCTCCAGGGCGCCGGAAAAACCAGCTTCGTCGCTAAGCTGGGCTTGTTCGCCAAGAAGAAGGGGCGAAAGCCGCTTCTCGTGGCGGCCGATATATACAGGCCTGCCGCAGTACAGCAGCTGATCGTATTGGCTAAAGAGATCGATCTGCCTTGCTACGCGCCCGGTACCGGCATCTCCGTTAGGGAGATTGTAGAGGGTGGAATAAGGGAGGCGAAAAGATCTCTTCGTGATACGATCATAGTCGATACCGCGGGCAGGTTGCATATTGATACGGAAATGATGTCGGAGTTGAGCTCGATCAAGGAGATCCTGCACCCCGAGGAGGTTCTCCTTGTGCTGGACAGTATGACGGGCCAGGAGGCCGTCAATGTCGCCGTCGAGTTCAAGAGAGAGATAGATTTCACGGGCACCGTATTGACAAAACTGGACGGTGATACCCGTGGTGGGGCTGCGCTGTCGGTATCGGCCGTCACCGGTAAACCGGTGAAGTTCGCCTGTGTCGGAGAGAAGGCGGGAGACCTGGAAACGTTCTATCCCGACAGGATGGCCGGCAGGATTCTGGGCATGGGAGACGTGCTCTCCCTGATCGAAAGAGCCCAGGAAACGATAGATGAAGACGAGATAAAGAAGCTTGAGAAAAAACTTAAAAAGGAAACCTTTACCCTCGAAGATTTCCTGGACCAGTTCCAGCGGCTGAAGAAAATGGGACCGGTCGATCAAATTCTCGGGATGATACCCGGGATGAAAGTCCGCGGAGCTCTTCCGTCGGGCATGGGTGAGAAGGAGATGAAGAAAATTGAGGCGATAATCAGGTCGATGACCCCCGACGAGCGGAAATCCCCTCTGCTCATCGACGGATCGCGACGGAAGAGGATCGCCGCGGGTAGTGGAACATCGGTACAGGATGTCAACCGCCTGCTGAACCAGTTTCAACAGATGAAGAAGATGATGAAGCGTTTTTCAGGCATGGCAGGTAAAATACCCGCTAATTTCCCTTTTTCCTGATAGTTATCAGGATTGATTACTGGAGGTTGGAGTTGTCAGTAAAGATCAGATTGAAAAAGATGGGTTCGAAGAAGAGGCCTTTCTTCCGTCTCGTTGTGGCCGATTCCCGATTTCCACGCGACGGGCGGTTTATCGAGAAGCTCGGATATTACGATCCGATGACAGAACCCGCGAAGATTGAAATCGATGAAGACCTGCTCTACAAATGGCTTAACGATGGGGCAAAACCTACACCGGGCGCCACGGATGTGCTTAAGACGGCGGGATTGCTGGAAAGATGGCGGCTTCTCAACTCCGGCGTCAAGGTCTCCGAGTTGGATGCGACGATTGAGGAGAGAAGGGCAAAACAGCCGAAGCCAAAGGAAAAGACAACGGTCAAGATGTCCAAGAAGGCGATAACCGCCGCAAAAGCGCTCGAAGCCGAGAAGGCCAAGGCCGAAGAGGAAGCTGCGAAAAAGGAAGCGGCACCCCCGGAGACCGGATCGAAGGATAATGATTCCGGGAAGCTTACGGATGAAGCCGTTTCGAGCGAAGCAGCGGAAGGGTCCGGGGAAGACGGAGAATCCAAATAAATGCTGATGCCTTATCCGGATCTCGAAGGAAAGTTGGATTTCGATGAACGAAGAAAAGATAAAATCAATGATTCAGAAGATCTCCGAAATGCTTGTTGATAAACCTGAAGCTATAAAGATTGTGAAGGAGATGCGTGAGGGAACGACGATTCTTGTTCTTACCGTCGACAAGAACGATGTGGGAAAGGTTATAGGCAGGAACGGGCAAACTGCAAAGGCCCTGCGCGCCTTGGTCAATGCGGCCGCAACAAGGATGGGGGAAAGGGTCCTCCTGGAGATCCGTGAGTGAGACGCCGTTATGACCGCTGATAATGTTTTCCTAGGCTCTTTCGTGAAGACCGTCGGTCTCAAGGGAGAGATAAAATTATTACCGTCCGTCGATTTCTGGACCGGTTCACTTAAGGGCGATGAGCTCGACCTCGTTTTGCCCGGCGAAGGATCCAGAACGATTCGAGTGGAGAGGTTCAGGAGCAAGGGTAATACATATATCCTGAAGATCCCGGGTATCGATTCGATAGAGGATGCCGGGTCCATAGTCGGCGGCAGACTGGAAATGCCGCTAAAGGATATCAACGAAACCAACGGTCCACCCGAGCTGAAGCCTTTTCAGGCGATGGGACTGGATGTGATTCTTCCTGATCGTTCGGTACTGGGAAAGGTCGTGGATTTTCTCCTCGGTCCCGCCCACGGGAATCTTATAGTCGATCATGGAGGCGAAAAACTTATCATTCCCGTGGTGCCCGAGATAGTCAAGAGTGTCGATCTGGAGAAGAGATTGATTATAGTCGATCCGCCGGAGGGGCTCCTGGACCTCAGGTGGTAAAAGGCTGTTATAATGGAAATCTGTTTCATAACGATATTCCCCGGGATTTTCAATGGTCCGCTCGAGGACGGTATTCTCGGGGTGGCGGCCAGGAAAGGCGCCGCCGCCTACACGGTGGTAAATCTTAGGGATTTCGCGGTGGACGAGCATGGTTCCGTCGACGACTACCCCTACGGGGGTGGCCCGGGCATGGTGATGATGGTTAAGCCGGTGGTCGAGGCGGTGGAATCCGTTATCGAGGAAACAGATGAAACGGAAGAAATCTCCGTAATCCTTATGTCTCCCGCAGGCGAGAGGTTCAGCCAGAAAAAAGCGCGTGAGCTGGCGGAAAAGAAAAAGCTCGTTTTTGTCTGCGGAAGATACAAGGGGATCGATGAACGGATCAACGAGCTTATCATCACCGACCGGATCTCGATCGGCGACTATATTGTCAGCGGTGGAGAATTCCCCGCCCTCGTAGTAGCCGATTCTGTCGTGAGGCACCTGCCGGACGTTATCGGAGATGAACGGAGCAGGGATACGGACTCATTTTCAAGCGGACGGCTGTTTTCCCTAGATACGGCCTATTATACAAGGCCCCCGGAATACAGGGGCTTGAAGGTCCCGGAGGTTTTGATATCTGGGAACCACGCGAGGATCGAAGACTGGAGAAAGGAATCATCATTGGAGCGAACAGGCCGATACCGTCCCGACCTCCCTGCCCGGGTAAGGGGTAAGGATGCAGAAGGGGCGCAGTAAGCGAGCTGGCCGGTGAGGATTAAACTGTTTACCAAGGCAAGGAGGAATTATGGATATCCTCGATCAGTTATCTGCGAAGAAGATGAAAGAATCGGTGCCCGACTTCTCGGTGGGTGATACGGTTCGATGCGACGTCAAGGTAATCGAGGGAAGCAGGGAGAGGATCCAGGCTTTCCAGGGAACCGTGATACAGCGAAAAGGAGCCGGAATCGCCGAGACATTCACCGTAAGGAAAATCAGCCAGGGAGTGGGTGTAGAACGGGTTTTCCCGCTCCATTCACCGAATCTTGCCAGTATCACGGTGCTTCGCAAGGGACGCGTGAGAAGGTCGAAGCTTTATTACTTACGGGATCTCAAGGGCAAGGCCGCCAGGATACGTGAGAAGTCGGATAAGGGACTGCGGTGATCTGCGGTCGGAATATCAGGTACGAGGACCTGGTTGGGTTTGACGATAGTAGAAGGGCCGGGCCGGGTATTAAGGTGGCCGGAGTAGATGAAGCGGGGAGAGGAGCGCTGGCAGGACCGGTCGTGGCCGCGGCCGTGATATGTTCCCCGGCGGAAGGCCTCGAGAAGGTCAGGGACAGCAAGCTTCTATCCGAGCCGGTCAGGGAGAAGCTGTACGATCTCGTCAGGGTAAAAAGCGAGATGTTCGCTGTCGGGATCGTCGATCCCTACGAGATAGACCGTATAAATATTCTCAATGCGACATTGGTAGCGATGAAAAAGGCGGTCATGGCCCTTTCGTTGCCCCCAGCGATCGTGCTGGTCGACGGAAAACAGCTTCCCGATATCGATTTTAAGGCCGAGGCGGTCATCGGAGGGGACAGGAAAAGCTTCTCGATCGCCGCCGCTTCGATAGTGGCCAAGGTTACAAGAGACAGGATAATGCGGGAAAAGGATAGGGTTTTTCCCGGTTACGGTTTTATCAGGAACAAGGGTTACGGTACCCGGGAGCACCGTGAAGCGATTATCAGGATGGGAAAAACCGAGTTCCACAGAAAGAGTTTCAGGGTAAGGCCGGCGGATTGAAGGCCGGGTCGGCGGAGAGGGTGGTGGACGTGGAAGGGATCTTCAGTACGGGAAAGACCGGTGAAACCATTGCTTCGGAATATCTTAGGTTGAGAGGGTATAGGATAATCGAGCGCAACTACAGGGCGGGTCATCTGGAAATAGACATAATTGCTTCAGCGCGGGGTTGTCTCGCTTTTATCGAAGTCAAAACGAGGAAAGGGAAAGGATTCGGAGAGGCGGTTGAAGCCGTCGGCAGAACGAAAATCAAAAATATGAGAAATGCAGCTAAATACTATCTTTTCAAAGAGGAATGCCAGGGAGGATTCCACGATCTTAGGTTCGATCTCGTGGCGATAGACCTCGATCCCGGCGGGGAAGGAATGACACTCAAGCATCTAAAAGGGATCGCCTAGAAAATACTTGATTAATACGGTATTTGCCTCTATTTTATTGATGCAGATCAATAATCGATCGGTAAGGAGGAGTTGCGCGTGACAGGAAAGATATTTTTTATCCCGGCTCTGGCCTTCATGCTTGTGTTATCAGGCTGCAATGCTGTAAATAATGTTGTCAACACTGTCAAGAAGGATATCCCAATCGAAGATATCGATCTTCTGAAAGAAGAATATATAGGCAAGAAAGCCTGGACCAGGTCATTGATAGTCGATCTCGGACAGAACGGGGTTCTGGAGCGCGGGACAGAGGTGACGATTATCGAACTAGGTTTGCACTGGAACGGTTCCGTGGGCGTAAAGGCTCCTAATAAGCGCAAGTACCGTCACGCGATGAATATACCGAGGCCGCTTACGAAAGAGAAATACGAAGAAGCCATGCACCGGCTGTTCTGGTTCGATAATCCCGATAAGCGCTACAGAATGTATCTAAGGCTGTACGGAAAAAGAACCGCCCGGGCCATACGCGATAGAGAACTTTTCAAAGGTATGAAGCAGGATGCGGCCCTCGAGTCGTGGGGTTATCCCGATGAGATGAAAACGAACGATATCGGCGGTTCGGCGGTAGAGCAATGGACGTATGTAGATCCCAGAAAGAAGACGAAGAAGAGGTATATTTACATCGTCGACGGTGTGGTAGATGATTGGCAGGAATAAAATTAGATTGTAATTGCTTCGTATCAGCCCCTCGAAATATCTTTTCGAGGGGCTTTTTTTGGACGTAATATCTGTACAACCTTTGACTTGACGTAATAGATTCCCCGATATATCGTTTTCCGTCGTATGATAATCGACGGGGAAAACCGATGTACAGTAGAAAACAGAGTGCTGGATTGTTCGCAGGCATCGTTCTTTTTACCCTGGTGCTTATTTTGCCCAGATCCGTATCTTTAAGCGGTGATGGTGTAAAAGTGGCGGCGGTCGCAGTGCTCATGTCCGTATGGTGGATAACGGAAGCGCTTCCGTTGGCCGCCACCGCCCTTCTACCGATAGCACTGTTTCCGGTTCTCGGAGTGATGAAGGCTTCGGATTCGGCCGCTCCATACGCGAATCACCTGATTTTTCTCTTTCTAGGCGGTTTCCTTATAGCCGTCACAATGGAAAGATGGAATCTACACAGGCGATTGGCGATCAGGACGATCAAATTTGTGGGTTCATCCCCCGAAAGGATAATCCTTGGGTTCATGCTGGCCTCGGCCTTCCTGTCGATGTGGATCAGCAATACGGCCACGGCGATGATGATGGTTCCGATAGCTCTCGCCATCGTCAAGCAGTTATCGGATTCCTGCCGGAGCGGGGAGATGGCGGAGCTCGATCCGAAACAGGATGATTCCAGATTCGGAACTGCGCTGATGCTCGGCATAGCATACTCCGCTTCGATAGGCGGCGCGGCCACTATAATCGGAACGCCCCCAAATGTCATCCTCGCCGGATTCATCGAGAACCGGTTCGGTCATCATGTCAGCTTTGCATCGTGGATGATGGTGGGAGTGCCTTTGGCGGCAATCATGCTTTCGGTATCGTGGTACTTTCTTACAAAGGTGGCGTTTCCTTTCGCAAAGGGTGAAGATGGCTGCGGTCATGTAATTCCGAAGTTGGAAGTCGAGGATCCCGGTCCGATGAGCAGGGGTGAAAAAGGGACTCTTATTGTCTTTCTTTGCGTGGCGGCGGCCTGGATTCTACGCGGATTCGTCAGAATACAAGCACTTTCCATGATGACCGATTCCACTATCGCGATTATCGGGGCGATCGCCCTTTTCATCATACCGGTCGATTTCAGAAGAGGAGTATTCCTGCTGGATTGGAAGACCGCCGTCGGCATACCATGGTCGGTAATTATTCTATTCGGTGGTGGGCTGTCGCTTGCGAACGGATTCAAAGTGTCGGGTCTCGACCTATGGATTGGAAGTCAGCTTGGCGCATTGAAAGGAGTTCACTATTCGATCCTGATCTCGTCGGTCGTTTTGTTGACAATCTTCCTGACCGAGATAACTTCCAATACGGCGACTTCGGCGATGATTCTACCCGTTATTGGAGGAATTGCGGTTTCGATGTCGATCCATCCCTATGGACCGTTGATCGGAGCCGGTATCGCCGCCTCGTATGCCTTCATGCTTCCCGTTGCGACTCCTCCGAACGCAGTGATTTTCGCGAGCGGAAGGGTTTCTATTTCGCAAATGGCCAAAACCGGGTTGCTGCTGAATGTCGTCGGATGGATGATAATCACCATCTTCATAATCCTTCTGATGCCCTTGATCTGGAGGATCGATCTTTCCGCCCTTCCCAACTGAAAAGGACGATTCCGGCGATGATATGCAAACCGGTTGCAGCGATATTCATTTTATGCTTATCCGGATGCGGGGGGGATCTGCCGCAGGAAACAGAAATCACAGATCATCCGAAGGGGGAAATCTGTTACGTGGACGCTTCGGCCATGGGGGACGAAACCGGAATGGACTGGGAAAATGCGTTTCTTCATCCGCAGCCGGCTGTGGATGCAGCGAGAGAAGGCGGGCAGGTATGGGTGGCGGCCGGTATCTACAGGAGCCTGTCACAGGATGACGAGGCCGTGCCGGTTCTCCGGATGAAAGAGGGTGTCGAGGTCTTAGGTGGATTTCTTACCGGAGATACTGCCGTTTCGCAGAGGGATTACTCATCCAATGTGTCGGTTCTTGAAGGAGATCAACTGGTTTTCCACGTGGTTTCGGGAGCGGATAGGGCGATTCTCGATGGTTTTACACTGTCCGGGGGAAGGGCCGTGGGAGAATTCCCCGACGACTCGGGCGGAGGGATGCTTAATCTCACCGTTTCGCCGGCGATAAAAAACTGCATTTTTTCGAACAACTATGCGTTGTGGCATGGTGGGGCGATGTTCAACTTGAGAAGCAGAGCCACTGTTACGGGCTGCGTGTTCAGTGGAAATACCGCCGAATACAACGGGGCCGCAGTTTACAACGATTCGGAAGGATCCGCACGGGGAAAACCTGTGATATCAAATTCCGTCTTCAAAGGTAGGAACTATTGCAGGTTCGGCGCAGGGGTATTTAATAACCACTGTCCCGCCGTGATCTCGGATTGCTCGTTCGAGAATAACGAAGCCAATCACAGCGGAGGCGGCATATGTAATATCTGCAGCGCTTCATTCATCTCCGGCTGCACCTTTTCAGGCAACAGCGCCGTCGATGACGGTGGAGGGATCTACATCAATTCGACCGCCGAAGGCGGGAACGAATCGCCTTCGATCGAGAATTGCCTCTTCACGGGCAATTCGACGTATGTGGGCGGGGGTGGAGGGATATATGTATATAATTCAGCTCCGGTCATTTCCCTTTGCACGTTCAACGGTAATTCCGCCGCCTACGGCGGCGCAATGAGTTGCTGGAACAGTCCCTCGAGGATCAGGGATTGTATTATGTGGGGGGATATGGCGGGCTTCAGGGATGCCGAGATCGAGATCGGATCGGGGTTCGAGCCGTTAATAAATTATTCAAACATAGATGCGGATGGATACGGCTTGTTTCCCGAAGGTGGTCCCGATCTTAAGGGCAACATGAGAATGGATCCGATATTTGCAGCCGGTCCGAGGGGAAATTTTTATCTCGCTCAGCTTCCGTCGGGACAGCCGATCCAAAGTCCCTGTATCGATAGGGGAAGCATGTCCTCTGAGTCGGCCGGTATGGAAGAGAAAACGACGAGAACCGACGGTGAAGGGGATACAGGCCTTCTCGATATCGGGTATCACTATGCGCGATGACAGGTTAGATATAGATTCCCGGGACCGGCGAAACGACGGCTCCCGGACGGCCGCGAGGCATATTCCGAGAATACTGGATTATATCTGTTGAATCGGCGGAACTTTATAGCCATATTTCCATTAGGAGACCCGACTCGGCCGACAAGGAGTTCTTATGAATAGGGATCCCCTATGGATGGAGATGCTGTGCACCCTGGCGGTGCTTTTTATTTGTATAGCCCCGTTATCGCCTGTGGCCTCCGCGGGCGAAGATCCGGAAATCGAGACTCTTCAAAAAGAGATAGACGCCAGAGGATACAGCTGGATCGCCAGACGTACGCCGATGACAGGCATGTCGGAAGAAGAGAGGCAGCTGCTTCTAGGCCTGTCCGAATTACCGGAGGGAAAAGGCCTGATGGGGAAACCGGCCGTTTTGGCCGGATCGGAAAGGACTTGGGATCTCCCGGGAAGCTGGGATTGGAGAGATTATGGGATGGTTTCGACGGTGAAGGACCAGACCGGGTGTGGGGCCTGCTGGGCTTTCGCTGCGATCGGAACGCTCGAGTCGCTTCTCCTGAGAAAAGAGGGTGTGGAGTACGATCTGTCGGAACAGGCGATACTATCATGCGCGACTTTCGGATGGGGTTGCGGAGGATCCAGTTCATCCACGGCGTGGGCGCATATAAGGGATAACGGGGCGGTTTCCGAATCATGCATGCCTTACGGAAGGAGCGATGTAATACCCTGCGTTGAGGATGGCTGCGAGAAAGCTGCAACATTGAAAGGCTGGGTCAATGTCCCTAACGATGTCGAGGCGATAAAGGAGAACATCCTGGTATCCCCGGTCAAGACATCATTGACGGTTTATAGTGATTTCTATTCGTACGGAGGAGGGTGCTACGAGCATGACGATACGGCGCCGGTCAACCACGCAGTCGTGATAATCGGATGGGACGACGATATGTGTGATGGAGAAGGGGCATGGCTGGTCAAGAACAGCTGGGGGACGGATTGGGGCGTCGACGGCTTTTTCTGGATCAAATATGGATCGGCGAAGATAGGGACGAATTCCCAGAGGGTCCTATACAGCGACGGCCTCGGCATGTTGTTCGACAGCTGCGTCATTAACGATTTCGAGGGGGATCTCGATTCCGAACCCGATCCGGGAGAGGAAATCGATATGAGCGTGACGGTAAGGAGCGATTTCGTCGCTCCCGAGCGTACTGGTGTTAACATAAAACTATCCACCGAGAGCGAGTATATCAAAATAACCCGGAACACGGGTGAATACGGCTCGGTTCTGCCGGGCGATTTTGCAACCGGCGCGAACCCTTTCCGCTGCGAGGTGAGCGAGTTCGCTCCTCCGGGTAAACGGGTCAATCTCTATCTGGATTTTTACGCGGATGGTGGATTCGAAGACCGGGACACCTTCATAGTCACAATTGGAGATTGTCCCCTCCTTCTGGTCGACGACGATGGAGGAAGCGATTACAACAAATACTTTGAACAAGCCCTCGCAAACACGGGGTATATCTTTGATGAATGGGACGAGGACTCTGAAGGATTCGTCAGCGGCAATACGATGATGGAATATGTAGCCGTAGTGTGGATAACGGGCACGTTGGGAAATATCGAGCCGGAGAATATCCAGGCGCTCCAGATGTACCTCAATCTCGGAGGCAGGCTTTTCATCACGGGGCAGGATATAGGCTGGCAACTCAATCATGATGCCATAATCAGCAGAATAACATTCTACAATAATTACCTTCGGGCGGAGTATATCGAGGATGATTCGGGATTCAGGTCGTTGACGGGCACTAGCGGCGACCCTATAGGTGACGGCCTGTCGTTCGAGATAGGGGGAGGAGACGGCAGCAGGGACCAGGCCTATCCGAGCGAGATTGAGCTTTTGCCGGGAGCGCTGCCCGTTTTTGAGTATTCCGCGGGCGTCGAAGGTGGATTGAGATTCGAGGGTCTTTTTAAGCTGGTCTACTACGCCTTCGGTGTCGAGGCGGTCAATACGAGTGCGATGAGGGATACCATAGTAGGAAAGACTCTTGACTGGTTGACCGAGGGAGTGTGGCCCGACACCGAGCCGCCGGTCATTGAATTGACCTCGATGTCGGACGGGGGCACGATCGTAGGGGGAGAGACGTACGAGATCGGGTGGAACGCATCCGACAATTTCGGTGTCACCTCGATAGATATTCTCAGATCATGGGACGGAGGCTTTACCTACCCCGACACCCTTGCCGAAGGCGAGACCAACGATGGGTCCTTCATGTGGGCCGTCCCCGACACTGCCAGCGCTTCGACAAGGATCAGGGTGATTGCCCGTGACGCCAATAAATTGGCCGCCAAGGATGATTCGGACAGGGATCTTATAATCTCATCACTGACCGGTGCGGAAGAAAATCCATGCATAAGGACCTTCGCCCTGCATCAGAATATACCGAATCCATTTAATCCGGTAACGACGATACGGTTCGATCTGCCGGAGGGTACCAGGCTCCGGATCGATATATACGATGCCGGCGGGCGGCATATCCGCTCACTGGCCGAGTGCCGGTACGAAGACGGAAATTGGAGCGTTGACTGGGACGGCAGGGATTCGGTCGGGAGGCTTGTTGCATCGGGCATATATTTCTACCGGTTATATTCGAAGAGTTTCACCGGTACCCGGAAAATGGTTCTACTCAGGTGAGTGCCCAACGAAGGCACGTCTTTTCTAGTCGGCTGCAAGGTGCCGACCGGGGTAAATGCCTGTCAGCCCCGTAGCGAGGGGCCGGGCGCATACCGGTAACGGGGGCGTCTAAGCGGCCCGACAAAGTCTCTGTAAGGAGGCGACGCGAACCGGCAGGTTGCAACGCGAGTGAACCTAGATATAGCCTCGTAAAAACCAAATTGAGGAGGGCGACCCGGTATCTGAGCGGGGAAGCCAGCACTCCGGGATGTAGGACAGGTAAATCCGCCCGGGGCTCCTCCGGGGTATTGGGGGCGACATGCCGGGAAAGAAGACGTGTTAACTGGGGAGACCCTTCCGGGCCCATGCAGGTAAAGCATGGAGGAGACTTCTGGTATAAGGCCGAGGGTCGAAGTCCAGAAGAGCGCGGGAGGGAGTCGGATGGAGTCATAGTACCGATTGATCCCGATGACAACATAACATCGGGGTAGGGAAGGACTCCTACTGTGGGTGTTGTCCGAAGAAGACTGGGAGAGGCGCATTGCAAGAGCTAGGAAGCGCAGAGAGTAAACTTCAGAGTCTTCGGAGGAAGCTAGGGGAGAAGGCGAAGGCCGAGCCGAAGTTCCGGTTCTACGCTCTATATGACAAAGTCTGCCGATGGGACGTCCTACAGGAAGCCTGGCTGCGAGTGCGAGCGAACGGCGGGGCATCTGGAGTGGATTATCGAGGACATTGACGAGAAGGATGTAGACGAGTTTCTCTCGGGATTAAGGGAGGAACTTAAAGCCGGGACATATCGGCCGCAAGCGGTAAAGCGGGTATATATCCCGAAGCCCGATGGGCGCAAGAGGCCCCTGGGGATTCCCAGTGTAAGAGATCGTGTAGTGCAACAGGCCTTGTTGCTGGTGATAGAACCAGTCTATGAGGCGGATTTTACGGACTCAAGTTGGGGATTCCGGCCGGGGCGAAGCGCGCAGCAGGCGGCCCGAGAAGTGGTGAAGTACCTCAACTGGGGATTGACCCAGGTCTGTGATGTTGACATCAAGGCATATTTCGATTCGATACCGCACGGGAAGCTGATGCAGTTGGTGGCCCGAAGGATAGTGGACCGCAAGGTACTCGGGCTTATCAAGTCATGGCTCAAGTGCGATGTTGAAGAAGATGGCCGCAGATGGAAGCCCAAGAAGGGGACGCCACAGGGTGGAGTGATATCACCGCTACTGGCGAACATATATCTCCGTGCGCTCGATGCGACATGGAAGAAGAGGGGGTATACCGAACGGAAAGGCCCGAACGTGCAGTTGGTCAGATATGCTGACGATCTGGTGCTCCTGACAGACAGGGATGCCCACTGGGCGATGGACCGCCTGCGGGAGATACTTGGACGATTGGAGCTGGAACTCAACGCAGAGAAGAGCCGTGTAGTGGATGCCGAGATGGAGACCTTTGACTTTCTTGGTTTCACCTTTAAGCGGGTCTGGAACCGGGACAGGACCAAGAGGGCAACACTTTATTATCCTTCGAAGAAGTCGCAGAAGCGGCTCCACGAGAAGATGAAGAAAGTGTTCAACCCGAAGGCCCCGGTTGCTATCTCCGAGCGTGTCAGACGGGCGAACCATATACTGCGCGGATGGGTTAATTATTTTCGTGTAGGTAACTCCTGTGCTGTCTTTAACAGCATACGAAACCATGTGGAGATAAAGTTGCGCCGAGCCTTGCAGGTGCAGGCACATCGTAGCGGTAGAGGATGGAAACGGTATGACTACACATACCTCTACCGGACGCTGGGTCTGTATCGGGACTACCGGGTGCGATGGCAGTATTCGTGACCCTTAATTCTCACAGGAAAGCCGTATGAGGGAAAACCTCACGTACGGTTTGATGAGGGGAGACTGGAAACCGCGTATGGTTGCCGGGACTGAGGCCCTGCCCGAAAGGATGCGGGAAATGCCACCCGGAACCTGTAGCCACGGCGCCTGACTCCTACTCTACAACGCGCTGCCGGGCATCACAATTATTCTTCTATTGCCGTTTGAAAAATAACACGATCCTCTGTATTATTATCTCCGATATTTGGAACTATTGGCTAGTGGCGCCGTATTGAGTTATGTCGACACGCTAGAGGGGCGGGTTTGAGCTTTTTAATCCATAGAGAATTGAAGGTTTAAGTGCGGGTATTCGGAAAAGTTGCGATCATTCTATATACGGCCGTACAGGTCATCTGCCTCTTTACCGCGGCGGAGGCCGATAGTTACGATGACCCGGAAAAACTCGGGCATAATGATTTAACGGATATTCTTAGATTTTCTCCCAAGACGGTTTTCTACGGAGGATATACTATCGCGAAGGGTGAGATCCTCGAGGGGCCGGTTGTTGTTATAGCGGGAGCTCTGGACATACTCGACGGAGGGCTTCTTGAAGGCGAAGCATGGATAGTAAACGGCGAGTTGATCATGAACGGCAGATCGAGGATAAGCGGGAACCTTTATCTCGTAAACAGCGAGCGGTATTCTTCGCACGAGGCGGTTATCGAGGGAGAGGTGAAGCTTTATAAATGCGAATGCCGTCTCGATGACAGGATGTTCGAGGATGAGGGAACCGTCTCATTCCTAAAGCAGGAAGATCCTCTAGAGGTCAGAACCAGGTTCAATTTGGCGGAAGGTGACGCCGGCAGGGTCGATTATACTTTTATAAGGCCCGGAATAATAAGGGAGAACAAGCTGTGCAAGGATCCCTACGTGGGGGGCCACGCTTGGATCAGCGTTCCACTGAAGAATAAGTCCGGCGGATTCCTCGGATTCGACACCGAGCTTTCCATCCCACTCTACGGAAGAGGGCTGGAACTTGCCTTTCACGGCTTTAAAAGGACGTTCACCAATGACGACTGGCAGCTCTCGGGTATGGAGAATTCGCTGATACTTGTCTTCACCGGAGATGACTTTTTCGATTACTGGGAAAGGCGCGGGGTGGAGATCGCATTGCACTACAGATCCGGAGAGCGGTTGGATGTGAAGGGAGGCGTCTCGTTTCAGAAGGACGTATCCCTTGAAGCCTTTCCGGTAGCTTCGATTCTTTTCCCCAAGGACAAGTTCCGGGAGAATCCTCCTATCGATGAAGGGCACCGCTTGGCCCTCATGTGCAATATTAAGTTCGATACGAGGCAGGAAGAGAGTTGGAGGGAAAATGCATGGTACTGCGATCTCATGGTGGAAAAGGGGTTGCGTGACGGGCCGGGAGATTTTTCATATACCGCTTTCGATGTCGATATAAGGCGGTACAACTATCTTCCCTGGAGAATGAAACTCGACCTGAGAGCCAAACTTTTCTCCTCTTTCGACAGGATACCGTTCCAGATCACCCGTTCCCTGAACGGGTACGGAGGGGTCAGGGGAGCGAAAGATTTTCCTTTCAGAACGGAGAGGGGAGACAGGATGATGCTCTTCTCGGCGGAGTTACGCAGGAAATTGCCCGAAGTTCCCGTATTAAGGATGCTCTTCTCGAGTTGGGATTTTCTCGTGTTTACCGATATAGGGCTTCTTACGGTCGCTGCGAACGCGACCTCTCCTCTCGCTTTCCTGGATACCCCTTTCGATGAATGGAAGAGGACCGCCGGTATAGGATTTTCTGGCGAGTCGTTTCTGCCCTATACCGGACTATATTTAGCGCAGGATCTAGACAGGAACAGTTTCGATCCCCGCCTGATCTTACGTTTTCAGAGGTCATTTTGATCATGGCTGAACCGGTGCTTTCCATAAGGGGCCTCCGCAAGGCGTTCAAGAAATTTGAAGCCTTGAAGGGAATCGATATTCTGATCGACGGACCCGGAGTCTATGGTTTTCTGGGGCCCAATGGCGCCGGAAAGACGACTACCTTCAAGCTCGTCAGTGGACTGCTCCGGCCTACTGCGGGCGGCATAAGTATATGCGGGTATGATATCGGGAACGAAACGACCAGGGCTTTAGCGAATATCGGTGTGCTGTTCGATGCCCCCGCCTACTATCCCTATCTCACCGGAAGGCAAAACCTAGAAGTGTTTGCCGCCTGGTCCGGGGAGTGTTTCCGATCGAGAATCGGTGGATTACTCTCCCTGGTCGGTCTCGCCGGAGCGGAGGGAAGAAAAGTGTCGGAGTACTCCTGGGGCATGAAGCGCCGTCTCGGTATGGCGGCGGGCCTTCTTTCCGATCCGAAGCTTCTGCTTCTCGATGAGCCGACAAACGGCCTCGATCCCTCAGGAATAGCCGATGTAAGGAAGCTGCTGCCGGAATTGGCCTATCAACACGGGCGCACCGTTCTCCTATCTTCTCACAGGATGGAAGAGGTCGACCAGATCTGTGACAAGGTTACGATAATAAGCAATGGATTAATAAAGGCTTCCGGTTCGCCTTCGGAACTTTCCCGGGGGGAACCCTGGGTCGAGGTGGTCTGCTCCGACCCTGTAGCGGCCCGTAAAATACTCGAGGGCAAAACGGGGGCGTCGAGAATCGAGCAGGTCGGGAGCGATCGATTGAGGATTCTCGCGAACGATCTGTCCCCGGCGAGGATAAACACGGTTCTCGTCGAGAACGGTGTTGAAGTGACTGAAGTTGCCAGGAAGAAAGAAAGCCTCGAGGATATTTTTTTCCGCCTAACAAGGACAGGTGGCGAGGATGAGTGATATCCGCAGGATAATATCGGCTGAAAGAATGAAGGCCATGAGGAGAAAGAGCACGCTCTTCATCCCGGTCGCGGTGGCCGCTGCTGCCGCTTTGATCTTTATTACGAGCGGATTCGCGGCTCAGAGGGACTGGATAGGTGTGGCGAGCGGATTCTACCTCGCTTCTAATACAGGAGGATGGATGGTCAATCTCCTGGTGCTTCTTTCGATTATCTTGACCTGTTTTCACATTTCCGGAGAGTTCGCGCTTGGGACCGTCAAGAGTTCCTGGGTAAGGCCGGTAAGCAGAAAAAGCTGGTTTACCGGAAAACTGATCACGGTTTCGGCGGCGGTTCTGTTCCTTTATCTGATCGCTATCGCGGTTATAATCCTGATGGCCCGGGTGCGTTTCGGATTTACCGATCTGACGGAGAAGGATTACCTCATACATTCCGCTTCCAGCATGTGGTATCGCTTCGTTCTTGTCTTCCTGCTGACCTGCTGGGCGCTGCTCGGCGTGACGGCGGTGTCGGCGGTATTCGCTGTTATCATGAACCGCCCCGGAACGGCGATATCTGCCGTTCTCGGCTCCGCGTTCATTATGGCGGCCGCTTCGGCTTTCCATCAGGCGAGGCCGTTTCTGTTGAGCAGTTCTCTTTTTGTTCCGTTCGAGCAGATGACCGCAATGAGCAAGGGACTTCCCCTTCCCCTCGAATGGAGCACTCTCGTTTGGAGGACGTTGATAGGTGCGGGGACCTGGATCGCCGTTTCGGCGACGGCAGGATACATGATTGTGGAAAAGAAGGAAATCACCTTTTAGCAAGACAGGAAGAAGACTGGAGAATGTAGTCATGAAGCTCAACTCACGGTACGGCAGGATGAATTACGGGAAGAGTTTATCGATCATTTTCGCCGCGGCCCTTGCCGTCTATTCGAACTCTCCATCGGAGGTTTTTGCCGGGAGCGAGGATCTATTCACGATCTCCACGCTCAGTGTCGCCGACAGGGTGCTGGATCTTCACGCGGAAGATCTCAATGGAGACGGGCTCAAGGATATTTTGATCGTTCACCGCAAGGGGCTCGAGCCCGACGAGACAAGATGGATCTCGGTCTTCTGGCAGAACAGGGAGAAGGGTTTTTCGACCGCCGCCGACCAATCCTGGGAAGCGGACACCGCGGCGGTTATACTCGATACGGGAAATGTCGCAGATGACGGAAAAATGGAGATATGCTATCTGACACCCGGCCAAATCAGGTACTACCCGATAAACGGAGGCAAGTACATTACCGAATCTAGAAACTTATTTGATACTAAGGGGTTGACTGTTTTCCCGTCCAAGAGAACACTTCCTCTTATCAATTTCATTAAAGACTGGAACGGCGACGGGTCGGATGAAATAGGCATATTCCGGTTCGAAGGGCTGTCCATCTACGCCGTCGATTCCTCGGGGGTTTTCGGTTCGGAGAACAAGATCTCGATCGAGCTGGATACCGGGATGCGGGGTGGATACTCGGGTGACGAAGGCAAGGAAACATCAGAGCTGCTCGCCAGCTTCACTTTTCCCGAGACTGTTCTTATGGATTTTGATAATGACGGGCTCAAAGACCTATTCGTCACGACGAAAGACAGGGTGATCGTCTACAGGCAGGAACCAGGCGGGCGTTTCAGCGCCAAACCGACGCACGATGTCATGTTCGATGTGCTTACACAGAAGGAGAAGATCGACCGGGATACTCACCGGGAGACTGTCATAGAGGATCTGAACGGCGACGGTTATGCCGATGCTATCGTCACAAAGCAGACGGCGAAGGGATTATCCAATTTCAGGGGCGTGATAAACATATATTACGGAAAAGGGGGTGGCTTTTCTAAGGAGCCCGACCAGATGATAATATCCGAAGGAACGGCTTCCGTAACAACGATTATCCGCGATGTCAACGGAGACGGGCGTCTCGACATGATCCTTCCTTCGATTAGGATCAGCCTGACTTCCATTATCCGCTGGCTGATAACCAGGTCGATACCAATAAATTTCAATATTTTCCTGCTCAACGACGATAACAAGTATTCGGAAAGGCCGGATTTTTCCAAAGAAGTGAAATTCAAGATAGATTTTTCCGGGGAATCGGACGATCAAGCCTTGAGCCTTAACGGCGATTTCAACGGTGATAAGAGGAAGGATTTCGTATTCGGGACGAAAGAGGATGAATTATCGATATACCTGGGAGTGTCGGGGGATAAGGACAGGCTGTTCTCTAACAAGCCGGTCGCTAAAGTGGAGGTGGCGGCCTTCGGCGAGCTGGAAAGCATCGATCTCGACGCGGACGGATACTCGGATATGATTATTTCCTACCGGCAGAACAAGGAACGCAAAGGAACGGTAAAGGTTCTGATGAATATGCGTAAGCTTCAATAGAGAAGATCTTTGCAGGCTGATTCGAAGACACGGTCGTTTGATGAGATTGAACGAAGATAATGGAGGCGGCATCGGGGGTGGGATTGAAGGGCGAACGGCGGGGTTGGATTCTAATGATGTATCCGCCGGTCCGGGGCCGGTGCCGGCCGGAGGGCGGATTAGATCGGTTGATGTGTTGAGGGGAGCGGCGCTGCTCGGCATTCTCATGATCAACATCTTGTCGTTCAGTTTTCCCGACATCGCGATAAAAATACCGACAATAGCGGGAGGGATGAAGGGGGTCGATCTGGCGGCCTGGTGGGTGGGCTATCTTTTTTTCTACAATAAATGCATGCCCGTGTTTTCAATGCTCTTCGGTGCCGGACTGGTGCTCATGTTAGAACGCTATTCGAAAACCGGCATCTCTTTTAGAAAATTCTGGTACCGCCGCGTCCTTTGGCTTCTTGTAATAGGCTTGTTACACTTCTATTTTCTGTGGATTGGAGATATTCTTTACTACTACGCCATATGCGGGCTCATTATTTTTCTGTTCAGAACGGCCAGCGCCAAAAAACTGGTGCTCCTGGGTTCGATCGTATATTTAATCGGCGCGTTACCGCCTGTGGCCTCTGGTTTCTATTTCGAGCATCTAAGGACCGGGATGCCCGTAATCGAGAAGAAGCTCGCCGAGGAGCGGACACTGACTCCGAGGGAAGAATCGCAACTAAAGTCTTGGACGGGCATTACGGAATCGTTACAACCATCAAACGAGCAGTTGGATAAAAACAGGGAGATTTACCGTGGCGGTTATTTAGGTATTCTTAAGCAGCGGGCTCCGGAGGCCTTGATGATGCAGACTTGGATTCTTCTTGTTTTTATCATATGGAGGGTTGGAGGATTGATGATTCTCGGGATGGGATTGATGAAGGTGAATGTTTTTTCCGCGTCCCGGTCCGGCACTTTCTACGCCGTCATGTCCATTGTCGGGTATGGAATCGGATTGCCGCTGGTTGCGACGGGAGCGGATGGGCTGATAGCGCATAATTTCGATTTTGTGTATATCTTCAAGATGGGGGGGGTGTTCAACTATTTCGGGGGACCGTTGGTGGCACTGGGTCATGTAGGAATCGTCATGCTGATTTGCCGGTCGAAGTTCATGGAGCGGATGAAGCTGATGCTTGCCTCCGTCGGCAGGATGGCTCTGAGCAATTATCTTTCGCAGACCATCGTGTTCACTACGATCTTTTTCGGATACGGCCTGGGTCTGTACGGCCGCTTCGGGCGTGCGGCGCTCGTTCTTGCGGTCCTCGGAATGTGGGTCGTACAGCTTGTAGTAAGTCCTTTATGGTTGGGCTATTTCAGATTCGGTCCGGCCGAATGGTTGTGGCGTTCCTTTTCCTACGGCAGACGCCAGCCATTCAGAATCCGTACGGGCGTGCTCGCCGACCGGGGTGAATAATGAATTCGTTCAGTCGTCGAAACCTTCAAAATGTCTGCCCTTGTATGCGTCGCACCTCGAGCAGAGAAGAATTTTTTCCCTTTCGCCCCTTGAAAGAATTTCGGCGAATTTCCTTCTTGTCTCTCCGTTCCAGATATCGAGAACGGATTCCCGGTTGACATCGCCGATAACCGCCCTGCCGGCAATATCCCAGCAGCACAAGACCGCCCTTCCATCGGTGTAAAAGAACATCTCTTCCCTCATCTTGAGGCACGGTTTCCTCACCATCTCCACACCTTCGGTCCAAGGCCAATTGTAGAAAGGAACGATAAGAGCCCGGTCGACCCTGCTGCTCCAGTATTCTATGAAATCGCTTTGCTCGTGCTTGTTGGATTCCATATCGATCATTCTGACCTCGATCACGACAGGCCTTTCACCTCCCGCGACCATACGAGAGAATCGCTCTATATTAGCGACCACCCGGTGGTAATCGAGACCGACCCTGTCGCGCGCATACGTTTCCTCGGAGAAAGCGTCTATGCTGAAACGGATGAGGTCCAGCCCGGCGTTGATCAGCTCCCGCCCCATACTCTCCGTCAGTGCGTTTCCGTTCGTATTGATCTCCGCATGGGCGGTCGGATCCTTCTTGATATACGATATGATTTCAGGAAGACGGCGGTCGATAAGGGCTTCGTTCTGGAGGAATGGACGGTAGGTTATCCCGAGCCCACGGGTATCGTCGATTATCTTCTTCCAGGTCTTATCGGGCCTCCTTTTCGGTTTTCGGTCGATATCCCGCTGGGGGCAGAACGGGCAGCGGGCATCACAACCTATGATGGATTCGATCTGTATGTAGCGCGGTTGTGCCGGGAATTCTGTACTTGATGTCACTTTTTACCTTTCTTCAAATAGTGTTCGATCAAATCTACGCAAACAGCAGCCGCACCGCAATGATTTCGTATGAATCCCGTCCCTTTTTTCCCCAGTATCCCGAGCAATTTTTCGTCGGATACCAGCTTGCCCGCCTCGCCGGCGAACTCCTCGGGGCTTTTCACTACTTTAGCGACACCCAACTCTACAAGCTTTCCCGCTTCCCAGGAATTGTCGATCCTGGGACCGAAAAGCACAGGAAGACCGAGCACCGCCGGTTCCATAACGTTGTGGACGCCGGTTGTCCAGCTGCCTCCAACGTAGGCGATGCATCCCGTCCTGTAAAGTTCTGCGAGATAGCCTAATCCGTCCGCTATCACGACATTCGCTTTGATCGGGGCTTGGTCTTCAAGTTCCGATAGAAGAACGTGATTGAGGCCGGCTTGATCCAGTCTAACGGTTATCTCTTCGATCCTCGACATCGTCGGTTCATGTGGGACGATAATAAGTCCGCTATCTCGGTGTTTCTCGTGCAACCTTTTGAAACCGGGTATTACGATCGCTTCGTCCCTGGGCCAGCTGCTACCGGCGATGATGAACCTGCGCCGGTCGGAGCTCAGTCCCCCGGGAAGCCTTACGGTGGAACTGTCTATCCTTTGACAGACCTGGTCGAATCTCGTATCACCCGCGGTGATTATCTCGACGTCTCCGGTTACTCCCTCTTCGAACCTGAGCGCGTCCTCCCGGGAGATGGCGGCGATCGCGCTGAGCCGCGAGTAAAGTTTACCGTAAAATCCTCGGGCGATTCCCGAGAGCCGCTTTGAGCCGGGAGAGAGGGTGGCCGATATCAGGATCTGGGGTACATTCCTGAGGGCCGTTTCCTCTATCATATTGGGCCACAGGTCGAATTTGGTGTAAACGACCATATCCGGCCTTATCGCGTCAAGACAGAAGCGCATGTTCGAAACCGTATCGAAGGGCAGGTAATCTGCGAATCGAATCGACCGGTTACGATACGATCGATCGAATTTCTCGAAATAGTTCTTTCCTGATGGGGAAAAGAACGTTAGGGCGATTTGAAGGTTTTCCCCAAATTTGACGCTGAGAAGGTCCATTACAGGTTTGGCCTGGAGAAACTCCCCGACGGATGAGACGTGGAACCAGAAAACGAGCCCATCCCGGTTCAAGCCGGACGATTTATTCGTCCATCTTTCCCTGAATCCTTTCCTGCCCTTGATCCCTTCGGCGATCTTCGGATCGAAGCATCCGGCGACTCGAGCCGCTGCGACGGACAGGGGAAGTACGGCGTTGTACAGTACCCGCTGAAAGCTCATTACGATCCTCCGTTCTCGAAAGATCTGTCTTTATCCCGCTGGAGGATGCTTGCCACCGCTTCGATGACCTCTCCGGGATTAATCGACTCGAGGCATTCAACGGTGCCTAAAGGACATGGCCTGGAGCCGTTTCTAGAGCAGGGGCGGCAAGCGAGCGGTTTCTCTATTGCGATACTAAGGGGAAGACGCGGGTAGTAACCGAACTCCCTTACGGTAGGTCCATAGAGGGCTACAACGGGAGTGCCGACCGCTTCGGCGAGATGAAGGGGTGCCGAATCGTTTGTCACTAGCAACCTGCAGTAGCTTAGCATGGCGGCCGTTTCTAGGATAGACAACTTTCCCGTGACATCGAGAACGGAGGGAACGGTCCGGGATATTAACGACCCCAGCGGCACTTCGCTCGCACCACCGGTGATAATGATTCCGTAGCCGGCATCGATGAATTCTCTTGCGAGCTCGGAATACTTGTCGAGAGGCCATTGCTTCGTTTTCCACTTGGCGCCCGGGGCGAGGGCTATAAGCTTTGATCGGTCCAGGCCTCTCGAAGAGATCAACCTGGAGGGAAGCCGTTCATATTCTTCGGGTAAGCTCAAAAATGGCCCGGTTTCACTAGGTGTCGCTCCAAACCTGGCTGCGATTTCGTTATAGCCGTCTATAATCGTCGGGGGTGGTGATGTAGATTTCCCCTTTCCCAGTATCATCATTGTCTTTTTAAATTGGGATTTTTTTATCTGTATCTTTTCCGGCGCACGGAGGGTGCGATATATGACATTGCTGCGAATAACGTTATGGGCGTCTACTATAATCCCGTACCTTTCCCCGGCCAGGTTTTTCCGCAGGTGAAGGAGATCGTAAAAACCGTCCCCGCCGGGAGTGATCAGACGATCTATATACCGGCAGTCACGAAAGAGCTCCGCGTACATTTTCTTTGTAACGAGATCGATAGTATGTTCCGGAAAGGCACGGCGAAGCGATTCCAGGAGGGGAAACATCAGTATCAGATCCCCGAGGGAACCGAACCGGATGATAAGTAATTTTGCTTTTCCCGACTTCATACTACATCCCTGTTGGATATCTATGGTGGGCCCGCCGCGAAACATAACCTTGTTGATATTCAAGATGTTGAATAATATAAGTGAATTCCGAGGTTCCAGTCCAGCTATATGTCCCGGTAGTCCGACCGGCAAGGTGCCGATTTGCCGTAAGAAGCGAGCGAATGCCCCTACGACCGTAATATATGATAACTCGTAATTATCGGTTGATTAAGCAATATTGTGCTTTAAAACAGAATAATTACACCTACACGTGGGGGATGTTTTGTAATTGTACAAATATTTTTTGACATAAAGTTTGATTATTGCATTTTAATTGACTATATTAAACCCAATACATTGCAAATTTATTCATAATTATTTTATATGAATATAGTTGCGTAAGTTTATCGACAAGGGGGCTTTGATGGACAACAAAAATGAGATAGGATCTCGCATCAAGCAGTTTCGCCTCTCGAAGGGATTGACCCTTAAGGATATTGAGATCAAGGCAAAGGTCTCGGCGACGCATGTATCCGAGATAGAGAGAGGAATGACCTCACCCACCGTTGGCGCTCTTGCCAAGATAGCCGAGGCGATGGGGACGGATGTGGCCTATTTCGTTGAGAAGAGGAATCTGTCCAAAGTATCGGTTGTGGGCAAAGATGAGCGCAAGGCGATGCAATTCTTGGACTGGGGCGCAACATATTATTCCCTTACGAAGGATCTGCCGAATCCCAAGATATCATTCCTTGAAGTGGAACTTGAACCGGGTATAGCCAGGCCGGAAGAGACCAGCAAGCACGACGGTGAAGAGTTCGCCCTTGTTACAAAAGGTGTGATGGAGATCATAATAGGCGAGGAGAAGTATATACTGAAAGATGGTGACAGCATTCATTACAAGGCTAATAAGCCACATGCCATGAGAAATATAGGCGATGCCAGGTGCAGGGCCATATGGGTGACACTTCCGCCCTACAGCCTTTAAAGTATAAACGATCCGAAAGGAGACGGGAAAAGAGAAATGATTACGAAAGAAGAGATAGGCAGAAGGATAAAGAAGGTCAGGGAAGGAAAGCACATGACCTTGAAGAACGTTGAAGCCAAAGCGGGAATATCGGCTACGCATGTATCCGAGATCGAGAGGGGGAAAACTTCTCCCACGATAGGGGCATTGATCAGAATTGCCGAAGCCCTGGGAAAAGATCCCGCATACTTCATCGAATCCGAAGAGCTGCCCGATGTTTCTTTCATAGCTCTTGAAGACCGCAAGGAGATCGAGCTGGAACGAGCCCCGGGCAAAATGGAAATGCTTACCAATTCGATTCCGAGCGGTAAGATCAATGCAAAATTGATATCTCTGGCTCCAAATGAATCGGGAAACATAATCATGCATTCGCACAATTGCGACGAGGCCGCCGAGGTCCTTCAAGGAAACATCTCCTTCAAAGTAGAGGGCGAAACATACGAGCTCTGCCCGGGAGACAGTATATATATCGTCGCGAACCAAGAACATGGATATGCCAACCTGTCGACCGAGGAAAGCGCGAAGATGATCTGGTTCGCATCGGAACGCGGAATAGACTAATCCTGCCTACGGTCTGACAATTCTAGCGGTCCTACCGGTATTAAAACCGTGTGCAGCTCCCGTCCTGACAATGCGTTATGGCCGAGCTATCCGTCGTCCAATCCGGTACGGTTCCGATTTGTTTTTCATTGACAGCTTAAAATCTATATACATATAGTCAATTCAGTGGAAAGGAGGAATTCGTATTGGAAGATAAAATGAACAACGGGCAGGAGCGTGAAGGATTTCTCTTTCACCATCTTGTGGCGATGTTTCAGACCCTAGCCCTTCAACAGCTCGGTAAACTGGTAAATCCCATAACGAACAAATTGGAAAGAGATTTGCAACAGGCGAAGATTACGATTGATATGATCAGCATGATTCAGCAGAAGACCTCCGGCAATCTCGACGATGACGAGAAGAGATTGCTGGATGTGGTGCTGATGGATCTGCAGATGAATTATATCGATGAGCTCAACCGCGGGGACGATGATAAGAACGACGATTCCGATCGATCCGCGGGGTCTGAAAAGAAGGCTGAAGAGAGCGAAGAGCAGTCGGAAAAGGAAGAGCCTGGCGAGAAATAAGTTGTTAATTGTTTTTATTTAAAGGTATTCCGGGCATCGAGCTATTGAGGAGGTAAAAGAATGAGGTTGATTTCAGTTTTGCTGGTGGTCGTTTCCGCCCTGGCTTTTATGGCCGTGACGGCGGGCCATTTGCAGGCTCAGAGTTCCTGGGAAGGAACCGCCGGTCTTCTCCGGGTGCATGAAGCGGGAACCGTTGGAAAAGGCAAGCTCATATTCACCCTGGGAACTTCATACTCGCGAAGAGCCGGAATAATTCTTACCGATGAACCGTTGAGTTTCTACCACCTTTCCACGGCCTCCAATCCTGAAGTGGATTACAATTTCTTTCTTTCCAGGGCGGCTTTGACCCTTGGATTGAGCAATACGATAGAAATTTCGGCATCATTGGATGTTAGAAATTGGATTATGCAGGTAGGTAAGGAATTCGAGAATAACGATTTTAAAACCGTCTACAGGGGAGGTATAGGCGATACAAGGTTGCAGGGGAAAGTCTGTCTTCCTCTTCCAACCGAAAGGTTCAGGATGGGCCTGCTGGGATCGATAAATTTACCGACCGGCAACAAGGAGCGGGCGTTTACCACTGACGCGGTAGATATCGGAATCACAGGGTTATTTACACTCGATTTCATGGATGTGGAGGAATTCGTTCCGACTAAGATTCACCTGAACACGGGGTACAGGTTCAACAGGAACGAGGAGCAGGGCTACGGGATCCTGAATACCAATAACCCCAACACAAGCGGGTTCTACCCTCCCGCTTATCCGGCCGTCCCGGTGGGGAAGGGGGATAACTTCAACGATCTCTTCACCCTCGGAACCGGAGTGGAATTCGTGCTCAAGAATGCCAGGCTTTTTATGGAATTCAACTGGGACGAATTTATCAATGCCGATTACGAAGAGGCCGATTCGGTGGCTCATACAAACAAGAATATGTATACCCTGTCCTGGGGAATATCGATCGCGTCGGAAAAAGGCGTAGGAATTATGCTTGCCATGGATCACAACCTTAATTCGGAGGATGCCCTGCCGATAGCCTATCCGCCCGATTGGATAGCATACTGCGCGTTTTTCGCGGGAGGCTTCGTTCTTCCGCAGGACAGTGACAAGGATGGAATAGAGGATAAACTGGATAAATGCCAGGAGGAACCGGAGGATTTCGACGGATTCGAGGACGAGGACGGTTGCCCGGACCTGGATAACGATGGAGACGGAATCCCGGACGCTGCGGATAATTGTCCAGACCTCGCCGAGGATTTCGACGGGTTCCAGGATGAAGACGGTTGTCCGGACCTGGATAATGACGGAGACGGCATTCCCGATGTCGAGGACAGGTGTCCCAACGAACCGGAAGATTTCGACGGGTTCGAGGATAACGACGGCTGCCCCGACGTTCTCCAGGATTCCGATAACGATGGAGTTCCCGACGATGTGGACAAATGTCCGCTGAAGCCGGAGGATATCGACGGGTTCCAGGATGAAGACGGCTGTCCCGATCTCGATAACGATCTCGATGGGATTTTGGACGCCGACGACACCTGCCCGAACGAGCCGGAAACGTTCAACGGATACATGGATGAGGATGGCTGCCCGGACGAGCGTCCCATCGAGGAGAAGTTCATACTCAGGGGTATCAATTTCGAAAGCGGATCGGCATCGCTGACCCCCGATTCCTATTCGATTCTAGACCGGGTGGTCAAATCCCTGATGGCCTATCCAGAGGTTAAAATCGAAATACGTGGATACACGGACAGTGTTGGAAGCTGGGAGTCCAACCTCGCCCTTTCGCAGAAACGGGCCGACGCGGTCAAGCAGTACCTTGTGAATTCAGGGGTAATGACCGACAGGATTCTCTCCAAGGGTTATGGAGAGGCCGATCCCATATCATCCAACAAGACTGCAGCCGGACGGGCCGAAAACAGGAGGATCGAGTTCCACCGTATGAACTAGATTAAAAAAGTATACTCCTAAGGGACGCCGCGGCGGGAAACCCGTCCGCGGCGTCCTTATATCTACGGAATCGCTGCACGTCCTGCGGGAAGCCGTACTATCCTTTTTCCTTACTGCTCTGCCACAGATCTTCCATTTTCTCCAGAGAGAGCCGGGAAAGGGCCGTTCCGGAAGCTTTCGATTTTTCTTCCATAGAATTGAAACGTCTGATGAATTTGGAAATCGTTCTGTCCAGTGCGCTCTCCGAATCGACCTGGAGTTTTCTCGCCAGGTTGACCGCCGTGAAGAAAATATCGCCTACCTCTTCCTTGATCAAATCCCGTTTTCCCGTCTCTATGGCCGTTTGAAGCTCACCGATCTCCTCCTGGAGCTTCTCGATAACCCCTTCGTGTCCGGGCCAATCGAAACCCGTGCCGGCCGCTCTCTTCTGCACTATCACGGCTTTTCTTATAGGGGGCAAATTGGACGGTATGGAGCCCAGCGCCGGCTCGTCTTCAGAGGATTTTTTTACCGCACGTTTGATACGTTCCCAGTGCACCATACTCTCAAACCGGTTGTCTGCGCTGGCGGAGCCGAAAACATGAGGATGACGTTCCACTATCTTCTCATGCACCTTCTTTATTATGGAGGACAGGGGAGTCTGTGTTCTCTCCAAAAGGAGTTCGTGCATGAAGATAACGAGAAAGAACACGTCGCCGAGCTCCTCCTCGATATGCTCAGTTTCCGAGAATTTCTCGGCGTGAAGCAGCTCGTACGCTTCGTCGATGAGGTATGATATCAAATCGTCCAAAGATTGCTCCCTATCCCAGGGGCAACCGTTTTCTCCTCTCAGCACCCTTAAAGTAGCCCGCAGCGACTCGATTTCTTCGGCAATTTTCTGTTCTTCAATCATGATAAGAGGAATTATATGCGATGTTGAAGATTTTTACAATTCCTGATATAATTAAGGTTTGCATTTACAGGGAGAAGGTCTTGGCGATCGAGTGCATGGTAATCAGGGGCGCGAGGCAGCACAACCTAAAGAATATCGATCTAGAGCTCCCGCTGCGGCAAGTCATTGCAGTAACGGGTGTTTCGGGGTCAGGGAAATCATCTCTCGCTTTCGATACGATCTACGCCGAGGGACAGAGGCGATACATCGAGTCCCTGTCGACCTATGCGCGGCAGTTTATCGAAAAGCTGGACAGGCCCGATATTGATTCGATCTCCGGAATAAGTCCGACAATCGCTATCCGCCAGAAGAATACCGTTACGAGCGCGCGCTCGACCGTGGGGACGGCCACCGAGATTTACGATTATCTCAAGTTGCTTTTTTCGAGGATAGGCAGGACATTCTGTCCCGATTGCGACAGGGAAGTGAGAGCATACGCGGCCTCCGAAGTGGCGAGAGAGGTCCTTAAGCGATCATCGGGTAAGAAGGTGTATATCCTAATGCCTGACGGGCCTTTGCTCGAGAAGCAATGGGAGGCAAGAAAATCATATTTCACCTCCAGGGGATATTCGAGGATCCTCGTGCGCGGAGAGGTTGTCAGGATTGAAGATTTTGATGTAAAGGGTCACGAGGGGGAAGATCTAGAGATCCTGCTGGACAGGGTGGAAGTAAATGCAGAGAACAGGAGCCGCATGGCCGAAGCGGTCGAGCTTGCTTACAGTGAACGGGAAGGCGTGGTCGAGGTCCTGGAAATTCCGCATGGAGATCGATTCAGGTTCAGCGATGCACCTACGTGCGATTCGTGCGGAAGAGTATTCAACAAGCCCACACCGCCTCTTTTTTCATTCAACAGTCCCTTCGGAGCCTGTCCCGATTGCAAGGGATTCGGCGACCGGATGGAGTTTTCTGAAGAGATGATCGTGCCGGACACTTCGCTGTCTCTCAAGGGAAAAGCCGTTGATCCCTGGGCGCGCGAAAGATTCGAGTATTTTTATTACAGGATGATTGAATTCTGTGAAAAGGAAGGTATTCCCACGGATGTCAGGTGGCGTGATCTCCCGGGGCAATCCCGGCATTTGATACTCGAGGGAAAGGGAGAATACATAGGAGTGATACCATTCCTGATCAAGATGAGGGAGAAGAGCTACAAGAAGGGACACCGTTTCTTTACAAGAAGATACATGGGATATACGACCTGCAGGATGTGCCGCGGGAGCAGGTTGAGAAAAGAGGCCGGTTATGTCCGGGTTGAAGGATACAGTATAAGTGATCTGTCGGGAATGATCCCGTCCAAGGTCCTGGGGATTCTGGAAAAGCTGCAACTGAACCCTCAGGAAAGAATGATCTCGAGAGATATTCTATCGGAACTCCTTTCGAGGTTGAGATTCATGATAGACGTCGGATTGGAGTACCTGACGCTTGACAGGTTGACAAAAAGTCTGTCGGGAGGAGAGGCCCAGAGGATTAACCTGGCCAATTCCCTGGGCGCGAATCTCGTCGACACTCTTTATGTTCTCGACGAGCCTTCGGTGGGGTTGCACGCCGCAGATAACATGAAGCTGATAAATGTGATGAAGCGTCTGAAGGACCTCGGAAATACAGTTATAGTAGTCGAGCACGATCCGGAGATAATTCTATCCTCGGATTATCTGGTGGACCTGGGACCGGGTCCCGGTATCGACGGTGGAAGCGTCGTCTTCAGCGGGACTATTTCAGGGGCTGCGAAGGCAAATATACCGGAATCAAAGACACTCGCATACGTTTTTGGGAATAGCGGCGGAATTTCGCTTTCAAAGAAGACTCGTAAACCCTCTGGAAGGATATTGCTCAAGGGTGCTTCCGAGCACAACCTGAAGAATATCGATCTGGAGATTCCACTCGGCAACCTTGTCTGCGTAACCGGTGTTTCCGGTTCGGGCAAGAGCACCCTATTGGTCGATGTTCTATACAGATTGACCGGGAACAAGAGGAGGGCGCCCGGGCCTTCGGGGGTGGGTGGCTTTCTGGTCGATGGCAGATTGGATAGGACGCTTCTCGTGGATCAGAGCCCGATAGGCTCCACGCCCAGATCGAATCCGATTACGTATATAAACGGATTTTCATACATAAGAGAGGTTTTCGCCCTCCAGAAAAAATCGCTTATAAGAGGGTATTCAGCCGGACGTTTCAGTTTCAACAAGGCCGGTGGAAGGTGCAATCGATGCCAGGGAATGGGATACCGGAAAGTGGAAATGCATTTTCTGGCCGATATCTTCGTCCCGTGCGAGGAGTGCGACGGCAGGAGATACAACAGGGAGACGCTGGAGGTGGAGTACAAGGGTAAGGATATAAGTGAAGTTCTTGACATGACGGTGGATGAGGCGATTCGTTTTTTCGACGACATTCCACAGCTGGGTGAAAGGATGTGGGTGCTGACAAAGGTCGGGCTTGGATACCTGAAGCTGGGGCAGCCTTCCAACACCCTGTCCGGCGGGGAGGCCCAGAGAATCAAGATCGCACGCGAGCTCGTCGAGGCGGATGGGATGCATAACCTCTATATAATGGATGAACCGACTACGGGACTCCACATGAGCGACGTGAAGAGGCTATTGAATGTATTCGAGGAACTGCTGAAGGCTGGGCATTCCATAGCGGTGATAGAGCATAACATGGATGTGATCGCCGCTGCGGATCATATAATAGACCTGGGACCGGGTGGAGGGGAAAAAGGGGGAAGAGTTATAGCTTGTGGAGATCCCTCCAGCATCGTAAAATCGGCTGGTTCGGAGACCGGTAAATATCTTAAGAAATACCTGAAGATCTATGGACGGAGGAATGGATGAAGGTTCTGATCACGGGCGGCGCCGGTTATATCGGAAGTGTGGTTTCAGAGAGCTTGCTGAATAAAGGATACGAAGTCGTGGTTATTGATAATCTTTCGACGGGGCATAGGGCTGCCCTGGATGAGAGGATTAGATTCTACGAATTGGATCTACTCGATCAGGAAGCCGTGGAGGGGGTTCTCTCGGGCGATATCGCGGCGGTCTGCCACTTCGCCGCCTTTTCCCAGGTCGCCGAATCGGTATCCGATCCGTTGAAATATTACCGAAACAACGTAGGCGGAGCCGTATCGCTTCTCAGGGGGATGCAGAAAAAGGGTATAAGAAATTTTCTCTTCTCATCGACGGCGGCGGTATATGGCGAGCCGGAAAGGATTCCTCTCAAGGAGGACAGCCCTCTGCGTCCTATCAACGCGTACGGCAACACTAAATTGATCATCGAGAGGATGCTTGAGGATTGCCGCAAGGCCTGGAAATTAAATGCGCTTTCATTGAGGTATTTCAATGCGGCGGGAGCGTCTCTTTTAAGGGGGGAGGATCACAGGCCGGAAACCCACCTGATCCCCCTTGTTCTCGATGCCGCTCTGGGCAAGCTGAGCAAGATCACCGTATTCGGCAACGATTACTCAACGCCGGATGGTACATGCGTAAGGGATTATATACATGTAGAGGATCTGGCGGAAGCGCATCTGCTCGGGATAGAGAAGGTTGTCGAAGGATGTTATGGTGCCCTGAACCTAGGGAACGGACGTGGTTTTTCCGTCATGGAGATAATCGAGGAGGCCGCCGAGGTCACCGGAGTCGATATACCTCATGTGGTGGGCGATAGAAGGGCCGGCGATCCGGCCGTTCTGGTAGCTTCGTCTCGCGAGGCCGAAAAGATCCTTGGATGGAAGAGGAAGTATCCCCAATTGACGAGAATAATTGAAGATGCGTGGAAATGGCGCCGCACGCATCCCGATGGTTATAGCGATTGATACAGCAAAAGGATCTTTTTTCTCCCTGCCATGAAAAATTTGCTTATCATGGATAATATTCTTTCGGTCGAGAAACCGGCCCCTCTATGAGTTGAACGGTACCAAATTGATCTTAATGGCCGCTCTGCTTGCGCCGCAATTGTATCATCTTGTTATTTATTCAATTAAGCTGTGTCAGGGTGTAATTCCAGGCACCTTCCGTCCTCTCAACGGGGATGATTGCCGATGGCATGCTAGTTGCCCTGCCAAATCCATGAGAGAGCATACATTTACCAATTATTGACAGGGATTGCCGGATGAGAGCCGGAGATGTCGCCCGACTGCTTAGAGATTTAAGGGTGAATGCGCCCGGAACCATAAGGGATGTATTGACCGTTGTGGATCAATTCATGCGGGATATTTTCGATATTGAAACCTGCCTGCTGCAAATTGATAGCGTAAGAACCGTATATGTCACGAAACTCTCACCGGGTGTAAGCCGCGAATTGCTTTTCGGCGCCCTTTCGATACCCGACAAGGATTACAGATGGTACTTTCTGAAGGAAGAAGAAAGAACGGAGAAAGCTCCGGATAGTCCTAATGGTGACCCCATTTCGTATGTCGATATTCCAATATTCAACAGGAGGAAAAGATCGGGTCGCCTGACTCTGTTAAGCCGCGGTGACACTTCTATAGATATCGATAAAGATGCGGTACATTCCTTATCAGAGGGATTATCGGCGGTCCTTTTCCCGTTTCTATCGACAACCGATCCCGATAGAACGGAAAACGGGACCGATCCTCTACGCATCGAGCTGCTCGAAGCGTCGAATAACGACTCCGCGATGCGGGGGGTCATGCTGAAAATGCTCGATATGTCAGGGGGAGAATTTTCCGCTTATTACACGGAAAGCGGGGGGGGAACTTTTCACTTTATGCTGGATTGCAGGGAGCTTTCGATAAGAATACCCGAAATTAGAGAAAAATTGAAAACCACTCATAATATGTTTGCCAATAAATATTCGAATTCGGAGATCTGTCGCGAAAAGGTGTATTACCGATCGAGGAAGAAGAACCTTTCATACCTGGTCGGAAGCTCTCGGATAGAAAGCTATTTCATTATTCCGGTCACCGTCAGGTCCCGTGTGCAGGGCGTGCTCTACTTCGGATCCGTAAGGAAGGACGCATTCTTCAGGGAGAATAT
>CAZPAH010000006.1:32017-43510 GCA_964584495.1 uncultured bacterium | reverse complement strand
GCCGAGACGCTGCGCGTTCTGTTATTCATGACGCTGGCGATATTGATATTTAACTTCTATCCGTTGACGGCGGTGATGATAGTGATGCTTGCGTTGCTCAACGACGGCGCCATACTGTCCATCGCCTATGACAATGTTCATTACAAGGACAAACCGGAGGCGTGGAACATGCGCATGGTGCTTGGAATAGCCACCGTGCTGGGCATAATCGGCCCCTTGGCCGCATTCGGACTGTTCTATCTCGGTGATCGCGTCTTTCACCTCGACCGCCCGCACCTTCAGACGCTGATGTACCTGATGCTGTCGGTGGCCGGCCATCTGACGATTTTCCTGACGCGAACCCGCGGCCCGTTCTGGTCGATAAGGCCGGCGCGCATTTTGTGGCTGGCCGTGCTGGGAACGCAGACACTTGCCACGTTTATAGCGGTCTACGGGTTGTTCATGACCCCGCTTGGTTGGCGTTGGGCCGGATTAGTTTGGGGCTATGCGCTGGTGTGGTTCCTCATAAGCGACCGGTTGAAATTATTTGCATATCGAATTTTCGATCCAACGGAAGCGCCGCTGCTGGGAATTAAATCGTCGGGATGATACACCAGCTCGCCAAGAGGACGAGTGGGGCTGTGCAACCAAGAGGCGGCGTTCAACTAAGAGGAGAATGAAATGAGAGTATGCGGTTGTGTCTTAGTGATGGCGGCAGTTCTGGGAGCTGTAGAGTGTGGCGCTTCTCCAGCGCAGGAGCCTGTCGCCTCGGAGTGGCGGCAAGAGTTTGGTATCTACGAGCGCAGCTTGGTCACGACCGGACGGAGCATGTATTTTGTCCTGGAACCGGATTTTCAACTGGTCTTCGAAGGCAAAGATGCGAAGCTGGTTATCACTGTTCTGAACGATACGATGGATGTCGGTGGTATTTTAACGCGTGTTGTTGAGGAACGTGAGTGGGAAAGCGGGAATTTGGTCGAGGTGTCGCGGAATTTCTTCGCGATGGATAAGGATACCAAGGACGTTTTCTACTTCGGAGAAGACGTGAAAGAGTATAAAGACGGGAAAATTTCCGGACAAAGTGGCTCGTGGCGCGCGAACACCGACGATGCCAAAGCCGGACAAATCATCTCCGGCGCCCCCAAAATAGGCATGAAGTATTACCAGGAGATTGCGCCCGGCCTCGCCATGGATCGCGCCGAAGTGATCAGTCTCAGCGAGAAGGTCAAAACGCCGGCGGGCACTTTTGATGAGTGCCTGAAGACAAGGGAGGGATCCGCTTTAAAGCCCATGGAAAAGGAGTTCAAGCTCTACGCTCCGGGTATCGGACTGGTTCAGGATGGGGATATGCTTCTTGTCAAGTATGGTTTCCGGGAGAAGTAGACTGTCGAACAATTCGCCGGTGGTACAATGAATAAATTTTATACTATATCGAGGGTTTCTTTTATTCTCCTTATATTCTCAAAATTGGCGTTTGCACAGCAGTCACTCGATTATTTTATCGGCAAAGCCAAGGAGCATTCACCGGCACTCAACGAGTACCGCAACCTGCTGGTCATAAACCAGGTTCAAAACAGGTTGAATCGAGCACAGAATTCAGCGTATCAAGTGTCGCTCACGGGCGACTATCTATTCACGCCTTATTTCAACAACCATGGCGATCTGATCACAAGCGATCCATCCCCGGAGGCTATCGGTTATGAGATCGCATTGTACGATGGTGGGCTATATTCCTTGCAGCTTAATGTGGAGAGAAACCTGTTTAACGGGAAATTACTGAACGCGCTGGACCGGCAGGCGAGAATTCAGAGCGAGAATTATGAATATGCTTCTGTTCTTGAGCATCACAATCTGGAAAAAGAAGTGACAGAGCAATATCTGAATACGCTTAGAACCGCGAGGCTGATCCGACTTTCTCGAGAAATTGTAATCAATTTGGAACAGCAGCTTACACTTACCGCCGAAATGATGGAAAGGGGTTATATCAAAGCGCAGGATTATCTTCTGTTGCAAATCGAGGTCAAAAACCAGACTATAAATTTGTGGGACGCCAGGCAGCAGTATAAGAGCGATATATTGAAGCTATACGAACTATGCGGTATTCAGGATACTGCGATTGTGGACATCAATCCGATCACGCTGGAACAAGGATCACCCAAGACGGCGTCCAATTTCACGCAAAAGTATGTTCTGGATAGCTTGGCAACGATCGCTGAACAAAAAGTGCTTGATACAAAGTATCAGCCACAGTTGAAGGTTTATTTAAATGCAGGCGTGAATGCCATCCAACTGCAGAACATCCAGAGGAAATTTGGTATGAGTGCAGGAGTTAACCTGTTGTTGCCCTTGTTCGATGGCCGGCAAAAAAAGCTGACACGTCAGCAGAACCTTCTTGCCCGGCAAATCATAAGCGAATATCGGCGGTCTTCCGAACGAAACATCGCTCTGCAACGTGAGGACCTTCAGTCACAGATCGAATCACTGCAAAAAAATATCGAGAGTTTAACAAAACAAATTCAGGATTATAATAAGCTCTTGGAGATTTCAGCCAACCAGTTGCAGCAGGGAAACATGTCGATGATTGATTACCTGACTTTACTGCGCAATTTTACAGACCTCAGAATCAGCAAGATCGAGGTCGAGATAAATTATCAGCTTGAGATTAACAAATATAACTATTGGAATTGGTAGAATGAAAAAATATAGAACGATCATGTTCCAATGCTGTTCGTCACTGGCCGCTCTCGTTGTTTTGATGCTGGCAATCTCGTGCACCAAAGAGCAACCGGGAACGAGTGATCCTATCAGTAGGGGCACGCCGGTTCAGGTTATAAATCCCTTTATTCAAGATTTTACTGAATTCGTAGATCTTAACGCGAATACAATATTTATGAAAAAAGAGATTGTACGGGCGACTTTTCAGGGTTTTATCGAAAGGATATATAAAAACATCGGTGATGAAATTAAAAGCGGTGATTTGATATTTACAATAAAAACAAAGGAATCGGCCATTGATGACAGCATCAAGATTGATCTTGGCACAGAGATGTTTCGGGGTACTATTCAAATCCGTGCCCATTCGGATGGAGTGTTGACAATACTGAATTACAATTGTGGAGATTATATATCTGAAGGCGAGGAGATTGCCATCATATCCAATCCCTCTTCCTTATATATCGCCCTGAACGTGCCTTATCCGTACGTTTCGAGGATCGATCGGAAAAACATCTGTCAAATCTATTTGCCTGACGGTGAAATACAGCCGGCGATCATCCAGAGGATTATACCAAGCGTGGATCCGGTTTCGCAAACACAGACATTTCTACTGCGCCCGAAGAATCCAGTAACACTTCCTGAAAATCTGAATGTAAATGTACGGTTGCCGCTTCAAATTGTCAAGGATGCCGTTGTTCTTCCTCGCCGTGCGGTGATGGGCAATGAAACGCAAGATAGATTCTGGGTAATGTGGATCATCAACGATTCCACGGCCGTGCGGGTGGACGTTCAAAAGGGTATGGAAAATGACAGCCTGATACAAATTATTGAACCGGATTTCCATCCGGCCGATCAGATTATTTCAGATGGTGCCTACGGGTTGCCTGATACTGCCAAGATAACCATTACTAAGTGAGCCGTGAATAACTATTATCTTAAATACAGAAGTCCCGTGGCCGCTATACTAATCTTGGTCGTACTCGGCGGCATTTATTTATTATTTAAAATCAAAACCGGACTGTTCCCTGATATCACCTTTCCTAAAATCAAGGTCATTGCTGAAAACGGTGAGCAACCAGTGGACAAGATGATGGTGACAGTAACCTTACCTCTCGAAAACGCCATTAAGCGCGTTGAGGAACTGAATATGATTCGCAGCACTACAAGCCGTGGTAGTTGCGAGATCTCAGCCTTTTTAAAATGGGGCGCCGATGTAGATCTGGGCAAACAGCGCGTGGAGGCGCAGATCAACGCCATCCGTCAAGATCTTCCCTCAGACGTCAATATAGTAATTGAAAAAATGAATCCGTCTATTTTGCCTGTTATGGGATTTTCACTGGAAGGAGAAGGAAAAAGCCAAATCGAGCTGCGCACACTGGCGGAATTCACCATAAAACCGATCCTTTCGCGCATTCAAGGTGTCTCCGAGGTGGCGGTCATCGGCGGAAAGGTGAAAGAATATCACGTTCTGTTGGATCCTATAAGAATGAGCAATTTGCGTATAACGCCGGCAATGGTTTACGATGTCCTTTCAGAGTCAAATTTTATTTCGTCAAACGGGTATACAGCCGATTACGACCGCCTTTATCTCACTCTGACGGACGCAGCTATTGAGGAAAAAACCGAACTGGCTAACACCATCATTCTTAATTCGCCAAAAAATAAAGTTAGAGTAAATGATATAGGCACCGTCGAAATCGCCGAGCGCCGCGATTACATTAAAATCAATGCCAATGGCAAGGATGTGCCGCTTATCGCGATTATTAAGCAACCGAAAGCAAATCTTCTGGATGTTAACAATGCTGTAAAAAACCAATTAAAGGAAATTCAACATGTACTGCCGGCCGGTGTGACCTTCCGCCTGTTTTACGACCAGGCGGATTTTGTCAGCGATTCTATTCGAAGTTTGCGGGATGTCCTGTGGGTAGGCCTGCTGCTGGCTATCATCGTGACCATTTTGTTTCTGCGATCGATTAAAGCAAGCTCGGTTATTCTGATGACCATCCCCATTACGTTGGGATTGACGCTGGTGATACTATTTGCCTTGAAATATACTTTCAATATCATGACGATTGGGGCAATCGCGGCGGCCATAGGGTTGATTATTGACGACGCTATTGTAGTAATAGAGCAAATTCATCGCACACAAGAAGAGCATCCGGACGCGAGCAGTTACAGTACGGTCTCCAAAGCTATACATTTCCTGTTGCCCGCAATGATCGGTTCTTCATCGAGCACTATCGTCATATTTCTGCCTTTCGTTTTAATGGGTGGCGTGGCCGGGGCATATTTCAGGGTCATGACCGATACGATGATCATCACGTTGATCTGTTCATATTTCGTGACCTGGATCGGCCTGCCGGTGATTTATATTCTATTTTCGCGGCCTAATCAGGCGACCAAACAGGAATCAAAAGCTCCCAAAACACGTTACTGGGTTTACTATTTCATCCGTAAGCCACTCCTCGCCGGTGGATTCGTTATGGTATTGATTCTGTTCACGGTTCTGATTCTGCCAAAATTGCCGTCAGGCTTTTTGCCTGACATGGACGAAGGATCAATCGTGCTTGATTACAAGAGTCCACCAGGCTCTTCTCTGGAAGTGACTGATAGGATGCTGAAACTGGTGGATAACGTGCTTCGGCACACTCCTGAGGTCGAAAGTTTTTCTCGTCGGACCGGCACGCAGCTCGGCTTCTTTATTACGGAACCGAACAACGGCGATTTTTTGATCCAACTCAAGAAAAATCGGAGAAAAACTACCGAGGAAGTGGCGGACGATATTCGCATACGGGTTGAAGCCCTGCTGCCGGGATTGCAGATAGATTTTGGGCAAGTGATCGGTGATATGCTTGGCGATTTGATGTCTTCGGTGCAACCAATAGAAGTTAAGATATTCGGCGATGACCATAATAAACTGATTGCTCTGGCTGATAGCGTGGCAGCGGTGATAGAGAACACGCCCGGCACTGCGGACGTTTTTAACGGAATTATAATTGCCGGTCCGGAAGTCCGATACGAACCTAAAATTGCCAACCTTGCTCAATATCAATTGAGCCCAGGGGATCTGCAATTCCAACTACAGACTAAAATTGAAGGCAGCATCGTGGGAAGCATTCTGGAGAAAAATCAACAAGTGAATGTCCGCATGCTGGAAAATGAGAAGAATGTGCCGATCGATATCATGAGGCGCAGCTTCATTTTTTTAAACGATGGACACTTGAAGCCGCTGGCTGAATTTGCCGATGTGGTTCTCACCGAAGGTGTCGGCGAAATAGAACGCGAGAATCTCAAACAGATGGTCGCCGTAACGGCCCGCCTGAATAACCGGGATTTGGGCAGTACTTTGACGGAAATACAGCGACAGATCAGATATCGGATCACGCTTCCACCGGGTTACCAAATCGTATTTGGCGGTACCTACGCGGAGCAACAGCGGGCATTCCACGAACTGTTGAGCATTTTATTCGCTGCTGTTATGCTGGTTTTTATTGTCATTCTTTTTCTATTCAGGAATTTTCGAGTCGCATTGGCGATTATTTTCATAGCAGTGCTGGGAATCGCAGGCAGCCTTTTTGCGCTGTTTATTACCGGAACGCCCCTCAATGTCGGTAGTTACACGGGTATTATCATGATTGTCGGCATCATCGGAGAGAACGCCATTTTCACCTATCTGCAATATAGGGAAGCGCTTCATAACAAATTGAACAAAGACGATTCGATAGTCAATGCAATCTCCATCCGTCTACGTCCAAATCTTATGACGGCACTGGGTGCCATCAGCGCTCTTCTCCCGCTGGCGTTGGGTATCGGAACTGGAGCACAGATGCATCAGCCATTGGCCATCGCCATAATTGGCGGATTCATTATAGCTCTTCCTCTTTTACTATTGGTCTTGCCTACGGCTTTGCGATATATCTCGCTATCAGGGGAGGAATATCAATGAAAATAGGGGGTGAGACAGTAATGACCTTGAATCAAAGAACATATGTAGTAAGTCTATTAGCAGTTCTTCTGTTGACCACCCCCATCGCCGCGCCCGGTGCACAAACCGACAATGGGGTTTACGCATTCGTCGATGTGAACCTTGTCCCGATGAACTGCGAGGAAATTATACGGAATCAGACGGTCATTGTTCAAGATGGCCGCATATCTGAGATTGGACCCGCACGGGCCGTGAAGGTTCCCGATAAGGCGGTTGTGATCTATGGTAGAAATAAATATCTCATGCCCGGTCTCGCGGACATGCACGCCCATATCATCGAGGCGGATCAGCTGATTCTCTTTATTGCCAACGGTGTGACCACCGTGCGCAACATGGCGGGCGATTCCGAGGTCCTCGAGTGGCGACGGCGCGTCAACACCGGCAGGTTGCTGGGGCCGACGATCTACACCGCCGGAGCGATAATCGACGGCGATCCGCCGACTTTCCCCGAATGTGAGGTCGTCGCTTCACCCGAACAGGTCCGGGCGGTCGTATCCAAGCAGAGAGAGGCCGGCTTCGATTTCCTGAAGGTCTATAACAATCTGTCGATATCAGCGTATGATACGTTGATCGAGGTTGCGAGAGAGGAAGGTATCCCGGTCGCCGGGCATGTTCCGACCGAGGTCGGGCTCGCCCACGTGCTGGAGTCTCATCAGAGGTGTATCGAGCATCTGGACGGCTACGAAACCGCCCTGGTATCGGACGATTGTGAATTTCCAGGGAAGAGCGGTTTTTCTTCTCTGATTATGAGCTGGGTAGAGATCGATAGGGGCAAGATCCCCGGCATCGTGCAACAGACGTACGAGGCGCAAACCTGGAACTGCCCGACTCTTATCGTATATGAGAAATGGGTGCCTCCGGATGAAGCGAGCGCGATACTCAAGCGCGAGGAGTTCAAGTACTTGTCGCCGTCTGAATTTGAATTTCATCTGCCGGGGAACAACTATACTAAGGAGTTCACTCCCGAGATGTTCAAAGCCGTCGCCGAAGGAAATCCGATTCGCAAGGAACTCACCAAATCGCTGTATGATGGGGGTGTTAGAATTCTGCTCGGCACCGATTGCGGCAATCCACTGGTCGTCCCGGGATTTTCTATTCACGAGGAACTACAGAACCTGGTCGATGCAGGCTTGACACCATACGAAGCGATAAAGGCGGGTACGCATGACGCGGCAGAGTTCTTCGACGCGCTGGATGAGTTTGGAACCGTGACGGTGGGCGGTCGAGCGGACCTGATTCTCGTGGAAGCCGATCCGCTCGATGAAGTGAAGAATATAGGCAGGCGTGTCGGTGTGATGGTCCGTGGAAGGTGGTACCCCGAGAGCGAGTTGAAATCGAAGCTGGACGATATTGCTGGGCGTTATTCTGAAGAGAACACCCATGAGTCGATCAAACCCGCCTACCAGGGGATGTGAAGAAATGAGTGGACTAGATACGAATAGGGATCAACTGAAAGATCCTGTCTGTAACATGTCGGTATCCAGCGACTCCGAATACCATTACGATTATAAGAACCGGCACTATTATTTCTGCTGTGAGCATTGTCGGAATAGATTTAAAGAGAATCCGGAAAAATATCTCGATACAGGAACCTCGCCATCTCCCGAGAAACATAACGGGTCAACTGTCTACACATGCCCTATGCATCCCGAAATTGTGCAAGATCACTCCGGCAGTTGCCCCAGGTGTGGAATGGCTCTGGAACCGATTTCAATCGGCGTTGATGATAAAAATGAAGAACTAATATACATGAGCCGTCGTTTTTGGGTCTGCATAACGCTGGCTTTGCCGGTGTTGTTACTGGCCATGATTGCTGATTTGGCGCCTGCATGGTTGGCGAGGCGGATTTCGATGCAAACTGTTCAATGGATTGAATTCGCGTTGGCATCACCTGTAGTCTTATGGGGGGGCTGGCCGTTTTTTGTCCGAGGCTGGCAATCAGTCCGGACCTGGAATCTCAATATGTTTACCTTGATCGCACTGGGGGTCTCGGTGGCATGGGTGTACAGCGTGGTGGCCTTATTGGCGCCACATATTTTCCCTCCAATCATGCAAATGGAAAATGGCTTGGTAGATGTATACTTTGAAGCTGCAGCCATAATCACGACCCTGGTGCTTCTAGGGCAAGTACTCGAGCTGCGCGCCCGTTCGCGAACCAATACCGCCATCCAGAGGCTGCTCGGGCTCGCTCCCAATACGGCACGCATTGTTCGTAACGATGGAACGGAAGAAGATCTTCTATTGATGCAGGTACAGCCCGGCGATATCTTGCGGGTTCGTCCCGGCGAGAAGGTGCCGGTTGATGGTACGGTCATCGACGGCGAAAGTAACGTAGACGAATCCATGATCACGGGCGAACCCATCCCGACGCTGAAATCAGCGGGCAAGAAACTTATCGGCGCGACGGTCAATGGAACGGGAAGCTTATTAATGAGAGCGGAAAAAGTAGGTTCCGATACTTTGCTGGCACAAATTGTAGACATGGTGGCCGAAGCACAGCGTTCGCGGGCTCCAATTCAAAAATTGGCGGACGTCGTGGCGGGTTACTTTGTTCCCACCGTGGTTGGTGTTGCAGTGATTGCATTTGTATCATGGTGGATGTGGGGGCCGGAGCCGCGTCTGGCACATGCTGTTGTCAATGCAGTTGCCGTCCTTATCATTGCCTGTCCATGCGCACTGGGACTTGCTACGCCCATCTCTATCATGGTTGGAACAGGGCGCGGTGCGGCGGCCGGAGTCTTGATAAAAAATGCCGAAGCATTGGAGATCATGGAGAAGGTCGATACCCTGGTAGTGGACAAGACCGGCACATTGACCGAAGGTAAGACAAGGTTGGTCTCAGTGCAGGCAGAAAAAGGATTTACCGAGAACGAAGTGCTACGCCTTACCGCCAGTCTCGAACTGGCCAGCGAGCATCCCTTGGCAGAAGCGATTGTCAATGGAGCAGTAGAAAAGGGAATTAAATTGGAAAAGCCCGACAACTTCCAGTCCCTTACCGGAAAAGGTGTCACGGGAACGATTGGCGGCAACAGAGTGGCCGCGGGTAACATACTACTGTTGGAGAGCCTGGGTGTCGAAGCGGGAGACTGGCGGAGACGAGCGGAACTGCAACGAGCCGATGGGGAGACGGTTTTGTTGATTGCTATAAACGGCACGGCAGCCGGTTTGATTGGTGTCGCCGATCTCATTAAAGACACGACACCGGAAGCCATTCGTGATTTACATGCCGAGGGTATTGAGATTGTTATGCTTAGTGGCGACAGCTGGGTCACCGCAAAAGCCGTCGCAAAAAAGTTGGGAATCGACCGTGTCCAGGCTGAGATATTGCCGGAACAAAAAGCCGAAGTAATCAAACAACTCCAAGCAGAGGGACGCGTCGTCGCCATGGCCGGTGACGGCATTAACGACGCCCCCGCGCTTGCACAGGCTCAGGTCGGTATTGCAATGGGTACAGGAACGGATGTGGCAATGGAAAGTGCCGGAGTAACCTTGCTAAAAGGAGACTTGCGGGGAATTGTCAGGGCCAGACGATTAAGCCGGGCCACCATGCATAATATTAGACAGAACTTGTTCTTTGCCTTTATCTATAATTCAGTGGGCATCCCAATCGCTGCCGGCCTGTTGTATCCGTTCTTCGGATTATTGTTGTCCCCGATTATTGCGGCTGCGGCAATGAGCTTCAGCTCGGTATCCGTAATCAGCAATTCGCTCAGGCTTAAGCGTGTACGGCTATAAACTTAAAAAAACATTATTCCCGATTCGAAAGGCGGCGCACGAGCATCGCCGTAAAATAATATAGAAATATTATCAATAGCTGCGTTGTAAGCTTGACCGTGCTCCTGGCCGGATTCGACAAATCGGCAAAAGCGATTATAAGAGGCAGTGGCAAGATATAAAAGGTCGGTAGCCGTAGAGACCGATTCAAAGACCGGCCTCCTTCAGTCGCCAGCAGTATCATAACGGGAGCACCGAATACTAAAGGCCTCATCGTCTCGACGACAAACAGCAAGTGGGCAATCAACATAAGAAAGAACGGGCTGAATCTTATCACCCAATAGAAGTTGCGCCTGATAGCAAAGAAGGGAAGAAGCCCGACAAGCACTCCGAACGGTATCAAATAGTTTGCTAAGATATATATAAATGACATTCTTTCTACGCGCATGGCCGCAATCTCTTTAGCAAGCGCGTGCAAGTTATAATCAGGTCGTTCCAGCTGAACCTGCCAAAGCTCTTTTGGAAGAGAGGCGATATACCCTGCGTTTGTATTGAAAGCCGGGATTAAAGAACGCAGCAGCATCAGGCACGCCACAGCCGGCATAACCAGCAAAACCGATTTAAGCAGAAACTTCGAATTGACCAGCCGGTCCGTGTTGAGAGTGTAATATAGGGGCGCCGCAAAAAGGATATTCTCCTTAAAAAATACACCGACGGTCAAAAGGCACATAAAAAGAACGGGACGCTTTTTCATCGCAGCAATCAGGCTGCAGGAAAGAATGAATATCGCTGCGGCGTCGGGCTGCCAAAATCTTTCGATCATGAAGCGAGTGCAATATCCTATGTTGAAAAATAGAAACATGGCAAACCATCCGTATATCCTGGAAAATCCGGCGGCCGATACGAGGATATACAATGATATGCCGGTTGCGATAATCGATCCGAGCGTAACGACAAGAAATCCGGTTTTTACGTCAAAAGGCAGCAGCCTTACAAGAATCGGCACGCCGACCCTCCAGCAGAATGGTGCTATATGAAGGTTGAAAGGGCCTTTCTCGGCCATATAGATGTATTTATGGTGATCCCAAGGCTTTTCGAAA
>CAZPAH010000006.1:0-32007 GCA_964584495.1 uncultured bacterium | reverse complement strand
ATATGATCGTGACGATCGCACAGGAAACGACGCCGACCAGCACATACTCTTTTATCGAATCAAATGACTTCATTGTATATACAAGGCGGTTAAATATATGACCGGCTATATATTGCCTATTGCAGTCAAGATATGTCAAACTCTTTGATGACGACACATTCTTCTTTGAAACCAGTCCTTAAACAAGATTGCCCCAAACCAACGAACACGGCCAAGTTGATAGTACTAAGACGGGTGGCCCATCGAAAAATCGTGGAGGGGAGGTCATATATGGTGATTTCGACAGGAGTGCAATGTCGGCTTGAATGTTTCCCCGATCCGCGTTGCGTAAGTTAAAAACCGAGGGGGAGACCCTCTTTGTGTCCGGTTATGAACATTAATCGTACCGAATACGAACAGTTTCTGCCGGCTACAGTTAAGCTAAACTATTATAGGACTAGGCTTTGATCGCATGGCACATTGTTTGATTATTGCTTTTCACGTGAGCAGGATGAGAAGAGACAATCTCAATGCGGCGGTTTTACCACATCGTAGGAAATAACGATCTAAGCACGAAAGGCAGAGATGATTCGAAACTATTTCAAGATCGCTCTAAGAAACATTACAAGATACAAGGGATATTCCTTCATCAACATCTCCGGCCTGGCGGTCAGCATTGCCTGCGCGATCCTCATAGCCCTCGTGCTGAGGACAGAACTGGGTCACGACGGCTTTCACGAGAACAGTGACCGGATCTACAGGGCATTCCAGCGCCAGGGTCATTCAGAGGGGAATCTTCTCACCGACAACCTTCCCGGCCCGCTGGCCGCCCTGCTCAAGGATCGCTACACCGATATAGAAGAGACGGCGCGGCTGATCTATGGAGGAGGAAGGGCGCTCAAGTACGGTGACAAGGTATTCATAGAGGAAGGGCTTTGCATGATCGACCAGTCCTTTTTCGATATTTTCTCTTATGAGCTTGTGCGGGGCGACCGCTCCTCGCTTCTCACCGAGCCTTCATCGATAGTCATAACGGAAAGCATAGCGGAGAAATATTTCGGCGGCGAGGATCCTATAGGCAAGATAATGACGCTGGAGAACACGATCCCGATGACGGTGACCGGCGTGATGAAGGATATGCCGGCAAACACGCATCTTTCAAAATTGGAGATACTCATACCCTTCAAGTGGACTCTCGAGCTGTACGGAACGACATTCGAAAGCTGGACCTCGAACTGGCCCCGTACCTACGTCATGCTGAGAGCCGGGGCCGATCCGCGCGATGTCTCGGCTCAGATCTCGAACGTCCTGATCGACAACGGCCAGCGCAGCTCGCTACTTTCGCTGCAGAAGCTGAGGGATATCAACCTCTACACGCTCGACGGCGGCCAGGGTTTCATCAGGTACCTGATGATCTTCGGAGCGGTCGGCGTCTTTATCCTGCTCATCGCCTGCATCAACTTCATGAACCTTACGACCGCAAGAGCCCAGAGAAGGGCCCGCGAAGTAGGATTGAGGAAGGTATGCGGCGCGAGAAAAAAAGAGCTGATCCTGCAGTTCTTCGGCGAATCGATCCTCAACTCACTAATAGCGCTCGTGGGGGCGGTCATTCTCGCGGAGCTCTTTCTGCCGGCCCTGAACGACCTTGCGGGGAAGACTATGGCCCGGTCGATAGTCACGGATCCAACGCTTCTGCTGGCGGGCCTTGCTATAGCGCTGGCGACAGGCCTTCTGGGAGGTATCTATCCATCCCTGTACCTATCGTCATTCAAGGCGGCAAGTGTGCTAAAAGGAGGCCGGTATTCGTCCGGCGGGGCCGGTTTCCGTAACGCGCTCGTCGTAATTCAGTTCTCCTTGTCGATCCTTCTTATCATCGGGACTTCGGTCGTATTCCGCCAGCTCGATTTCATAAGGAGCTCGGATCTAGGATATAAGGAGAAAGGCCTCGTCAACATCTACCTTAGCGGCGATTCGATAGAGAGGCATGAAGCGCTGAAGAACGAATTAGCCCGCAGCGGAGCGATTATAGGCAGCACAGTGGTGTCGAAGCTGCCGCTTAGCACCGGCGACAGCTCCTCCAACTGGGACTGGGAGAACAAGGAGGAAGGCCTGCAGGTGCTAATCAACACCGTCCAGACGGATGAGGATTACATCACGACTATGGGGATGGAGCTGGCAGCCGGAAGGGACCTCGAGATGGCGGACCTCATCGATACAAGAGAAGGGGCGCACCCCGCGATAATCCTCAACGAGACAGCCGTCAGGCAGATGAAGCTCGATAATCCTGTTGGAAAATGGTTCGGCCGAGGCGGCTTCCACGCGACGATCGCGGGAGTGGTGAAGGATTTTCATTTCGAAACTCTGTACGGAGAGATAGAGCCGATAATGCTCTGGATCGTTCCGGACGCGGCGAATTATCTCGTAGCCAGGATAGATATGGGGAGGACGGGCGAAGCCCTCGCCTATATCGAGAGGACCTGGAAGAATCTCAACCCCGATCTTCCCTTCGTATTCAGCTTCATGGACGCCGACCTAGAGAGCCTGTACGGAAACGACCGACGGCTCGCGAAACTTTTCGGCTACGCGGCGATCCTGGCCGTTTTCATCGCATGTCTCGGTCTTTTGGGTCTTGTCTCGTACATGACCGAGCGCCGCAGCAAGGAGACCGGCATAAGAAAGGTCCTGGGAGCATCGGTAGCCGGCATCGTGATGCTCTTCACGAAAGATATAGCGAAATGGGTGCTGCTGTCTAATCTGATCGCATGGCCCGTCGCGTGGTTTTTCATGGACAAGTGGCTGAGAAACTTCGCATACAGGACCGATATGAGCCTTTTGATATTCGTCAGGGCGGGGCTGGGCGCTCTCGTGATAGCCCTCATCACGGTCAGTTACCAGGCATTGAAGGCAGCTACGGCGAACCCGATCGAATCGATCAAGTACGAATAGAAGGACGCAAGGGCTGAATAAGTTTCATTTGTCGTCATGGATCAGAAGCCTGAAACCCCTGCCTCGCACGTTGACGATCTCGATGCGTCTATCGCGGGAAAGGTATTGATGCACCCCCGTATTCTCGATAATTCCTTGTAGAAAATGGATTGCCATTATATTAACAAGGTTCTAACATACTCCTAACAGTACGTTCACGTGTGTGTATTACTTATTATCCTGTTGTTCGCTTCTTTCCGTTGCTCTTTGGAAGGTGGATTATGGCACAGGAGAAGATTCTTGTTGTCGACGACGAAGAGGACATCCAGGAACTTGTCAGATACAATCTTGTAAGGAATGGTTTCGACGTGACCGTGGTTGAGACTGGCGAAGCGGCTCTCGACAAGGCCAGGTCGAAGCTTCCCGACATGATACTGCTCGACCTGATGCTGCCGGGAATCGACGGGCTCGAGGCGTGCAATATCCTGAAGCACGATCCGAAGACATCCCATATCCCCATAGTGATGCTCACCGCCCGGGGCGAGGAGGCCGATGTCGTGGCGGGACTGGAGCTGGGCGCCGATGATTACATAACGAAGCCTTTCAGCCCCCGCGTGCTGGTCGCCAGGATAAAAGCGGTCCTCAGGCGTAGGTCCGAGGCCCCGATCGACCGCACCGCGGTGCTTAAGAGGAAAGATCTCGTCATACATCCGGGCAGGCACGAGGTCCTCGTCAAGGGCAAGCCGGTCGTGCTCACCTCGACGGAATTCGAGATCCTCTACCATATCGCACGCCGGCCCGGATGGGTATTTACCAGGCACCAGATCATCGACGCGGCCAAGGGGGAGGAGTACCCGGTAACAGACAGGTCTGTCGATGTCCATATCGTGGGCCTGCGCAAGAAGCTCGGTCCCGTCGGAAAGCTCATCGAGACGGTCAGGGGCGTCGGATACAGATTCAGGGAGAATTAAATGAAGCCCAGGCGAATGGTTTGGTACATATTCCCCTGGTATCTGATAATCATCGTGCTTTCGCTGGCCGTCGTGATGGTCTACGCTACACGCGCCGTGAACGAATTCCATTTCACGAGAACATCCGAAGATTTGGAGGCCAGGGCGGCTCTGTTCGCGGCGACCCTTTCCGAAAGGATCGGCGGACCGTATTCGGTCATAGACGGGCTGTGCAAGGATCTCGGCGCGGAGACGGGGACCAGGCTTACTGTCATTCTTGCCGATGGAAGGGTCATAGGCGATTCCGACGGCAATCCGGACGAGATGGAAAATCACGGCGACCGGCCGGAATTCATCAGGAGCCTCACCGGGGCGACCGGCTCGTCGATCCGGTACAGCGATACGATACGAAAGAGATTCATGTACGTTGCCGTTCCTTTAAGGATCGATGGAAGGATAGCAGCCGCGGTGCGTGCTTCAATGCCGCTTACGGCGCTCGATGAAAGCCTGCACAGCATGCATCTTCGGATAATGATCTCCGGGATACTCGTCGCGATAGCGGCCGGTGCCGTAAGTATGCTCGTAGCGAGGAGGATCAGCCGTCCGGTCGAGGAGATCAAGCGGGGCGTGGTCCATTTCGCAAGCAACGATCTGAGCTACCGTCTTCCCGTTCACGGGCTGGAGGAGATAGGAGATCTTGCCGTCGTCATCAACGAGATGGCCGGGCGACTCGAGGACAGGATAGAGACAGTCGAAAGGCAGAGAAACGAGCAGGAGGCCGTTTTCGCCGGCATGGTGGAGGGCCTTATCGTCGTAGACGAAAACGAGATGATCGTAAAGATAAACCCCGCCGCTTCCTCGTTCCTCGGGATCGAGATCAAGGATGCGGCCGGCAGACCGATCCAGGAGGTAGTCCGCAATCCCTACCTGCAGAAGTTTCTTGCGAAGACACTCGCCTCGTCGGCCGCCATCGAGGAGGACTTCACCCTGAGGGACGGACGGGGAGAACTTTATGTCCAGGCCCACGGTGTCAAGCTGCTCCGGCAGGACGGTGGGCTCAGGGGAGGAGTGATCGTTCTCAACAATGTGACGAGGTTGAGAAAGCTGGAGAATCTCAGGCGGGATTTCGTGGCGAATGTCTCCCACGAGCTCCGGACACCGATAACATCGATAAAGGGTTTCGTGGAGACGCTCCTCGACGGAGCGCTTCACGATCCGGTCGACTCGAAGCAATTCCTCAATATAATATCCCGGCAGGCGGACAGGATGGACAACATCATCGAGGACCTGCTTCTCCTCTCCGGAATCGAGAACGGGCTCGATAGCGGGAGGGTGAGCATCGATAAAGTCAAAATCACAGATATCATCCGTGACGCCGTGGAGGTATGCGATTACAAGGCGAAGGAAAAGAAGATAAGGATAGCTATAGAATGCGCGCCCGACATCGAAGCACGGGTAAACGAACCTCTTCTCGAGCAGGCGGTGATCAACCTGCTGGATAACGCCATCAAGTACAGCAACGAGGGAGGCGAGATCGGGATAGATGTTTCGCGGCACGACGATGGAGTCACGATCGAAGTCAGGGACAGGGGGTGCGGGATAGACGAGGAGGATATCCCGCGACTCTTCGAGAGGTTCTACCGTGTGGACAAGGCAAGGAGCCGGAAGCTCGGCGGTACCGGTCTCGGTCTGGCGATAGTGAAGCATATCGTGCAGGCCCATGGAGGCTCGGTAACGGTTTCCAGCATCCCGGCTAAAGGTTCCACCTTTACCCTCCACCTGCCTAATGAAGCCTGATAAAAGGCGATACCGCCCTCATGACATTTTAACTTGCCCTTAATACATCCTTAACAAGGCCGATCTACCTTTCCCTCGAATAAGGGGGCCGAAAACGATCCCCGGAAATTGTGGAGAGTAGAAAAATCCATGCGAGATGAGCATGAAACCGGCGCCGATAATATTACTCACGAGCGAAAATGCGCCGAAGAGCGGGAGGTGATGATAAAGCGGACATGACCAGCGGGGATTGAAGCCTCGTGACTTTTGCAACGGATCAGGCGGGAACGGACCCGCGTAGAAAAGGAGAAAGGACAAATGAAGAAGAAGATGGTTTTCGCTATTCTGATCGCTCTGTTGGCCTCGAGCGCGGCACGGGCGGGGGAATGGTACGAAAAGATCAAGCTCGGCGGTGATTTCCGCCATAGGTACGAGCTTATCCAGGATGATTCGAAGGATGCCGATCGGCACAGGATGCGCATCCGCATGCGTCTCGCCATGAACGCGGAGATCTTGGAGGGACTCACGGTCGGGGCCCGCTTCGCCACAGGTTCGGATGATCCGGTATCGACGAACCAAACGCTTACCGACGCCTTCACCACCAAGGGGTGGCATCTCGACAGGGCGTTCTTCAAATGGCAGCCCGTCAAGGTCAAGGGATTGAGCGTGACCGGCGGAAAGATGGGATTACCTTTCATGATCGTAGAAGGCACTGATTTGATCTGGGACGGAGACCTCAGTCCGGAAGGTATCGCGGCCGGATACAAGGGGAAGGCGAGCGAAAGGGTCGAGATCATCATATCGACCGCCTATTTCAACGTCATGGAGAGAAAGTCCGAAACCGACACGTACATGGGCGGCGGGCAGGCCGGGATGAAAATCGACGCATCCGATGAAACCTGGGTCTCCCTCGGTGCCGGTTACTATGACTACGAGCATATCAAGAACTACGAAGCGCTCTACGACGGCGGTTTCTTCGGAAATTCATCGATGGACGACGGTGGAGAAGATGTTTTCTCCGAAGACTACAAACTGGCCGAAGCGTTCGGCGAGTTCGGTTTTAAACATGAAAGGATATCGCTCGTGGTGTACGGTGACTACGTCAACAACACTTCGGCCGACAGCCTCAACACCGGGTATCTCATCGGAGCGACCTTCAAGCACGGCAAGGACAAGGGCAGTATCAAGCTGTACGGCAACTATCGCAAGCTCGAGGCCGATGCGGTCCTCGGAGTATTCACCGACTCGGATTTTTGTGGAGGAGGGACTGACGGAAAGGGCTGGAAGGTCGGCGCTTCGTACGCTCTGGCAAATAAGGTCTCCCTTGGCGGGACCCTTTTCATCAACAAGAAGGGGATCGAGGAGGAGGCCGGATACACGAGATTCCAATTCGATCTCCAGATGAAGTTCTAGCGCTCAATGCAGATTAGCCTTAACGGGAATCTAACAATTCTTTAACAAAGACCTGACAAAGGAGCTGTAGATTTCCAACAATAAGACACGGGAGGTTAAGATGAAAAGCTTGAAACTCATAGCGATAATAACGGCTTTTGTTCTTGCGGCTTCGATCGCCGCTACCACTCCGGCACACGCCGAGGAGAAGATCATAATCGACGGTTCCACCACTGTAGGCCCGATCGCCAAGGCGTTCGCCGAGTACTACATGTCAAAGAACAAGGATGTCAACATCACGGTCAGCGAGTCTGGAAGCGGTAACGGCGCAAAGAGCCTGGTCAACGGCATGTGCGATATTGCCGACATGTCCAGGTTTATGAAGGACAAGGAATTCACCGCGGCGGTGGAGAAGGGCCGCACGCCGGTGGCACACGTAGTCGCCATCGACGGCATCGTTCTGATAGTGCATCCGAGCAACCCGGTCAAGGGACTTACCGTGGCGCAGATCCGCGACATCTACATGGGAAAGATCACGAACTGGAAGGCCCTCGGTGGCCCCAATGTCGAGATCGTGATGATCAGCCGCGACACAAACAGCGGAACATACGAGACCTTCGAGAATCTCGTGATGAATAAAGAGAAGATAAACGAGAAGGCAGAGTATGTCGGCAGCAACGGCGCCATTCGCCAGAGGGTTCAGAGCACGCCCGCCGCGGTCGGCTATGTGGGGCTGGGTTTCGTGGACCGCACGGTAAAGGCCCTCGATGTCGACGGGATCACCCCGGATAAGAACACGATCTCCTCGGGAATCTATCCTATCGCGAGACCGCTGTTCATGTTCACTGACGGGTATCCGAAGCTCGGAACGAATCTTTACCGCTTTATAACCCTCTACCTGTCCCCGAAGGGCCAGGAGATAGTCGAGGAGATCGGTTTTATCCCGGTTACCAAGTACTAGAAGGAACCGGATAGATAGCGATGAAGGGAACCGGTTGTCATGAATGACGCAGTTATCGAACACACCGATTCGAATTTGAGCAGCCGGCTCCTCATGAGCAGGGGCACCAGGCGGCATAGGCGCATTGGTGTCCTTGCCGGCAAGACGGCCCTGGTAGTGATAGCGTCGAGCTCCTTGATAGCGCTTCTCTTCATCTTCTACTTCATAATCAGGGACGCCGTGCCGTTCTTCCGCCTCGAGGGGGTCCGGGAGTTCCTCACAAGTACACGCTGGTACCCCTCGAGGGAAGAGCCCGAGTTCGGGGCGCTGGCGATTTTCGTCGGAAGCGCGCTCGTGACCGTCGGGGCGGCCGTCGTGGCGGTGCCGATGGGTGTGCTGGCGGCCCTCTGCCTCAGCGATATACTGCCTTTCTCGATAAGGCAGGTTGTGAAGCCCGTGATCGAGATGCTGGCGGCGGTTCCCTCGGTCGTATACGGATTCTTCGCGCTCGTCGTTTTCGCGCCCCTTCTCCAGGAAAAGGGGGGAGGGCTTCTTACGGTCGGATCGATGATCGTTCTCGTACCTGTTTCTCTGATCGGAGTGGCGGCGGCCAGCGATCTGATAGGTGCGAAATTCCGCGAAGGGTCCAGAGGGGTCGCGAAGGCTGTGTCGGCCGCCTTGATGTCGGTGATAATTGTCCTCGGGCTTGTGCGATTGAGCGCGTTCCTCGGCGGACTGCAAATCGTAAGCGGAACCAACGCGCTCAACGCCTCGGTGATTCTGGGAATAATGGCGCTGCCCACGGTAGTAAGCGTCTCCGAAGACGCGTTGAACGCGGTTGGAAGGGTACTCCGCGAGGGAAGCTACGCCCTCGGAGCCACGCGGGCGGAGACCCTTCTGCGTGTAGTGATACCGGCCGCGAAGAGCGGGATATTGGCGGCTGTCATACTGGGCGTCATGAGGGCCGTCGGCGAGACGATGGTAGTCTGGATGGCCTCGGGCAACGCCGCCAGAATCCCACACCCGATATTCAACTACCTCGAGCCGATAAGGACGCTCACCGCGACGATAGCCGGAGACATGGGCGAAGCGGATCATGTCACGGGTTCGGCGAGGTATCACGTGCTATTCGCGATGGCGCTGTGCCTTCTTGTTTTCGCGTTCGTTTCCAACCTCGTCAGCGAGATGATCCTGAGGAGATCGAGGAAGAGGCTGGGCTGAGAATAATGGAACTGAAGACACGCAAGATGCTCGATAGATCATTTACGGCTATAGGGATCTTCGCCGTGGTCCTCATGGCCGCTTCTCTCCTGATCCTTCTGCAGCCGATCGTATGGCGCGGAGCGCGCGCGTTCATCTTCAGGGAGACAGTGGAGAACAGGAAGCTCAACCTCGCCCTCTTCGGCCGCGGAAACCGGGCCGAGGTCGAAATCGAGATAACGGGAACCGAAGCGGTCAGGAAACCGGTCTACGATATGATCGAGCATTTTACAAAGGAGCTGGAGGAGGGTGGCCCCGATTTCAGGAGAAGGTACGGGCGCGAGTTCTCAGAGCTTCGAGGCATGATATCCGAGCTTCTCGGACCTCTTCCCGGCGAGAAGAAGCATGTCCTTCTGCGAGACCAGTATGGCCAGACGCGATGGGACAGGGCCCGTGTGGAGCTTCACAGGATACTCTATATCGATGAATACGATTTCTCCGATCCGGACCGGATGGGCGTAAAGGTGGAGAAGCCGAGGGCCGCTCTTTTCGAATCGACCTCGCTCGAGCCGCTCTTCGGGTATCTCGAGAATAACATCGAGAGGATGATGCTTCCCTCGCTGACCTTCTACTGGCGCTTTCTCTTTGATGGATCTTTCGATGCCCATTTCTTCGGGGGCATCTGGCCAGAGGTCCTGGGAACGCTCTATCTCGCTCTCGGAGCGATGCTGTTCGCCGTTCCGCTGGGGATAGTCACGGCGGTCTACCTCGCCGAGTACGCGGGCAGGGGAAGGTTCGTGAGCCTCCTGAGGACGTGCATCAGCTCGCTCGCCGGCGTGCCGAGCATCGTCTTCGGACTCTTCGGCCTGGCGTTCTTCATAAACACTATCAAGGTAAGCAACGGAAAGAGTGTCCTGGCCGGGTCCCTTACCCTGGCCCTTCTGGTGCTTCCAACGATTATTCGCGCGTCCGAGGAAGCTATCCTGGCCGTTCCTCGGACATACAAGGAAGCCTCGATGAGCCTGGGGGCGGGGAAGTGGTACACGATAGTCATGGTCATTATTCCGGCGGCGCTTCCGGGAATATTGACAAGCATAATAATAAGCCTCGGAAGGGCGGCCGGAGAAACTGCGCCGATAATATTTACCGCCGCCGTAAGCGTCGGTAGGCCGCTTGCCTTGTGGCAGACGATCAGCCAGCCTTCACCGGCGCTCTCATGGAATATCTACAATCTTGCAACTGAGCACGAGGCGGTGGATGAGATCCGTCATGTCCAGTATGGAATGGTGTTTACATTGGTCGCAATGGTCCTTCTGCTAAACCTGACTGCGATAATGGTAAGGGCCCGTATATCAAAGAAATTGAGAGGGTGATATCCTCATGCATGCTCTTACGCCGAAAGAAAATCGGGAGGAAGAGTTGACTAAGCCGGAAGCAATGGACAGGCCTTTCAGAGAACGTTCCAGGAATATGGTATTCCGGGCGGACGAGAAAAGGGAAAGACGGCCGTTGATAGGGACGAGGGATTTCTATATCTATTACGGCAAGAAGGCGGCCGTAAGCGACGTTTCGTTCGAAATACCAGAGGGGCTGGTCACGGCGATCATAGGACCCAGCGGCTGCGGCAAGAGCACATTTCTAAGGGGGATCAACAGGATGAACGATCTGATCCCAGGCTGCCGCGTTGAAGGCGAGTTGACCCTCGACGGGCAGAACCTCTATGCGCCGCAGGTTGATGTTGTGTCCCTTAGGAAGATGGTCGGCATGGTCTTCCAGAAGCCGAATCCCTTCCCGAAGAGCATATTCGACAATATCGCCTACGGGCCGAAGATCCACGGAATAACCGACAGGAGAAAGCTCGGAGAGATCGTCGAAAGGAGCCTCAAGCATGCGGCGCTCTGGACGGAAGTTAGGGACAGGCTCGGTGACAACGCCCTCGGCCTCTCGGGAGGACAGCAGCAGAGGCTCTGCATCGCCAGGGCGATCGCGGTGAATCCCAAGGTGCTGCTGATGGACGAGCCGGCCTCGGCCCTCGATCCCCGCTCCACGTCGCGGATAGAGGATCTGATATCGGAGCTTCGGGGCGAGTACACGATCGTGATTGTCACGCACAACATGCAGCAGGCGGCGCGCATCTCCGATCTGACCGCTTTCTTCTATGAAGGGTTTCTGATAGAGTACGGAGAGACGGAGCAGATATTCACCAATCCGGGGGAAAAGCAGACGGAGGATTATTTGACGGGCAGATTCGGCTAAAGGAGTAGAAAGGTGTCGAGGCATATTCGCAGGGAAATATCGACTTTGAAGAAGGAGATACTCGCGCTCGGAGCAGCGGTCGAGGAGATACTGTACAAGGCGGTGAAATCGCTCGAGGACCGGGACAATGCTCTCGCCGGGCAGGTTATGGAGGAGGATGCGGAAATCGACCAGATGGAGGTCGAGATAGAGGAGAATTGCCTCAAGGTTCTGGCCCTCCACCAGCCCGTGGCGATAGATCTTCGCCTGATCATAGCCATCCTGAAGATCAACAACGATCTCGAGAGGGTCGGCGACCTGGCCGTCAATATAGCCGAGAGGGCGGCCTTTCTCTCGAGCAGGGAGAGGATAGATATTCCCCTGGATTTCAAGAAGATGGCCGACATCTCGAGGGATATGCTGAAGAAGAGCCTCGATTCGCTGATCTCGGAAGACTCCACACTCGCGCACAAGGTGTGTGGGATGGATGACGCAGTAGATGCGATCAACCGCGAGATGTATGTAACGATACAGGAAGGGATCAAGAGCTATCCGGCCAGGATGGAGAGCCTGATCCACCTGCTTTCCGTTTCGAGGCATCTCGAGAGGGTCGCGGACCTGGCGACAAATATCGCCGAGGATGTCATCTACATGATCGAGGGCGATATCGTCCGTCACAAGGCGGAGAAGTACATGTAGCCCAAGCCGCATGATTCCTTGCGAATGATTGTTAGAAATAAAAGAAGCCCGACGTTGAGCCGGGCTTCTTTTTGTTCTAGATGCCTAGATGGTTATTCGGAATGGATCGACTTTATCTGACCCCAGGTGCTCGGCTCGGTCGAAATCTGGCATCCGTAGATCGAGAGTGTCACGCTGTAGAAATCCCAGAATGCGCCCTCGGTCCGGGTCGAATTGCAGTCTGTATCGAGAAGATCCGGATAGTCGGGGGGGACGGGGTCGCCGACTTCGGTAGAGGCGGTCCTCGAGCCGTTGCCTATGTAGAAGGTCATGCACTGCTCCGGGTAATCATCGAAGTGCGCAATCGCCTGCACGTTGGTGACGGCAGCGATGGGAACCCAGTTCGTGTACGATATCGTCTCGAACTCCGTGTAGGAATCGATCACCCCGTAGTAATCCGGATCGCCGTTCGCCCAGGGGCCCGTTCCGCTGAGCCATATGTATCCGCCCACGAACGTCTTCTGGTACGTGCGGTTGCCGTTTCCCGTGGTCGGATTGACATTGTTTATCAGCAGAACGCCGTCCGACACCTCGGTGCCGCACCAGTAATGCCACTGGGTGCCGAGCAATGTGCCGGTCCAGGATTGGGCGTTGAGAACGGTTCCCGCCGTGGTGGGGTCCCCCCCGGAGTCCCAGCCCTCCGTGTAGCGTCCCGTATAGACGGAACCGCCGAGATCGACGGACTGGTAATCGCCGGTCAGCGGAGCTCCGGCAAAGGATGCTCCGGCCGGAAGCAGCAGAAGAGACGCGAGAAGAATCGAAATGCACTGTTTCATGTGCCCTCCTTTGAGTAGTTGAAAGACCAAACAAACCCGTAACCTTAGTCGAAGTATAATATTACTACAATTTTTATCAATTAGTCAATAATAATGTTTATAAATTAGCTTGATCGTGTGGATTATTTTTGCCGGCGGACCCTTTTTTGAAGCATAGGGAGAGAGATGGGAGCAGAGAGGCGACGGGAATCGAAAAGAGCCTGCAGATCGTGGCGTCCAGGATTCTGAAGAGGGCCATCGCCCCTTTCTTCAGCCTCTTTTTTCTCTCCGACTGTCCGGTTGTAGAGGATGTAAAGTATCTTCTCAGGTCGTCATTCGGTATATATTCGCTTCCCTTAAATGCCCGGTGGATTTCCCGGTATGTCGAGCCCCGTATGCCCCTCGTTATAAGATCATCGACACTGTCGCGGGAGCTTACGTTCCTGGAGAAGAGGATAGCGTAGCGGCGCGCCATCCGCAGGGGCATGTAAGGCACCAGCGGAAGACCCGTTGTGTGGCCCTCCTTGGGCCACAGCCGGTTCGGAGTTTCCATGATGAATATATACCCGCCCGGCTTCAGGACCCTCCAGAGCTCCTCGAGGTGGGAGCGACGAAGCGCAGGGTGAATATGCTCTATCACCGCGTTGCAGACTATGACATAGAAGCTGTTATCTGCGAAGGGGAGGTTTCGGGTATCCTCCACCAAGCGAGCCCTGATATTCCCGCCGAATCCCAAGTCCCTCGCGCGAAGCCGCGTTATCCGGACAAGAGCCTCGTTGATCTCGACGCACTCGACCTCGTCCGCCCCGATCCTGCAAAGGGCCACGGCCGATGCCCCTCCCCCCGACCCGAAATCGAGAACGCGTTTCCCCCGGAGGCTTACTATCGGGCTTACGGCCTCGTCGATCGGGCCGGTAATGTATTCGTAGACCTGCGTCCTGCTGATTTCATCCTTTAGGTTAGAGGCGCGGTGAACACCGATAATCGATTCGATAAGTTCCGCGCTGAGGGATGTTTCGAATGTCTCGCCGCAGGGTATGAGCCTGCCCATATCCAGATGCGGCCCGTCTATCGTGACGCGTCGTTTCCCGCCGAGATCTACTACGGCCGCTTCTGTCCGTTCGAACGGATTCATGATCACCTTACTACCAAGGCTGCTTATTTCGACATTCTCGAGATACGTCTGGACCAGTTTCTCAGATCGTCCAGGAGGATATAGATTGTAGGAAGAACCAGGAGGGTAATGATAGTGGAAAATGTAAGTCCACCGACTATCGCGCGGGCCATCGGGAAGTAGGGAGGACCGTCCCCTCCGAGTTCCGTTCCCACGATGCAGAGGGGGACGAGGCTGAGGACGGTGGTGCCCGCGGTCATCAATATCGGCCGCATACGGTCCCTTCCGGCCTCTATGATCGCGCGGTCACGCGGAATTCCCTTCGCCCGGAGCTGGTTCACATGGTCGATAAGGACGATGCCGTTGTTCACAACGACGCCGATCAATATAAGTATGCCGATAAGCCCCATAAGAGACATCTCGGTCCCGGTGATAAGGAAGAACCAGTAAACGCCTACTACGGCGAATAGTATCTGTGTCCATATCGCCGAGGGGAATATCAGGGATTCGAACAAGGCCGCCATGAGGAAGTAGATCAGGGCGAGGGCCATGAGAAGGTTGATCAGCATGGTGTTGAGGGTTTCCTCCTCGTCGTCGAAGCCCTGTCCGTAGCTCCAGGAGTAACCGGCGGGGAAATGGAAGTTCTTAAGGACAAAGCCGATTTTCTCTTTCGCCTCGGAAACGGTTATACCTTTCAGGTTGGCCCGAACCGTCATCGCCGTCGTACGGTTTCGGCGGAATATGTGACTCGGTCCGCTCCGGATCCTGAAATCGGCGAGGGAGGCGAGCTTCACCGGCATTCCTTCGTCGTTTACAAGGGGGATATTCTGGAGCTGCTCGAGGGATTGCTGGTCGCTGTCCTGGAATTCCAGCCTCATCTCTATTTCGCCGTCTTCATCCCTGAATCGCCTGAGGTTGATCCCCCGCATCGCCGCCGAGACGACGTTCGCGATCTGCTGTGAAGAAAATCCGAGCTGCCGGGCCCTCTTCCGGTCGACTACCACCTGAACCTCCTTCTCGCCCGCCTCCGCCTGGGACCTGACGTCGTTGAAGCCCTCGATCTGCCCGAGGAACCATGCCACCTCGTGGGAAAGCTTGACAAGCTGCTCGCTCGACTTTCCGGTGAGCTGGATCCGGATCGACTCCCCGCCGCCCCCGGGGGAATCCCAGTCGAAGGAAGGGTTGGCGATGGCGAGCTTGGGCAGATCCTTCTTGATATCTTCCTGTATATCCTCGACCGATCTTTTCGCGCCCTCGCCCTCCTTGAGGATGATGGTCGACATGGCGTAGTTGTTCTGGTAGTAGGTGTAAATCGATTCTATCTCGAATTTTTCCTGGTTTGCGAATAGGTAGTTCTCGTATATGTCGACCGTCTGCTCCACCTTCTCCACCGTATAGCTGCCGTTTATATGGTAGTGAAGGCGGAAGGTCCTGCTGTCGGGCTTGTCGAACATATTCATCTTCACCAGCTTGATGGGAACGGCGATGCTGAACAGGATCAAAAGGATGATCCCCACGGTCGCCCGACGGTGGGCGACCGTCCAACCGAGCGCGACCACGTAACTTTTTATCAATTTGTCAATAAGGGTCGTTTTTTCCCTTTTCCTCGGCGGCTTCATCCTGGAAGCGAGAAGTGGGACGATAGTCTGGGCGAGAAGAAGAGAGACCCCCAGCGCTATGCAGATCGTGATCGCCACATGCTTGAGGTAGATGGAAACTTCGTCCCTCGGGTTGATTATGTTGGGAAGAAATACGATCGCCGTCGTCAACGTGCCCGCCGTAACCGCCAGGCCCACCTCATTGACCCCCGTGGAAACCGCATCCTTCGATCCGGGGGAGAGAAGCTGGTGCCTGTGTATCGATTCGGTCACGACGACGGCGTTGTCGACGAGCATCCCGATGGCAAGCATCAGCCCCATCATCGACATTATGTTGAGCGAGATGCCGAGGAAATACATGAAGGTGAGGGTGATGAGGAGAGAGAGGGGAACGGCCAGCGAGACCATGAGCGTGGTCGACCATCTCCTGAGGAAAAAATAGAGAATAAGTACCGCCAGGCAGCCTCCGATCAGACCGGCTTTGAGAATCTCGTTCAACGACTCCTTGACCCCTTCGGCCTGGTCGTTCATGTAGTAGATGCTGATGCCTTCCATCTCGGGGAGTTTCTTGATCTCCTCTATCTCCGCCATAACGGTCTTCGTCGTGTTGACGAGGTTGGCCCCCGCTTCCTTGAAGATATCGAGTCCGATGGCGTAACGCCGGTTCAGGTGGCGTCCGTAGTTCAGCTTGGGATGCGCGTATGTTATATCGGCTATATCGCGCAGGTGGATATTGTTCTCGCCGACCACTATATCGCCTATTTCCTCGGTGTTGGTGAATTCCCCCGTCGGCCTTACGACGAACCGGCGGTTCGAGTCGGTTATCTTTCCAGCCGTTACGAGAAAGTTGCTCCGGGCCAGCGTTCGCGTGAGCCGGTTGATGTCGATGCCGTGCTCGATGATGCGGTCGGCCGAAAGCTGTATCCTGATCTCTTTCTTCTCGACACCGTAAAGGTCGACCTTCGATATTCCGTCGATCCTTTCTATGCGGCGCTTGATATTGCGGTTAAGCATGTCGTACGAGTTCGAAAGGTCGCGGTTGCTCGATATCCGCAGCGTGAGCATCTCCATGTCCGAAGACGACCATTTCCTTATGTAGAACCTTTCGAGGTCCGAAGGAAAAAGGTGCCTTATCCCGTCGAGCTTCTCCTTGGCCTCGAGGGCCTTTATATTGGCGTCGATCCCCCATGCAAAGTTCAGACGGATCCAGGAGCCGCTTTCCCACGAGTTGGATTCCATCTCCTCGATACCGCTGATCGTGGCGAGCACCTCTTCGGCGGGCTTGGTGATCTGCCGCTCGATCTCCTCGGGTGTGGAGCCGGGATAGGGAATATCTATGAAGATAAAGGGGAGATCGAGGTCGGGGAAGAATTCCATCGGAAGGAGTCTCGCCGAAATGATGCCGAGAACGATGAAACAGACGAATATCATCATTGTCGTTACGGGTCGGCGAAGCGATGCGTCGGTTATTTTCATCTTCTGTGCCGGGTAATCCTTCTACTTCTTTCTGTCGACTATCGAGTATACCACCGGGATCACGATCAGGGTGAGAAGGGTGGAAACGGTCAGCCCTCCTATTACCGTTATCGCCATCGGAGATCTCAACTCGGCGCCCTCCCCGAGTCCGATTGCCAGGGGAAGAAGTCCGAGGGTCGTTGTGAGCATCGTCATCAGGATCGGCCTGAGCCTGGAACGGCCCCCCTCGACGATCGCCTGCATCTTCTCCATGCCGGCGCTTCTGAGCTGGTTTATCAGATCGATTAGCACGATGGCGTTGTTCACCACGATCCCCGCCAGCAGGATCAACCCGATGAAGACGACGACGCTAATCGTCATTCCCGTGATCCACAGGGCGAAAACCGCTCCGATAAGCGCCAGCGGGATCGTGAAAAGGATCACGAATGGATGAAGAAAGGATTCGAACTGCGATGCCATCACCAGGTAGACGAGGAATATGGCCAAGAGAAGCGCGAGCTGCAGGGATCTGAAAGACATTATCATTTCCCTGTTCTGCCCGGCGATATTAACGGACATGTCGGCGGGCCTCGGTATGCCCCCGACGATCGAGCCTATCTCCTCTGCGGCCGATCCGAGGTCGCCGTAGTTGAGGTTCGCCGTGACGATCGCCACCCTCTCCTGATCGATCCGTCGGATCTCGCCGGGGCCGGTATCGATCGTAATGTCCGCCACCGCTTCAAGCGGCACCGGCTTATCGCTCTCCGGGTTTATGATCAGCTTCTTGATCTTTTCGATCGAGTTGCGGTCGTTCTCGCTCGCCCGGACGAGAACGTCTATCTTCCTGTCGTGCCAGGAATACCGTGTCGCGACGTCGCCGCGAACCTTGCTTACGACACGGTCGGCGACCTGGTATACGGCGAATCCGAGAGAGGCCGCCTTTTCCCGGTCGAACTTGATCTGTATCTCCGGGTGGCCGCTGCGCATCGTCGACTTCACGTCGGCGAACCGGGAGGATGCTTCCAGCTTCATCGCTATATCGTTGCTGATCTTCTTGAGGTTCCTGAGATCGTACCCCGCCACCTCTATCTCGATCGGGGTCTTGAAGGTGAACAGGGTGGGACGGAAGAACTTGTACTGAAGATCGGGAGTGCCGTGCATACTCTTTCTAAGCTCCTCCATTACCCTCTCTTCATCGGATCTTCTCGATCCCGGAACCATCGCCACGCTCAACTCCCCCCAGTTCTCTCCTCCCTGCTCGGGATTGGCGTCCATCCTGTTTCCCGATCCGGCAACGGAAAAGGTCGTCGTGATTCCGTCGATACCGGCGGCCGCCTTCTGCACGCCGGCGATCATTTCATCGGTGACATCGAGGGGGGTTCCAGGGGAAAGACGGAACTCTACCCTGAATTCCCCCTGCGAAAGCTGTGGAATCAGCTCGACACCGAGCACCGGGATGAGAAAGAGGGATCCGACGAAGAGAAGCAGAGCTATTGAGACAACCCTTGCCCTGTGGGAGAGAGACCACTTCAAGCCCAGATAATACTTTTCCTCGAGCAGGTCATATCCCTTCTTGAAACCGCGCAGAAGCGGGCGCAAGAGGAACATGATCCCGCCGGAGACCTTCCTCACGACAAATCTGATCATCTTCACGAAGAGAACGGGGATCGTCGTGAACAGGATAACCCCAGCCCTTCGCAGCCAGCCGCCTATCTTCGTCCTCGGCGGCTTTTTATCCGCTGCGGGCTCTTCCTGTTCACCGCCGTGCTGGATCGAAGCGAGCATCGGGATGAGGGTCAGGGCCACGACGAGGGAAGCGAGAAGCGAGAAGGTTACGGTCAGCGCCTGGTCGCGAAACAGCTGCCCGGAAATGCCGCTCACGAAGACCAGAGGGAGGAAGACCGCTACGGTAGTGAGGGTGGAGGCGGTGACTGCCTTGCCCACTTCTCCAGCCCCGTCCCGCGCCGCCTCCAAGACGGTCTTCCCCCTGTCCCTGTGACGGGCGATATTTTCGAGGACCACGATCGAATTATCGAGCAGCATCCCGATCCCGAGGGCTATTCCACCCAGGGACATGATATTCAGCGAGAGCTTGGCGCTGTACATCATGTTGAATGTCGCAATGACCGATACCGGGATCGACAGTGAGATAATGATCGTCGACCAGAAATTCTGGAGGAAGAAATAGAGGATGATGATCGCAAGGATGCCGCCGATCACTGCGGCCTGTATGACCTCGTTGACCGCCTGCGATATGAAAGTGGACTGGTTGTAGACCTCGACCAGCTGGTACCCTTCCGGAAGTATACCGTTCACCCTCTTCAGCCTTTTACCGACCTCGCGCGCGACTGCAACGGTATTCGCGTCGCCTTCCTTGTAAATCGCGATCTCGATCGCCTCTTCGCCGTCAAGGCGCGTGATCGCCTTGCGCTCCTTGTAGCCGTGCCTGACGTCGGCGATATCCTTGAGGTAGGTTGGAATGCCGTCCTTTGTGGAGATTATTACTTCTCCGATCTCGTTCACCGACTGGAACTGATTAAGGGTTCTTACGAGGTACTCCTGGGTTCCCTCCTCCAGCCTGCCGCCCGAAAGGTTGACGTTCTCCGCGCCGATCTGCATGGCGAGCCGGTCGACGGGAAGATTGAGCTGCGCGAGCTTTCCCTGGTCGACGAGGATCTGTATCTCGTCCTCCAATCCGCCGCTGACCTTGACCGCCGCCACTCCGAGGGCCGCCTCGAGCTCCTTTTTTATCTCTTCCTCGGCGAAGCGCCGGAGGTATTTCAATTCTTCCTCGTTGAATCCCGTCCTGGAATCGGCCGTTTCCTCGGTACGCCCGCCGCCGTCCTCCTTGGCGGGGGCCGCGTAGGATTTCTTGAAAAATCCGAACCGCATGATCGGATCGAGGGAAGGGTCGAAACGCAGGATGGAGGGACGCCTGACCTCGAGCGGAAGCTCGAGCACGTCGAGCTTCTCCCTGACGTCGAGGCTGGCGTAGTCCATGTCCGTTCCCCAGGCGAACTCCAGAAGAACGTCTGATTGCCCGGACCGGGATATCGAGCTAACACGATTGACGTTTTTAACGACGCCGAGGGCTTCCTCTATCGGTTTCGAGATTAGGGTCTCGATCTCGGCCGGAGCGGCCCCCTCGTATTCCGTTCTGATCGTCAGGGTCGGATAGGTCAGCTCGGGCAGAAGGTTTATCTTGAGCCGGAAAAAAGAAACGGTGCCGAAAAGTATCACCGCAAGTGTGAACATGGCTATAGTTACACGCCGCTTGATGGAGATATCGATGATTTTCATTTCCTGCTAGTTTTTTCCTCTCGATCGATTGTGATGCCCGGTGCCGGCTCCTGATTTAATTGTATAAAACCGTATCACGGATTCCGAGCGGAAGGGTCCGTACGGAATATTCATCGCGGCTTTACGATATCGACCCTTGTGCTGTCCTTGAGGCTTCCCTTGCCTATCGTTACCAGGGTATCTCCCGCCTCGAGACCCTTCAGGACCTCGACATGCGTCGTGTTTATATAGCCGATCTCTATATCCTGGCGGTAGGCCACGCTGTCGCGCACGACAAAAACGTGGGACAGCTTATCTTCCGATATGATAGCTTCTTTGGGGGCTTTTATTATATTCGCGTGAACATCGTAGATGATCTCGATCCGGGCGAACATGCCGGGACGCAGCCGCCCGGAGGGATCGTGCGTCTCTATCGTCACCTTTACAGTGCCGGTAGCCGGGTCGACGACGGGGCTTATTCTTTTAATGCTGCCTGAGAATTCTTCATGATCGAGCGCGTCTATAAGGAGATGGGCCTCGAGACCGGGCCTGATCTTTCCGAGCTGGCGCTCAGGAACGTGAAGGACGGCGATGATCGGGTTCAGTCCTGTGACCCGGAAAACGGGGGCGTTCTGGATTATCATGTTTCCGACTTTGACCTTCCGCTCCGCAACGACGCCGCTGATAGGGGTCCGGATCGAGGTGTAATCGAGGCTGAGCTTCTCGAGCTCGTAGGCCGCTTTCTGCTGCTCGTATTCGTACTTGACCTGCTGATAAACCTCGGTGCTAACCAGTTTCTTCTTGTGAAGGTCCTCGTTGCGCCTGAAGTTGCTCTCGAGCTTTTTCAACGTCGCTTCCGCCTGGGCGAGACGGACCGAGATCATCTCGTCATCGAGCTTTGCCAGCACCTGCCCCGCCTTGACGTAATCTCCCTCCTCAACGAAGATCTTTTCGACAACGCCTCCCACCTTGGCGACCACGTCGGTTTCCTCTTCGGCCTCCACAAGAGCGGTTCCGGTGAAGTAGGCCGCTATGTTACCGTTGAGAACCTCCGCGACCTCGACGGGGACGACCGGTTTTTTGTCCTTGTCATTTTCCGTCTTGGAATGCGAATTGCCGCCGCAGCCCGAAAGTCCGGCCGCGAAGGCGAGGATCAGAGTCAATATCGTCACTTTTTGCAGCGCTCTCATGATAATTCTCCCTATGACTGACGATCCCGGGTATTAAGTACATAATATATTTACGAATTCCGGTGGGTAAGGTTGCAGAAATTCTGCCGATCTATGGGGCCGTTTCCATGCAAAGGCGGTTCTAATGCCGTCAACAATGGGGAAAGACTCCGTGTGGTGGCGGCCGGACCTCTATTCCATGAATCCCTCGATGAACCTGAGGAAAGAGCTTACATCGGCGAAGTTTGTCACGGGTCCTACCGAGACGCGGACCGCCCCCGTGCTTTTCCCGTCGATACATTGCCTGAATTCGTCGGCCGTCATTCGGGAACCCGGAAGATCGAGACAGCCTACCAGCTCGTCCTTGGAGAACCCCAGGGCCATCTCTCTGGCGCCGGGATTGCAGAAACAACCGGTTCTAAGCGAGATCATCCACCTGTTGGCCCTTTCCTCTATGTCCAGGTGATCGATCCCCTTTCCGGAGCCGTCGTAGACATTGATCGCCAACGTTCCTCCGCGCATAACCGTGTCGGTGGGGCCGTAAAGCCTTATCAGGGGTTTCCCGTTGCCGTGCCTCAGTTCCAGCAGATTATCCAGAAGGTAGCCCGTGAGGCAGCGGACCCTCTCGTGTATGATATCGATCCCGATCGAGTCTATGAAATCAAGACCGAACTCTATAGCCGGGAAGCTCGTGAAGTTGAGTGTGCCGTCCTCGAACCCTTCCGCCCCGGGTGCCAGGAAATACTTGTCGGCCTGGACCGAGGCTACCGTTATCGTTCCCCCCGCGAACCAGGGTCGCCGGAGCTTCTTGAGGGCCTCCCGCCTGGCGAGGAGGACGCCGACGCCGGTCGGGTACCCGAACATTTTATAGAAGGAGACCGCCGCGTAATCGGGGTGGAAACGGCCCAGATCGAGCCTGTTGGTGGGCACGAAAGCCGCGGCGTCGATCAGCACGTCCCAACCGCGGGATCTTGCCTTCTCTATCCATTCGAGCGGATACTGGACCCCCGAGAAGTTCGACTGTGCCGGGAAGGCGAAGAGCTTGTTGCGCGCGCCGCCGCCCGAGGCCAGGTGCTCTTCCAGTGTCTCTTCGGAGATTCTGAGATCTGGGGGGATGACGGGCAGATATTTAGTTACGGCACCCCGGGCCCTGTCGAACTCTCGTATCCCGTTGACGGAATTATGATTGTCGAAGCTGAGAAGAAAAATGTCGCCGGTTGAGAAGGGGTATGATTCCCCCACGAGCTTGAGGGCGTGGCTGGCGTTGGCCGTGAAGATCGGTACGTACTCGTCGGGAGAGGCATTGAAATAGGAGAGTATGCGGCCCCTGCAGCGCTCCACCAGGCCGGTCGTTTGAGACGAGATCGGGTTAGAGGAGTGCGGATTGCCGAGGACCGTTCCCAAGAGAAATTCCAGGTGCCTCCTGACCTGCGAGTCGCCGTAAAGCCCGGCCCCCGTGTAGTCGAGGTAGATATGTCCCTGAGCATCCAGCCTGGAAAAATCTTTATCCCTGATTTCGTCGAGGACCGAGGTTGTCTCGTATTCCGGGTAACGCTCGAGGAAGGATGCGTATTCCTTTTTGGTGTAGCTGTCTCGTGACGCCGTCTTAGCGGATTTCACTGTCATTTTCCTCCCATGCCGGCCCTGCCCGGGATATCCCCGGTGAAGGTGGAATCGGACTTCAGGCCGGGTTGAATGATGATACGGTGAGCTTGATCCTTTCCATCATCTCAGCCTTTGACGGGGTCGTCTCTTCCTCGGTGAATGAACCCGACTCGGCGTTTATTCTCTCTATGATCTGCAGGTATAGCGCATGGATCATCATCAGGCTCAGCTGGTAGCGGCTCTCAAGCCGAGGAAGGATCCAATCGAAGGTCTCAAGGGCCATCTTCTCGTAATAATGGGCTATGCCGATGTAATCTGCGATCAGTGCGCGGAAGTTCCCGTCGATTCTTCCTCCCTCCGCGATCGATCGGAGATCGGAACGGGTCAAGGAGCGCCTGCTCAATAGATCTTCAGCGAAGCAGTTCAGCCCCTTGAGGCAGTCCTTCCTGAAATCGCGCAGTATGTGGGCGATATAGGAGAAGATTGCAAGGGGCCTCGCCGCTTTTCTTATATCGTATGCAGGCGGCAGGAATCCACCGTTATCGGGGGCCAGACCGCAAAGGTGAACGAAGACGGAAGCGGGGGCGACCGCCGCGCCCTCGCAGTAGCGAAGGAAAACCCTGAAAGAGAGGTAGCCGTCGTGGTCGAGATCGTAAGACATCGCAGCGCTGAGCCTATCCCACGGCCAGAAAGGAATTCTGTATCGGGCCGCGATATCCTTGAATTTGAGGTCGAACTCTCCTTCTCCCCGGCCCTTTTTGACGGAATCGATCCACCGCGATATCGTCTCTTTCAACCTCGCCGATTCTTCGGGCGTGACCGCAGCTCCGGCCTCTTTAGTTTCGTCGACAAGATCGTCGATCCGCCTCATGGAGCGGTAACATACCCTGAAGGCCTCATATCTCTCCTCGTCCCAGAACCTGGCGGCTATATCGAGTATCGGATTGCTGAGGATATCCTCGAAGGCCATCCCCCCGGCGAAATCGATCAGGTTGTCCCGGTTGTCTTTCATCTTCCTCGGGGCCGTGCCGGCCGGCCGCGATCGCCCCCCGGCATTCCATGCGGCGGTTCCTATTTCCACCCTTTCACATCTTTAGGAAAGTATTCCACCTCTAGGTATGGGAGAATATATCCCTCTTCGACCACGGTTGTTTGGGCTTTTTTCCCGATTTCGATCTTGGCCGAACCGATCTGGTATTTCATCGTCGGCCAGTGCGAAACCTCTACCTTGACCGTGTAAGATCCCTTCGGCACCTTCTTGCCGGACAGGTCTTTCAGGTTCCAGACATAGAGATGGTGTCCTATATCGATACTTGCCCCGGTGACGGCGTCGCTGTGGCGGAATTCGCTGGACTTGGCCCACTCGGGAAGAACTATCTGCGCATCTTCGGCGTAACCGCTGAATCCCGATACATAAACCGTATTGACGTATTTCCCCTCTTCGTCCTCTATCCAGATGCCGATCTGGGGGGGAAGCTCGTCCTGGAACCCCAGCACGAAATCGATCGTAACGAAGGGAGCCTTGTACAGGGAAAGATCGGTGTGCTTTATATCGGGCTTCATCGAGTCGTAGACGAGCTTCGCCGCTCTGGAATCGGGGTAGTCGCTCGCCGCCTTTATCCAGAGAGAAAGCCCCTGCTTACGGTAGGCCCTTCCGAGGAAAAACAAGGCTTGTGATTTCAGCGAATCGGGGGCCTCGCTCTCGAGAATCCGGTTCATATCCTTGATCCCCTGTTCCAGCTTTCCCGCGAAGAAGGGGAACTCGATGCAGCAGCTGCCCCTTACGAACCGCAGCTCGAGATCGCCGGGATCCAGCATTACGGCCTTGTCGAGATATCCGATCGATTCGAAGACCAGGCCGCTCCTGAAGTCGGTGTCATCCGCTATCCTCTCGTCGTAACCCTTTTCCGCCTGGCGGCCGATGGTGTACCCGAGGTACTTGTTGACCGAGGCGTTCTCGCTATCGATATCGAGAGCCTCCCTTAGAAGCTTTTCCGCAGTATCGTAATCAGCTTCTTCGTACGCTTTGATTCCTCCGGAGAGAAGCTCGTCGAGCTTTTTACCATCCGCCGCCGCCTTGGGCGACGTTCCGGCTTTATCCAACTGTGGATCTTCGGCCTGTGCCGATTTGCAATACTTCTCGATATTTTCCGCCGCGCCGGCGGCGTTTTCCGATCCGGGAGCGAGGGCGATAACCTTCTCCCATGCGAACCTCGCTTTTTCGGGCTCGCCGCTCTTGATATAACCGGTACCGAGGAGATCGTAGGCCATGACGATATCCCCTTCGGAAACCTTCGCCGCCCCGCTGCCGCTGAGCGAGAGAACCTTCTCGAGATCCCTTATCCCTCCCGGGAGCCTGCCCAGAAACTCGGGGACGCGGACTCCCATGAGTCCGCGGTAGAGATATGCCGAAGGATTTTGAGGATCGAGAGCTACCGCCTTATCCAGCATCGAGAAAGAGTTGGAGCTCATCTGTCCAGCTTCCGCGAAGTTTGTCGCTTCGCCGGCCATCATTCCGTAGAAAAGACCGAGGTATGCGTGACCGGTGGAGCTTTTGGGATACTCCTCGATCGCCTTCTTCATCACGGCCACCGCCTGCTGAAGATCGCCCGCCTGTCGGTACTCCATCGCCTTTCCGACGTACTCTTCCATCGTATCTCCCGCCGCGTTATGGGCGGCCAAGGATACGGCGGCCAGTATCAGAAGACCGGAAATAAATTTCATTGTTTCCTCCCGGGAATAGGGTTGAACGTGTTTCTTTCCCCCGCGGCGGACGGCCGGCATAGCCGAGCGGCGCGCACAGAATCCTTACGGGCCCTGTTGTGAAAGGTTGCCGTATAGCTTCCCGTTGGGGATGGTATCAGTAAATCCCCCTTGTGAAAAGGAGTATCTTCTCTCCCGCTTCCATCTAAGAATTTGCCGTGGGCGCGGTTAGAATGTATACTGGAAGAGGCTGAAATATTGTACTTGAGGAAAGATATACGGAAAGCGGAGCGGGACCATGTTGATGAGAATCTTCCGTCCGCGGACTTTCGCCGGTCTCTTTTCGGACGCGGGAAAGTGCTGGTACAGGGATGATATACCTGCGATGGCGGCGGCCCTCGCCTACCATGCGATCCTGTCTCTGGCCCCCCTGCTGATACTTCTCGTCGGGACGGCGGGGATGATATTCGGGGCCAACGAGGTGGAGGGGGAGATCGTCCTTCGCATAGAGGAGACCGCGGGCCCCAGGGCCGCCGAAGCTTTAGGGAGTATTATCGAGAATTTCGAAACGGGAACGACGGGAAAGCTTGCGATAGGCGGCACATCAATAATCCTCTTGTTCATCTTCGCTTCAGGGTTCTTTTACAGGATAATATCTTCCCTCAACATGATATGGAGACATGAGAACGAGGGAAAGCCGGGGGTGAAGCACGGCGTTTTAAGGTTGATCAAGAAACGATTCGTTTCCTTTCTCATGATACTGGGGATGGGACTATGGCTATACCTATCGTTGCTGATAAAGGCCGTGGCGGCGATCCCGGAGGATTACCTTTTGGCGGCATTCCCCCGGGCGGCTGATATCCTGCCCAGGATTCCACTGCTTACATCACCGTTCATATTCACCGTTGTATTCGCGATCCTTTTCAAGATGATGCCCGAGGTGAAGATCAGGTGGAGCGATGTTCTGTTCGGCTCCGTCGTGACGGCGCTCCTCTTCGTCGTCGGCCACCGCCTCATCGCCCTCTATCTGCACAGTGCGACCCTGGCTTCTTTCTACGGCACTGCGGGATCTTTGGTAATAATACTTCTCTGGATATACTGGGCGGCGATGATCTTTCTTTTCGGAGCGGAGTTGACCAAGGCCTACACGGTAAAGCTGGGATCGAGAAGGGAGGACGTGGCGGCGTTGTGATAGGAATATTGACGGCGGGCGACCGCGCGGCAAGGGGGAACGGCATGGACAAGAGATTCTTCAGGTATATCAAAAGCCCGGTCGGCAGGCTGTTCCTGGCCGGTGACGGCGTGACCCTGACGGACCTGAGATTCGCCCGGGGATCGTCGGCGGGTCTAAAACGCTCGGGCTATGTGGAAACCGGCGATCTCTTCAACGAAGCGATAAAACAGCTCGAGTCGTACTTCAGGGGGGAGTTGAAGAGCTTCGATTTGACGCTCGAGCCTGAGGGCACCGCTTTCCAGAAAGCGGCCTGGGAGGAGCTGCGTAAGATCCCTTACGGAGAGACCATCACGTACGGCGAACAGGCGAGAAGGATGGGAAGACCGAAAGCGTGCAGGGCCGTCGGAGGTGCGAACGGCAGGAATCCGATATCGATCATAATACCGTGCCACAGGGTCGTAGGCAGCGGCGGCGATTTGACCGGATTCGGAGGAGGGCTCGATATAAAGAGGAAACTTCTCACGCTCGAGAGGGAGAACCGGATCTAGCGGCGCCGGGGCGGCCCGGCGAGGCATCAGGGCCCAAGGCTCATTCGTCTTTTCCCGCCGAAGCGCCGGGGGCGTCACCTCCGGCCGGCCTTCGAAGCGTTACTATCGTCGATCCCCATCCCCCACCGTTCTCACCCGCCAGGCGGTAAGAGGAAACCGAGGAAAGGCGGCCGAGTATCGCGTGCACGCGCTCTCTCATCGCTCCGGTCCCCTTTCCATGGATAATCCTGACCTGTAATATCTCCCTCGCGAGACACTCGCCGATGTAATCGGGAATGAGGTCGCCGACCTCGCGTGGATCGAACGTGTGCAGGTCGAGGGTCCCGTCCACGGGCGGTTCGATAGGCTCCTGCTCGTCGAATGACAACGCGCCCCTCCATCGGGAGAGAAAGATAACTAAAAAAAGGGCGGGGGTCTGATCCCCCGCCCTTTATAGCGGCCGTTAAGGGATCAGGTTCTCGAGCGGGACATACTTCATTCTGAACGATCTGGCAACGGCCTCATCGGTGATCTTGCCGTCCAGTATGTTGATGCCCGTCCATATCGTGTCGTTGTCCAGGGCGGCGTTTACGTACCCCTTGTTAGCTATTTCCAACGCGAAGGGGAATGTCGCGTTTGTCAGCGCGAAGGTCGATGTCCTGGAAACGGCGCCCGGCATGTTGGCGACCGCGTAGTGAACGACACCGTCTATGATGTAGGTCGGCTTGGTATGGGTTGTCGGCTTGATCGTCTCGATGCAGCCTCCCTGGTCGACCGCGACATCGACGACCACCGAACCCTTTTTCATCGTTTTGATCATTTTCTTCGTAACCAGCCTGGGAGCCTTGGCGCCCTTGATAAGTACCGCGCCGATAAGCAGATCGGCTTCCATGACCTGGTTACGGATATTCTCGGGATTGGACATGAGGCATGTCACATTGGCCGGAAGGACATCCTCCAGGTAACGCAGCCGCTCTAGGTCCACATCGAGTATGGTGACCTTGGCGCCCAGCCCCGCGGCCATCTTGGCCGAATGCGTTCCGACGACACCGCCTCCGATAATAACGACGTTGGCCGGAGCTACTCCCGGAACTCCGCCCAGCAGTATTCCCCTGCCTTCCATCGGACGTTCCAGGTACTTGGCCCCTTCTTGGACGGCCATCCGTCCGGCGACCTCGCTCATGGGAGTGAGGAGGGGAAGGGTGCCGTCGATCTCTTCCATCGTCTCGTAGGCGATGCTGATGGCGCCTGTCCTCATCATCCCTTCCGTGAGGGAGCGGCTTGCGGCGAAGTGGAAATATGTGAATACGATCTGGTCCTTGCGGATCATCCTGATCTCAGAAGGCTGCGGTTCCTTGACCTTGATTATCATCTCTGCGCGGTTGAAGACGGCTTTTGCCGTGGGGATTATCGTGGCGCCCGCAGCGCGGTATTCCGCGTCAGTAAAACCGCTTCCTACTCCCGCACTTTTCTCGACGAGCACCTTATGGCCCGCTTTCGTAAGGGTTTCCGCGTGAACCGGAAGAAGAGCAACGCGGTATTCATCTTTCTTAATCTCCTTTGGGACACCGATAATCATCTGGCCACCTCTGAGTGTTTTAAAGGACGTGGTTTAGAAGTCTGCCCGAATTAACCCTATTAATATATCTGAAAATATGAGACTTTCAACAAATTTTTTCCTCCGTGTCTCTAACGTTCTGGAATTCACCGTCTCCCGGCCGATGCTCCCTCTGACCCGCACCCCGGGCGGGAGATCGGCGGGGGATACTCCGGTCGACCACCGGGGAGCCGGTTTGCCGACCCACCCTCAGACGAGGCGCAACTGCAACTATAGTAATAGATTAAAAAACTACCGGCAAACCGAAACAGGCTTAGATACCACTTGACAAAATTGTCATTTGCTCTATATTCATAAGTCCCTTTATGCTTGAAATGAAAAGGGTATAAATACGGTTTGTTTCATCTTGCCTCTTGGAGGTGTGAGCAAACAGGTTAGTCAGCCGGAAAAGGAGGCAATAATGGCTGATGTTGCTGCGTTCATGGAGAAGGTAAAGGCTCGTGATCCGAATCAGCCTGAGTTCCATCAGGCCGTTCATGAGGTGGTAAGCTCTCTGCTGCCTTTCATAGAAAAAAATCCGAAATACAAAAAAGCAAAGATCCTTGAGAGGGTAGTCGAGCCTGAACGCGTGATCATGTTCCGCGTGCCCTGGCTGGACGACAAGGGCGAGATACAGGTCAACCGTGGGTTCCGTATCGAGATGAACAGCGCCATCGGTCCCTATAAGGGAGGACTCCGCTTCCATCCGACCGTCAATCTCGGCGTTCTCAAGTTCCTCGCCTTCGAGCAGGTATTCAAGAACGCTCTTACCACGCTGCCGATGGGCGGCGGCAAGGGCGGTTCCGATTTCGACCCGAAGGGCAAATCGGACAACGAGGTGATGCGTTTCTGCCAGGCTTTCATGAGTGAGCTTTTCCGCCATATCGGAGCCGACACCGATGTTCCAGCAGGCGATATCGGCGTGGGCGGGCGCGAGATAGGTTTCCTCTTCGGCCAGTACAAGAAGCTGCGCAACGAGTTCACCGGGGTTCTGACCGGTAAGGGCCGCAACTGGGGTGGTTCGCTCATTCGTCCCGAGGCGACCGGGTACGGGCAGGTTTATTTCGCTCAGGAGATGCTCAAGACCAAGGGCGATTCTCTCGAGGGCAAAGTCTGCACCGTTTCGGGTTCGGGCAACGTAGCCCAGTATGCAACCGAGAAATGCATTCATCTCGGAGCGAAGGTCGTAACCCTTTCCGATTCGGGCGGAACGATCTACGACAAGGACGGGATCGACAAGGAGAAGCTCGCCTGGGTCATGGAACTGAAGAATGTGAAGCGCGGACGTATCAAGGAATACGCAAAGAAGTTCGGCGCAGAGTATCTGGAGGGAAAGCGCCCCTGGCACATCAAGTGCGATGTCGCCCTTCCGAGCGCAACGCAGAACGAGGTCGACGCGAACGACGCCAAGGAATTGATGAAGAACGGCTGCATCTGCGTTTCCGAAGGGGCCAACATGCCCAGCACACCGGAAGCGATAGATGTGTACCTCGGCAAAAAGATCCTCTACGGTCTCGGCAAGGCGGCGAACGCCGGCGGTGTCGCGACAAGCGGTCTCGAGATGTCGCAGAACAGCCTCCGCTTGAGCTGGTCGCGCGAGGAAGTCGACGAAAGACTGCATAATATCATGATCGCTATTCATGAGCAGTGCGTCGAGTACGGCAAGGAAGGCGACTATGTGAACTATGTTAACGGCGCCAATATCGCCGGTTTCATAAAGGTCGCCGATGCGATGATCGATCAGGGCGTAGTTTAGCGCCCGCGCGACGGCATACTTTGTCGATCCGCCCTGGTGGTTGGAAGGGTAGAGGGGGGCGAGGCGGATAAATAGAGATGACATAGATTCCGGGCGCTCCACCGAGCGCCCGGTTTCTTTTGCCACTACCGGCCCCGGCGCATGGAAATGGGACTGATATTCACCTCTGACCACTGGACAAGAGGACAGTTGGGTGTTAGATTAGACTGACGATCAATTACTTGCCGGCACTCCGGCGCGATCCTTCCTTTACGGGATGGGCAGGCCCGTTACCGGTCGAAGCTTTAACCGATCAATCAGGAAAGGAAGAGATGAAAAGATTAATAATGCTGGGATTCTTATCCCTGCTGCTGGCGGTTTTCACCTCCGGCTGCGGGGGAGAGGGGGATCAAGGTAAAGCCGGCTCCGCCGCGGAGGATGCCGGAATGACCGTAACCGTGGCATCAGTAAGTGGAAAGGTTATAACCGAAGGCGAGGTAGCCGCGGAGGAGACGGCCATGATGAGGCAGATGAGGGGACGGGTAGACCCCGAGCAGATGGAATCGATGAAGCCAGCGATGAGACAGCAGGCCGTAGCGAATCTTGTGAACCGAACCCTGCTGGAGCAGGCCGCAGATAGAGAAGGAATTAAAGTTACCCCAGAGGAGACGGATGCCAAGATGAAGGAGATCGAGGCGAATTTCCCTTCGGCCGAGGCTTTCGATGCAGAACTCGGGAACAATAATCTCACCCGCGATGAATTCCGGGCAAAGGTCTTTTCGGGGATCAAGATAGAGAAGTTGATAGAAATTCACACGGCGGATGTAGGCGACGTGACCGATGACGAGATCAAGGAATATTACGATGCCAACATCGACCGGTTCAAGCAGCCCGAGAGGGTAAAGGCGAGTCATATACTGGTAAAGTTCGAGCCGGGAGATACCGAGGCGATCAAGCTGCAGAAGAGGGCGAAGATCGATTCGCTGCATAGAGAGGTGCTCTCGGGCGCAGATTTCGCCGAGCTGGCCTCAACCAACTCAGATTGCCCGAGCAAGGCCAACGGCGGCGATCTCGGTTTCTTCGGCCGCGGCCAGATGGTCAAGCCTTTTGAAGATGTCGCTTTCTCGTTGAAGAAGGGGGACGTCAGCGGAATCGTAGAGA
>CAZPAH010000005.1:25047-47538 GCA_964584495.1 uncultured bacterium | reverse complement strand
CGTAAAGCCCCTCTGGCCATTCCCCCTCGGCGCCCGCCTGCGGAACGATGACGAGGTCGGTCCCCTTGAGGGCGAGCGCCCTCATGTACTCGGGAAAGTGGCGGTCGTAGCATATGGCGATCCCTATCCTCCCCGCCGAGGTGTCGAAGACCCCCGCTCCGAGATCCCCCGGCGCGTAGTATCCCTTCTCGAGAAAGAGGGGGAGATCGGTGATATGGACCATCCGGTTCCTTCCCGCGATCGTCCCGTCGGAGTCGATGACGACGGTGCAGTCGTAGGTTTTCTCCCCGTCCCTCTCGAAGAGGTTCAAGACCGCCGCCGCGCCCAGCCGTTTCGCTTCCCTCGAGAAGGCGTCGGTCGTGGGTCCGGGGACGGTTTCCGCCTGCTCGGCCGCCCGGGCTGCGGCCGGAAGCTGCGGCAGGAACCATGAGAATGCGAGCTCCGGGTAGGCCACGAGGTCGGCTCCCGCCCGCGCCGCCTCCTCGAACGCCGCGAGCCCCCTCGCCAGGTTGCCCACGTGATCCCTCTCGGCGTGCTGCTGCACCAGGGCAAGTTTGATTTTATTCTCCCGCAAATCGTTCCCCCTTAAGGATAGCGAATAGATCGGTTAACCGCCGGGAGTATATCATTTTACCGTAATATCTTCCAGTACGACGGGAAATAGGTAAAAATGCGGAATAATAATTGACAAAATGGCGTAAATGCCTGAATATGTTTAGTGAATTTACAAAAACGCTTAATAATAGTAAGTATAAGGAAACAGGTGCCGATGGCGGGATTCGAGCTTCATCCGGTGGACAGGCAGATCCTCGAGGAGCTTCAGGAGCAGGGAAGGATCACCAATGTCCAGCTGGCCGAGAAGGTGGGGCTTTCGCCCCCCGCGGTTCTCGAGCGTGTCCGCAAGCTCGAGGAGAGGGGGATCATCGAGCGGTATACCGCCCTTCTCGACAACAAGGAGGTGGGGCTCGCGACGATCGCATTCGTTGCGGTGTCGCTCAATCTGCACCAGAAGGATTCGATGGAGAACTTCCACCAGTTCGTCAGGGGCTGCTCGAGCGTGCGGGAATGCTACCATATAGCCGGTTCGGAAGATTACCTGCTGAAGGTCTTCTCGCGCGATATCGACGATTACGAGGATTTCCTTCTCCATTCGTTAACGAGGATAAAGGGTATCGACACGATAAAGACGATGTTCGTCCTCTCGACGATGAAGAGGGATGTCGGGCTTCCGCTCGACCTCGTTCCGGGTGGGGAAGAGACGGCGAACGGCAGGAAGCAGGGCGGGAAAAACAGTAGAACGGGAAACACTGTAAAAGGAGGAGACAATGGCTAAGAAACAACGTTTCGATACGATCGCCGTGAAGGGCGGGTTCGGATGGGACGAGCAGCTCAGGTACCGCACGATGGCGCCCCCGCTGATCCAGAGCGCCGTGTTCCCGTACGAATCGGCCGAGTGGGCGGCGGATCTCTACAGCTACAAGATCGAGGGGTTCGCCTACGGCAGGATAAACAATCCCACGAACGACATTTTCGAGAAGAGGATGGCCCTTCTGGAATCGACCGAGGCGGCCCTCGGGACGGCATCGGGGATGGCGGCGGTCTTCATGGTGGCCCACCACCTCGTAGAGGCGGGGGAGGAGATCACCTCCTCGGTGAGGGTGTACGGGGGAACGCAGCAGCTGTTCGCCACGTCGATGCCGAGGATGGGGATCAAGACGAACTGGGTTCTCGAGCCCGACAAGATCGAGGCCTGGGAGAAGGCGATCACACCGAAGACCAAACTGCTCCACGTGGAGTCGCCAAGCAACCCGAACCTGTTCGTGGCCGATCTCCCGGCAATAGTCGAGCTTGCGAAGGCCAAGGGTATTCCGCTGATGGTCGATAACACGATCTGCTCCCCGGCCCTGATGAGGCCGGCGGAGATGGGGGCCGATATCGTGATACATTCCGCAACGAAATATATAAGCGGGAACGCGACGAGCCTTTCGGGCGTCATCTGCGGGAAGAAGGAGTTCATCGATCACGTGCGCCATATAGGCTACCGCAACATCGGTCCGTCGATATCGCCGTTCAACGCGTGGCTGTGCCTGCTCGGCCTCGAGTCCCTCTCGCTGAGGATGAAGAAGCACTCGGACAACGCCATGGCGATCGCGAAATACCTCGAGAAGCATCCGAAGATAGAGGCGGTGAGCTATCCGGGCCTCCCGTCGCACCCGCAGCACAAAGCGGCCAAGAAGACGATGTCGGGGTATTCCTCGATGATGAGCTTCAACGTGGCAGGCGGGCTCGAAGGCGCCCGGACGGTCATCGACAATCTCGGCATAGCGGTGCACACGACGCATCTCGGTTCGTCTCAGACCGTCGCCATACAGCCGGCGGCCACGACCCATTACCAGCTCGGACCGGAGGAGAGGGCGAAGGCCGGAGTGCCGGAGAACATGATACGTTACTCGGCGGGACTCGAGGATCCGCAGGACCTCATCGAGGACCTGGAAAACGCCCTGGCCGCCGTAAAGTAAGAACGGCCCCGAGGGAAAAGGTTCCGGGCGGAGTTATTGAAACACGGGAGGAAAATATGCAGAAGATCGCATTTATCGGCTTCGGCGTCGTCGGCCGGGGGCTTGCCGAGATACTCTTGAAGAAGAAGGACCTCCTCAAGGAGAAGCACGGCTTCGAGTATTCGGTGGTGGCGGTAAGCGATTTCAAGAAAGGATCGGCCCTCGACCCGAAGGGTCTGGACCTTGAGAAGATCCTAGAACTGGCCGAGAAAGATAAGATCTCGGATTATCCGGGCGCCAGGACGGGGCTCGACGCACTGGAGACGATAAAGGAGTGCGGCGCCGACACGGTCGTCGAGGTCACCTACACCGACATAAAGACGGGGGAGCCGGCGAACAGTCATTTCCGGGCCGCCCTGGAGGCGGGGATGAACCTGGTGACCACGAACAAGGGGCCGACCGCCCTGTACCTGAAGGAGCTCTCCGCCCTGGCGGCCTCGAAGGGGGGCCGGTTCAGGTACGAGGGCACCGTAGTCGCGGGAACACCCGTGCTCAACCTCAGCGAGTTCTGCCTGGCGGGGAACAAGATCAGCGAGATCAGGGGGATCCTCAACGGGACCACAAACTTCATACTGACCAACATGGAAACGGGAAAGAGCTACGCCGATGCCCTCAAGGAGGCGCAGGAGCTCGGTTTCGCAGAAGCCGATCCTACCGCCGACGTGGAGGGATTCGATGCGCTGGCGAAGGTGGTCATTCTGGCAAAGAGCCTTATGGGGGCCCAGATAGGAACGGGCGACGTGGACAGAACCGGTATCACCGGTATAAGCCTCGACGATGTCAAGGCGGCCGGCAGGGAACAGATGCGGTGGAAGCTTATAGGAAAGGTCAAACGCGAGGGAAATTCGGTGAAAGCGTCGGTCCGGCCGGAGAAGGTCGCCCTGACCGATCCTCTGGCCTCGGTCTCGGGGGCGACGAACGCCCTCACCTTCGTGACCGATCTTCTCGGCGAGGTCACCATAGTTGGGCCCGGCGCGGGAAAGGTGGAAACGGGCTTCTCGCTCCTGGCCGATATGCTCGCGATTGAAATGTTGTCGTAGAAAGTAGCGAAAGTCGAAGCCCCGGCCCTACGCTGCCCTGTCCGGCGGTCGAAGAGGGCGGTACGGGGTTCGGGAAGGAATGGTGTTGGATCTATGAAGATGCTGATCGGAGGAAAATGGACCGACAGGGATGACAGGATCGAGGTGAAAGACCCTTACGACAATTCGGTTATCGACACAGTCCCCGCCGGGACGGCCGGGGATATAGACGCGGCGGTCGCCTCGGCCGTGGAAGGATACAGGATCAACCGGGACATGCCGGTTCACGAGAGGATCTCCATCCTGCGAAGGGCGGCCGATATAATCGATTCCCGGCACGAGGAGTTCGCGGTCACGATCGCAAGGGAAGGGAGCAAGACTATACGGGAGGCCCGCAAGGAGGTTTCCAGGGCCGTCCTGACGATGACGATATCGGCGGAGGAGGCGAGGCGGGTAGCGGGAGAGACGATTCCGTTCGATTCGAGTCCCGGCTCAGAGAACAGGCTGGGATACTATTTTCGCTTCCCGATAGGGGTCATCGCCGCGATAACGCCGTTCAACGATCCCTTGAACCTCGTCGCCCATAAGCTCGGTCCGGCGATAGCGGGGGGCAATTCGGTCGTGCTCAAACCGGCCACGGTCACCCCCCTGTCTGCGCTCAAGCTGGCCGAAGCGCTGGTCGAGGCGGGCCTTCCGGGGAAGATACTCAATGTCGTCACCGGGTACGGAGCTAAGATAGGAGATCCCCTGGTGACGGACCCGAGGGTCCGGATGATCAGCTTCACCGGCGGGGTGGAGGCGGGACGCGAGATCGCCGGCAAGGCGGGGCTGAAGAAGATCGGCATGGAGCTCGGCTCGAATACGCCGGTCATAGTCTGCGACGACTGCGACCTGGAGCAGGCGGTCCAGTGCAGCGTCTCCGGCGCTTTCTGGGCGGCCGGCCAGAACTGCATAGGCGTGCAGAGGATATATATCGACAGGGCGATCTACAAGAAATTCGAGACGCTGTTCGTATCGCGGGCCCGCAGGTACAAGGTCGGTCCAAAGCTCGAGGAAGACACCGATATGGGACCTATGATAAGCGAAGCGGAGGCGATGAGAATAGAGAAGTGGGTTGCGGAAACGGTGGCCGCCGGAGCGAGGATCCTTACCGGCGGGAAACGCAAGGGGGCCGTGTACGATCCAACGGTTCTCTGCGACGTTCCCGCGGGGTCGATTCTCGACAAGCAGGAGGTTTTCGCGCCCACGGTGAATCTCTATCCGGTCGAGGGTCTCGACGAGGCGATCGCCAAGGCGAACGACGTCGATTTCGGACTCCACGCGGGGATCTTCACTAAGGATATCAAAAAGGCCTTCAAGGCGATCAGGGAGGTCGAGGTCGGCGGTATAATCATCAACGATTCGTCTGACTACCGGATCGATATGATGCCGTTCGGCGGGATAAAGAACAGCGGGCTCGGCCGGGAGGGTATCAAGTTCGCCCTCCAGGAGATGACCGAGCCGCGGGTCGTATGTTTCAACCTGTGAGCCGTTTCAGCTCGCGGCAGCAAACCTCGACCGCGAATTCAATCCGCGATCGGCTACCGGCCGGTTTCCAGAACGTCTGCCATCGTATAGAGGCCAGGGCCGCGTCCCGATATGAAGCGTATCGCGCGGATCGTGCCCCGGGCGAAGTTTCTCCGCGAATGCGCCCTGTGAGCGATTTCCAGTCTCTCCCCCTGGCCGGCGAAGATCACCGTGTGCTCGCCCGTCACGTCTCCCCCGCGTAGGGAGTGCATCCCGATCTCCTCGCTCGACCTGGGGCCGGCGGCCCCCTCGCGGCCGTGGACTATGCGTGGATTCTCCCTCTCGGCCCCTACGATCTGCGCCAGCCTCGCCGCCGTGCCGCTCGGGGAATCCTTTTTCCTGTTGTGATGAATCTCCACGATCTCGACATCGAAATCGGGAAGGGACCGGGAGATTTCACCGGCTATCCTGAAGAGCAGATTGACCCCGACCGACATATTGGGGCTGATGATGACGGGGATCTTCGAGGAGAATTTCTCGATGGCGGCGGACTGAACGCCGGACAGTCCTGTGGTGCCCGTTATGAACGGTGTTCCTGCGGCGGCGCAAACCGATGCGAGCTCGAGAGCGGCGGCCGGGCAGGTGAAGTCCACCACGACATCGGCGGAGGCTATGGAATTGCCGGGGGCCGGCTCTACTTCGATACCGTGGAGAAGGGTTCCCAGGCCGGCGTGGCCCGGCGACTCGATGGCGCCGACGAGCTCCATCCCCTCTTCGGCGGCGATCTCGTCCGCCGCCGTGCGTCCCATCTTTCCAAGCGCCCCTGTAACGACTACCCTTATCATCTTCCGGCTCCTCAGACCTTTACCGCGTTCGACACGACCTTGAGACCGTAGGCTTCGAGGGCGCCGGCGAGCTTCTTCAGGTTTTCGGGGAGCATTCTTACGAGAGGAAGCCTGACATCGCCGACCTCCATCCCGAGCAGATTCATCGCTTCCTTGACCGGCATCGGGTTCGTCTCTATGAACATCGCCTGGCAGAGCGGCAGGAGCTTGTAGTGAAGTTTGCGCGCATTCTTGAGATCTCCCGAGTTGAAGGCTTCGATCATCGCAAGCATATCCTTGGGGACGATATTGCCGACGACGCTCACCACCCCCTTGCCCCCGATAGCCAGAATCGGCATCGTGATGGCATCGTCGCCGGAAAGAAGGGCTATCCTGTCCCCACAGAGCATTATTATTTCGGCCATCTGCTCTATCGAGCCGCTTGCCTCCTTTATGGCGCCGATATTCTCGTGACTGCTGAGCCGCGCGACCGTCCCCGGTTTCATGTTGACCCCGGTCCGGCCGGGCACGTTGTAGAGCATGAGCGGGAGCTTGCCCTCGTCGGCTAGCTTCATGAAGTGCGCGTACAGTCCCTCCTGCGTGGGCTTGTTGTAGTAAGGAGTCACGACCATCGCCCCGTCGGCTCCAAGCTCACGGGCTTTCTTTACGTTTTCCAACGATCTCGTGGTGGAGTTCGTGCCGCAGCCGGCCACCACTAGAATCTTGCCGGCAGCTTCCTCTACGACGATCTCGATGATCCTGAAATGCTCTTCCCATGTGAAGCTCGGATTCTCGCTCGTCGTGGCGCACGGAACGAGACCGTCCGTCCCGGCGTCTATATGGAATCTCACGAGCTCCCGCAGCTTGTCCTCGTTCAAGCTGCCGTCGGGTTTGAATGGTGTGACCAGCGCGATGAAAAGACCATTGAACATGTGCCAAACCTCCCTGTCTGTTTTCCCTGACCGCCCTCGTCTTTTCGGAGCGCCGATTGATCCGGGGAACAATTCTCCCGGGCGGCGGAAGTACTCTTCCTCGAAGCGCCCCAAAACGACTCTATGGATTGACCGGCGCGGTGTCAAGGGTTATGGAAGCGGGAGGCGGGCATATTAGAAAAAAGCAGATTTTTCTTGACAAATCTTAATATTAATATATACTGATATTAAAATGAGTAGTGAAAGAAAGAATTTGTTGAGTTGTAAGGCTCTCTCGGGCTCGTTACCCGCGGGAGAGGTCGAACGCCTGGCCGAAATACTGAGGTCGCTGGCGAACTCCACGAGGCTGAGGTTGGTGAGCGCTCTGGCGACGGGGGAATTGACGGTCAATGATCTGTGCGAGATCACGGATCTTAAGCAATCCCTCGTGTCGCAACAGCTCAAGAACCTCAGGCTCAACAGGATAGTCCAGCGAAGGAAGGAAAAGACCAGGGTTTATTACAGCATCAGCGAAAAGAACGTTTTAGAATTGCTGGGATGCCTGGTAAGATGCGGATCGGGCAAAGCGGCCGATTCAAGGAGGAAAAGATGAGTGATAAGGTGAAAAGCATCAAGGAAAGCGAATTTCAGAGCGAAGTGCTTGATTCCGAGCTCCCCGTGATCGTCGATTTCTGGGCGCCTTGGTGCGGACCGTGCAAGATGATAGCGCCGATTATGGATGAGCTGTCGGTCGAGTACGACGGAAAGATTAAATTCGTGAAAATAAACACCGACGACGCCCGTAACGTTGCTGTAAAATACGGGATTATGGGGATTCCGACCCTCAAGATCTTCCGCGGCGGCTCGGAGATAAACTCGATTTCGGGGGCCGCCCCCAAGCCTCACCTCAAAAACTGGATAGATGCGGCGCTAGCCGGCTGACACGGCCTTTACCGGCCCACGGCCGGACGGGGCAATGTTGGCTTTGCATCGATCATCCCTCTTGGTTTATAATCTACACCTGAATCGGGACCGGCCGAACGCGGACAGGCCGGCCGGTCCCGTACGATATCCGGCGAGGTGAAAGTTCAATCTCAAAGGGGGATCGCGTGAGGGAGCTGCCCTTTCTCGCAGGAGAGCACGGAAGGGGACCCTTCCTGGTAGTACTTTTCTTTCTGGCCGTCATAGTCATTACCGTATGGGGGGCATGGGAAGGGACTCTGCCGGCAGACGAAGAGTCCGAATTGGCGGAAATCGGCAGGGAGATAGCCTTGACCGGCGATGTCTGGACTATGCACATCGCGGCCCGTCCCGTCTACGACACCCCTCCTGTTTCTCCCTTGATGCTGGCCTTTTTTTTCAAGCTGTTCACGCCTAACGATGCGACGGCAAGGCTTCCCTTCATGCTTTCCGCCATTCTAATACTCTACCTCGTATACTGCGCGGGAGAGCTGTATCCGGTCAAAGGACCGCAGGAAGGCTGGATCGACAGGGCGCATGCGACGGGGCTTCTCGCCGCGATAATTCTTGCATCGAGCGGGATGTTCGGGAAGTATTCGGGGCATGTGACCAAGTACGTACCGCTGACCTTGTTCACGAGCTTATCGATTCTCGGCTGGTTCAATATTCCCGGACGAAAATCCGGACTCGTCATGTGGGGGGGAGGTATCGCGGGAGGGATCCTGAGCGCGGGCGCCGGAGGTCTTCTCGTCATTCCGGCGGCAGCCGTCGCCTCCATCTTCGACAGCAGGCGCCGCGGCAACTGGCTCAGGGCCGGTTTCATATCCGTTACGGTTCTCTCGCTCGCCGCCGGCATGGCATGGTTCATCCCCGCAGTGCGGGAGTCGGGAATGGGTTGGAGTGAAAATCCTCTCTGGATGCCCGTCAATTCGCCGGTCGATTCGGGATCGCTCAAGGCCCTTTGGAGTTCCTTCGGAACACTATGGATGAAGACATTCCCCTGGTCGATTGCGGTCACGGTTGCGTTCGTGCGAATGCTGCTGGGAAGGAAGATCGTAAAGCGCGAAGGAAGGCTGACGGCGGTCGACTATGCCTTCTTTTCGTTCGCTCTGGTCCTATTCCTTCCGGCGGCCGCGTCCAGGCAGACGGAAGCCGGCGCCCTCCTGCCTGTCGTTCCGGTTCTGGCCGTACTGGCGGCGCGGGAGATTGCGAGATGGATGCCCCGTATCGCGGCTCTCTGGTCCTTCAACCAGATAATGACTGCGGGATACTGTTTTGTCATGCTGCTGCTCGTGGCCACCCCCTTGAAGCTGCACGAGAGGGCTGCCGACCCGATCGAGGATGTGGCGAAAGTGGCGGGCAGGATAGTACCGGAAGGGGAAAGCATAGGTTCATTCGGTTACGGCGGCAGGGCGGACAGGGCCAGAATGCTCTTCTACAGCGGGAGGAGCCTTGATGATCCCGTGTCCGACCCCGAAGGGATACGACTGGCGGCGGAGGCCGAGCCCGGCAAGGTCTTCGTGACGACGGCGGAAGGAATCAGAAGACTGCACGAAGCCGATTTCCATTACAGGCTGAACATCGTTTACAGGGTGGGTGATCTCATCCTATTCAACCTGGAGGGATAGGCTTTCCGATTAACCTTGACGAAACGAGGCTGATATCGATGAAGATCAATTTGCCTGCAGCTGCGCTTGCGGCATTTCTTGTTATCGCGGCAGGTTGCGCCAAGATGGAGATCGAGAAGAAGGGGTTGGTCAAGCTGCCGGCAGGCGTCTATGCCTTCATCGCCGAAGGGCCCTCGTCGCCGGAGGGGCTCGGGGCCAACTCCGGATTCGTTGTGGGAAACGACGGGGTGCTGGTCGTCGATTCGAGACAGAGCCCGCTGCTGGCCGGCGAGCTTCTCGATGCCATACGCTCGGTTACCGAGGCGCCGATCCTCTACCTGGTGAACACCCATTATCATCCGGATCATACATGGGGGAACTCCGTTTTCCGCGACGAGGGGGCCGTAATAATAGCGAGGCCGGAGACAGCCATAAACCTGGAGAGATACTCTCCCATCTACATGGAATATTACAGGCAGCAGAAGCCTGAAATTTACCGAAACTTCGAAGGGGTCGAAGTCGTTCTCCCCGATTCCATCTTGGGCGACAGGATGCGGATAGACCTGGGAGGAGTCGAGGTCCTGCTCGAGCACTTCGGACCGGGCCACACGGCCGGGGATTGTGTGGTCAGCGTTCCCGAGGCGAAAACCGTTTTCACGGGGGGGCTCGTCAGCAACGGATACAATCCGAACATGGGAGACGAGGGGGCCGATTTCAAGAACTGGCTTCAGATACTGGACAAGATCGAAAAGATGAACCCGAGATATATCGTCCCCTGCCAGGGGTACGTCTGCGGAAAGGACGTGCTGAAGAGACAGAAGGATTACATAACGGAGATGATTTCCTACGGTAGAAAAGCGATCGCCGACGGAGTCCCGCTGGCCGATGCGGCCTTAAATGTCAAGATGCCGGGATTCGAGGATTACCTGCAGAAAAATCTCCTCGCCTTCAACGTACGCGCGGTTTACAGGAAGGAAGTGCTCGACGTCGTGAAGCCCGGTTTTTCGATCCGTCTTCCCGAGTATTTTATAGCCAGCGACGGTGGGGGCGGCGGCAGGATGGGCCGAATCCTTTGGGGGGGACAGAACGACGACGGATACATGGAGATCGAGATAGAATGGCAGCCCTCGGGCCAGGGGGAGGTCATTCTACAGGACATATACGACCGCGTGGCCAGGTTCGCGGGAGGAGGAGGCGACCTGGAGATGCAGATCGACGGGTCCAAAAGTATCGTTGTCGGGGGGAGGGAGGAACCCGCCTGTTACGGCAGGTGGGCGGTAAGGAGCGCCTCGCCGACGGCGGGGGGCGGCGTATGGACGTGGACGATGACGCTGAGGGACGGCATCCTCTACGTGATGAAGTTGAAGGCGAACTCGGGTAACGACCGGGAGAAGGAAACCCGGTGCATGGCGATCCTGGAAAAGATCCCCGCTTCTTTCAAGACAACGGGCCCTTGAGTCAGGCCCCGTATTTTTTAAGCCTCCCGGCGTTGGCCAGGGCAAGCTCGATAATCGATGTGGCCGGGAAAACCCCCAGCGATCCCCTGTCGCATTCCGTCTCGTTGAAAGCTATGGAGGCGTCGACGCCGCTCACCCTCGATTTGAGGAGGAACGGCACCGGGTGCCAGGAATGTCCCTTCATGGCGCACGGGGTGGAATGATCTCCCGTCACTATGATCACGTCGGGCTCGAGATCGAGCACCGTCGGAAGGTTCGAATCGACCTCCTCTATCACCCCGATCTTCTTCTCGATGTTGCCGTCCTCCCCGTAGGAGTCGGTTTTCTTGATATGGATGAAAATGAAGTCATAATCTTTTCCGTATATCGATCTGACCGTCTCGAACTGCTCCCGTACCGAGAAACCGGTCTCGGCGAGCTCCATCCCGCAGAGCCGCGCCACTCCGCGGTAGAGGGGATAGGCGGCCACGGCCGCCCCCCGGAGACCGTACCTGTCGGCGAACGGTTCGATCGCCGGTTTCTTCGATATCCCTCTCATGAGAACGGTGTTGGCCTTCTCCTCCCCCGATAGGATGGTATCGGCCCTTCTCACGAATTCCGCGATTATCGCCGCCGTCCTCTCCGCCTCGGGCTTTCTCGCGACGGGAGGGAGCGGCTTGAGCCCGGTAAGCTGCGGGTCGGTTTCCTCGACCTCCGCGCTCAATCCCTCGCCGCTGATTACGACGCCGAAACGGTATTCCCTTACGGGAATGACCCGTATCCCGGCGCCGTCGATCTCATTGATCTCCCTGTCCAGGATCCCGCATATCCTGACGCCTTCCTCGTGGGGTATCCTGCCCGCCCTGCGGTCCGTCAGGATCCCTTCCCCGTCGATCGTCGCGAAATTACCGCGGATGGCGACGTCGGTATCTTTCAGGTCGAATCCGACCCCGGTAACCTCGACCACGCCGCGACCTGCGTCATTCTCCGGGGAGAGGGGATCGTATCCGAAGAGGGCGAAATGGGCCGGACCGCTCCCCGGCGTTGTACCGATGGAGATCGGCAGGCTCCTGCCGCAGATCCCACCGGCGGCCAGAGCGTCGAGATTGGGCGTGGATGCCGCTTCCAGGGCCGTCTTGGAGAACTCCGCGCTGCGGATTCCTCCGACACCATCCATCACCAGCAGGATTATCTTTGAATCGTTGGAACGTAGAAGTTTTCGAAGCATCCGGTTCTCCTCGGCGGTTACGGGGGCGTATAATTATGACTACGGGAACGGGAAAAGAAGCCGGTTCACCGGATGCAAGGATATAACCGGCCGGCGATCCCTGTCAAGATTCTACGGCGCCATCTTCACTTGGAGTTAGAAATGATCCGCCTTTGATGCTACAATGACGGGCGACGGTCATGGAGGATCTCGTGGCATGGGGGCGGACCGGTCGAAGACGTCGATAAAATGATCTTTCCAGCGGAGGAGCGTGAAGAATGAGAAAATCTTATTATCTATCGCCATGGAAGAAGATGGTTCTGATTTCCTCGGCGCTGCTTATGACGGCGGGCTGCGGCCGAAGGACCGAGGTCGCTTTCGAGGAGCCGGTCACGAAGACGGTGAAGGTCGAGGCGGATTACCAGGCTCTGAGGATGTGGGCGGGCGACAAGGCGAAAGCAGATCTGCTTGTACGTATCGACTCGAGCGACGGGATTGCCTTTTTCCCCGACAACCTTCGCGAGAGCATAAAGAACACCGCGGATCACCTCAGGCGCAGGAACATCTCCGTGCTCGACAGGATCGCCCCCTTTATACAGAACGGGGGATCGGTAAACATCGCCTACGAGACGGGATTGTTCAAGAGGCTCGTATGGGTGCTTCCCTCGAAACAGCCGATAGCTTCGTTGCCGATAGAGGAGTTCCGCCGGGTGCTGGTGGAGACGAGGGGCTACAGGGAAACCGAGCTGATGGACCTTGAGATAAAAGGCAATAATATCGAGGGGATGATAGCGGGCATTCCGGTGACGGTCACGACGCTGGAGGATCTTGACGTCGCCGAGCAGACCGCGATAGTGGATCTGAACCTGAACTTCTTCCTCGGGATCAAGGCGCAGGACCCGGATTTTCGTATAGGGACAAAAACAACGATAGACCTTCTCAGAAAACTCAAGGAGAAGAGGATCAAGACGCGGTATTTCACGATTTCCCTCTCGGCGTTCAGCGGGAGAATACCGATGGATATGCGGTTTATCGGACGCCTGATAGAGGAATTTCTTGCGAATCCCGGTTACCTCGACGGGGAGCTTCCCGAGAAATACCGAATGATGATTGCGGCCGAAGACTCTCTCGTCGATAAGAAATACGCGGAAGCTGCCGCTATCTACCAGAAGCTTTCCGAGCGGTATGATGACGATCCGGGGATCTTCTTCTCGCTAGCCGTTGCGAGGGGTTTCGAGGGAAAGGGGGAGGAGAGCAGGGATGCGCTTGTGAATGCCTACCTCCTGGATCCAGCTTATGTCCGCGGTTTTTTCCAGCTTGCCAGGATTCTTGCGGCCAACGACGAGATCAAGACGGGGGAGATTATTCTGAAGGCTCCGGAGCTGGAAACGGTCCTATCGCGGGAAGAGCTCGATTTCCAGAAGGGGATTTTTTACATGGCCGGACGGAGGTATTACAGCGCCATAACCTATCTCGAGCTCGTCGCGCAGAAGAGACCGTCCGATTTCGCCCTCCGGACGACCCTCTATAACGCTTACACGGAGGTCGGGAACGATCTGAAAAGGGAAATAACGCTGGAAAAGCTGATCGACCTCGACAGCGAGAGGGTCGAGAGGGATATGCCCTGGGTCTACAAGGAGCTGGGAATCCTCATGGAGAAGAAGGGAAAGGTCCGCAGGGCGGCGGAGCTTTACAGAACCTACCTGGAGCTGGTTCCGGGCGACAAGGATGCCGCCGAGTTGAGAGGCAAGATCGAAAGCTGGAAATAGCCTTCCGCGCGAGCATTTCCAATCGAACCGCGGACGTAACGCATTACGGACGATCGATCTGCTCGGACTCCGTTAGTAAAAAACAATAATAAATAGACATAAAATGGATATACCGTGGAACAAAACAGCGTGTAGATGAGTATTCTATATATAAAGGTATTTTAAAAACCGCTGGCTTGTTAAGTGGTTAAAGATTATATTTTTCATACAGACGGGGAAGCATAATTAAGGGGGTGCGTTTTTTCGTTGAACGGTGACTGAAAACCCGGAACGCTCAGCCCCATACGCACCCCCTGATTCTCAACATCACTTGATTCATTTTCCAGAGGCTTTAATCAGCCTCTTTTCCACTACCCAGCCGTTTCCCCCTTAATTTATCAAGTAGTACGCTGATTGTACCGTCATCCACGGCGGATTGCAACCTTTTAATCAGAATTTTCAGGTTTTCTTTATCCTGTATCCTGTAGGTCAGAAAATAGCCGCTTCCCTCTAGATTCTCGGGGGGCCGGATGGCCGCTCCCGGGGGCAAGTGTATCGAGGCTATACTTTTGGAAATTAGATCGAGATCGCTCGACATCCGTGGATAGACGGCCTCGGCTAAAGCGTCCGTTAGGATCTTGTCCCCACCGCTGCGGGCGGCGAAATCGGCCCATCTTCCGTCTCCCTGATCGGCGAGCCGGATGATGAGCTTTACCGCTTCCCTCTGTCTGCTCCTGTTCAAATGCCGGCAGGAAAGCAGCCTGACCGCCTCGAGCTCGTCTATCGAAGGATGGGCTGAAAGAAGGAGAAGGTCGCCGGTGGATATCGTCCCGTAATGTAGATGGTCGAGGATCTCGCCGTCGAGATCCAGGATGCCGGTAAGCCTTTTCGCGAAGTCGGAAGAGATCTCTTTACCGAAAATTTTCGATATGGCGGGAAGAAACTCCCGGAGCCGACTCCCAGCAAAGGAGGCTAACTTGCCTAGTATGACGATCTTCTCCAGCTCGGACGGTCTCTCGGCGGCGATCGAATCCTCAAGCCAGACAAGGGTTACAAGGTCCTGTAGCCCGGAAAGGTCCCGATCGTCCGTTTGGGGGGCTAAAATCAGGGCGTCGATCGATTCGAGGCCGCAGAGGGAAGCGGCGGCGATACGCCTGTGTCCCAGGATAACGGTGAGATCCTCCGCGGAGCCGTACGAGGGACCCGCCAGGAGGGGGGGCGCTATAAGCCCGAGTTCTCCGATCGAACGGCTCAGAGCCTCGTCGGCCGTGGAGCAACGATCTTCACCGGGGAGGCGGTGCCTGAAACGGAAGGGGGCGCCTGCGCCGGTGTCGAGAAGGTCGAGCGCGACCCTCTCGAGTTTGACCGGAAGAGATTCTTTTTTACCCTTCATCCCTCTCATGCTCTCCGTCCCGGTTCTAAAGGCCGGCGGTTTCCATCAGACATCGCCCGGCAGGAGAGATTAAAGCAGCAATACGGCGCATGTTCCAGTCGAAAAACAATATTGAAGGGTTATTTCGCGGGCGAAAATCCGGCCGATGTGTGTATAAATAGCCTGACGAAATAACTGGCGGGTTGATTTCGGGTATTATCATGTATATATTGCTTTCTATGAACGTTTTCAAACGAGCGATAGTCCAGGCGGTTGCGCTGTTGCTGATCGGAGCCGCCGTAGGCCTTATCTTCAACGGTTTTTCCGTCAACGGGATCAATCCCTTGAGGAAGATCGCCGATGTGCCGGTAATTACCGACAGCGAAGCGGCGGAAGCCGAAGGTATCAGGTATGTCGCTATCGACAGGGTGCAGGAGCTTATCGAGTCAGGGCATACAGTTATCGACGCCAGGTCGGCCGCCGACTTCGACGGGGGACACATCCCGGGAGCGATCCTCGTCGATTATTACGATCTTGGGCATTACCTCGATGATCTTCTTCCTCGGCTGTCGCGCGGGGAGGATATAGTCATATACTGCTCCGGGCCCTCCTGCGACGATTCGGAACTCCTGGCGCGGGAACTGTTCGCGCTGGGATATACGAAGGTGCTGGTGTTCAAGGGCGGTATCGAGGAGTGGGAGGAGACGGGGCTGCCCCTTCAGAGCCGTGAGGATAGAGAGGATAAATGAACGGGAAGACGATCCGGCCCGGACTGTCCGGGCTGCTTTTCAGCGACGGAGACCGGGGGGGTTATTCCCCGAGCGAGACGGGAAGACGTTGGATCTACGATCCCCGGTTTCTATTAATAGTACGATTGGTTCTGGCAGCTGTTTTCATCTATGCCGCCACGCATAAGATCGGCAGGCCTCTGCAATTCGCCGATGAGATCAAGATGTACGGTATCATCGATCTCGGACCCCTTCTGTTTTTCATTGCGATAATCCTCCCCTGGGTCGAGCTGTTCTGCGGCCTCTCCCTTCTGACCGGCCTTTTCATTAGGGGATCGGCCCTCATCCTGCTGGTTCTCAACCTCATTTTTATCGTTGTAGTCTCATACCGGACTATAGGTATAATCATAAGCGAGGGAACACCATTGACCAGAATCTATTTCGATTGCGGCTGCGGGTTCGGGGAGACCTACGCGTGGAAAAAGCTTATAGAGGATACGATCTTTCTCGCTTGCTCCTTTCTGATACTGCTGGCTCCCCGCCACAGGCATGTTCTATCTCCCGTCTGGAGGTAGCCCGATGAAACACTGGGAAGACGTTTCCCGGACGACGATCGCAGTATCGATCGTTCTTCTCGCCCTGTCCGCCGCCGCGGCGGGGGCCGGCCTTATAGACCGGACCGAGACCGAGTTGGGTGTGATACTGGGCGAGCCGACCGGGCTGAGCGGAAAATGGTGGCGCACATCCTCCGGCGCAATCGACATGGGGCTGGCCTGGTCTTTCAGAAAAGAAGGGCATCTCCATATACATGCAGACTATTTGTTTCACTACTTCGAAAATTCGGAGGTCGAGGGGGGAGTCGTCCCCTATTACCTGGGGATGGGTGGCAGGGTGAGGTTCGAGGAGGAGGATTCCAGGGTGGGGATAAGGTTCGTCGCCGGCATGGAATACTACAAAGAGGATCTGCCGTTCGGGTTTTTCTTCGAGATCGCCCCGATCATTGACATCGTTCCGGAAACCGAGTTCGATGTCAACGGCGGGATCGGAGTCCGATACCTCTTTTGATCCCGTTCAAGGCCCATTCGATCTCGGGCTGCGGGCTTCAGGATTTTTCCGCGGCGGGTCCGCCGGTCTGCGGACCGCAGCCCCTTTTCAGCACTTGTAATCTTCGGGACGGGCGGCAAGGCATACCTTGTTCAATCTTCCCATCGTTATGCCGAGGGCTTCGGCCGTTTTCACCACCTGGCCTTCCGGATCGACCCTGTTTAGCTTCTTTATCGCCGTTTTTATATCGGTCGATTTGATCATGCGTCCCTTGAGGCAAACCATCTCCCCGAACTTCCCCTCTGCGATGAGGTTGGCGGCTTCCACGCCGAAGCGGGTCGCCAGGATCCGGTCGTATGTAGTCGGGGAGCCGCCCCTCTGAAGGTGCCCCAGCACCGCCACCCTCGTCTCGATATGGGTGAACAATCCGATCTTTTCGGCGACCCAGCGGGCGATCCCGCCCAGCCTGCCGGGAGATCCGTCGGCGCCCGGCTCCTTCTCGTAGACTTTCCTCCCCCCCTCGGGGAAGGCCCCCTCGGCGACCACGATGATGCTGAACCGGCTGCCATTCGCCTTCCTGAAGGTTATATGATCGCAGACCGTGTTGATGTCGAAGGGTATCTCGGGGATCAGGATCACATCGGCCCCTCCCGCGACCCCCGCTTCGAGGGCTATCCAGCCGCAGTCCCTTCCCATCACCTCGAGAACGAGCACCCTGTGGTGGCTCTCGGCGGTGGTGTGGAGCTTGTCCAGGGCGTCCGTCGCGCATGAGACCGCGCTGTTGAAGCCGAAAGTCACGTCGGTCGCTCCGAGATCGTTGTCGATCGTCTTCGGAACGCCGACGATCGGCACTCCTTTCTCGAAAAGAGCCTGGGCGATCTTCATCGTCCCGTCCCCTCCGACCGCGACGAGCACGTCGATCTTCAATTTCTTGATATTGGCTATGATCTTGTCGGTCACATCCCTGAAGAATACCTTCCCGTTCTCCTCCACCGGGTAACGGAGGGGGTTGCCCCTGTTCGATGTTCCGAGAATAGTCCCGCCGCGCATCTGGAGACCGCGAACTTCGCTGGAAGTCAGCTCGCGGCTCAGCCCGTCGATCAATCCGTCGAAGCCGTCCTGGATCCCCAGGATCTGCCACCCATACTCGAGGGTGGAGGCCCGCACAAGACCGCGGATAACGGCGTTGAGCCCCGGGCAGTCGCCTCCACCGGTCAATATAGCTATCTTTTTAATCTTTTCCGGAGCGGGCATCTTGGAAGCCCTTGAAGTCTTTTTCACCATTATTTCTCCTTGTGTTTGACCTTCATCGATTTCGCCTAATACTATACTATTCGGCCGGAAGACGCCAAAAGTAATTAAATAGTATTTCTCAGGTTCCGAAACGGTACGGTTCGAACGCAAAAGGGAGATGAGTTTGCGGATTTAACTCGAGGCCTATGCGGACCCTTGACCGGACGGACCAAATCTGTTATCTTCGCCGGGTAATTGAAGCAGGCGGAAGGTCCGGAGTTACATCGGGCCTCATATAGAAGCGGGCGGACAATCTTCGGAGGTAATGGAATGAGAAAGATACTTCTTATAGCGCTCGCCCTGGCGATGGTCCTGGCTATGGGGTGCGGCAAGAAGGAACCGGCGGAAAAGCCGGCGGGTGGAACGGGATCGAAAGCGGGCACACACGGGAAGGTGAGGGTCATATCGCTTTGCGATCCGGTCGACAGCAGCGCCGTCGATGTCAAGAACGCACCGACGAGGTACTTCCATGTCTACAACGGAGTGGAGTACAACTTCTCAAGCAAAGAGAATATGGAAGCGTTCATTAAGGATCCCGAAAAGTACGTGGGAAAGAAGAAATAATAGGAGAAGGCCGGTCAGGATTGCGCCGCCTTGCATTTTGCAAGAAGATTGCATAGATAGAGACTAAAGTCCCCCTTCAAGGGGGATTTTTTTTGCCAGTTGTTTCCATTTCTTCCCCGTTGTTACTCTTCGATCCTCCTTGTTCCACCCCGTAAAATCCCTTTACGACAATATAAATCACAATTTCCACGGAAAGTCTCTATCCGCCCGTCCCCAGCCGGGATTCAATCGGGACCAAAGTCCCATTCTTTGGAACACACCTTGCGCTGCGGCCGACCCGTAGGAGTTTATTGCGGTCCCCGCTCGCGGACCGCGAACATTTATTCAATTCCTCCACGAAACGAATCGCCGGGCATTCGCCCGCGCGCAACATTCCGGCTGGAGGAAAAAAGGAGGACAGTTTGATGAGAAGGAGTCTTTCGGCTGCGATCGTTCTTCTTGTCCTGGCATTCTCCGCCTCTTCGGCCTTCGCCGACGGGCCTTCCGTCACGGGCGAACTGGAGGCGCATAAGATAGTGCTGGATAAGAAAAAAGGCGAAATCGCGGTGTCGGCCGACAAGGTATTTCCCCGTGACATGGTCGAGTACACGCTGCGCTACCGGAATTCCGGCGGCGAGGCGGCCGCCGGTGTCAGTCTTCTGGGGCCTGTCCCGGCCGGCACGGTTTACCTCGAAGAGACTGCCACCGATAATCCGGAGTTGCATCCTCTTTTCAGTATCGATGACGGGAAGACATTCCAGGAAGCTCCCGTGACATATGTCGTTGTTGACACCGATGGTACGGAGAAGAGGGTGAAAGCCCCGCCCGAGATGATCACCCATGTCAGGTGGATGCTCGGCGGCCGCCTCGGTGTCGGGCAGGAAGTATCCGTCTCTTACCGCGTGCAGGTGAAGTAGACGGTCGGGCTTCAAGAGAGTCCTGTTGTGAACACTCCATCGTGGGGTGTTGTTTCGATGGTGCTCCCTTCGGGGGGTAGAAGGATGGTGATAGGCTATGAGGCTTAGAAGGCTCACGGGACTGGTTCTGCCGGTCCTGGTGCTCGCGCTGTTGATGATCGCATCATCGGCCCGCGCGCAGACTCCCGCCGGTACTACAATCCGGAACCAGGCTTCGGCCACGTTCGAGGATCTTATCGGCAACTCTTATTCGACGACCTCGAATGAGGTAACCACGATAGTGCTTCCCGTCTACGGTGTATCGGTGATGCCGGACGATTCTGGGGAGACACCGCCGGTGGTCCCGGCGATGTCGCAAAATGCCATCCCCGGGCAAACGGTATATTACAGCTACACGCTGACCAACACGGGAAACGACAACGATTCGTTCGATCTGATACCCCTTCTTGACGGTATCAACACGGATATGGGCATCGCCCTCGCCGGCATCACGATCTATCATGACATCAACGGCAATGGCGTTCTGGACGGCGGCGAACCGGTCATCTCGGCCGGCGGAGTCGCCGGCACGATCGGGCCGGTCGCTGCGGGATCGGCGGTCAGCCTGCTCGTTTCATACCAGGTGCCTCCGATGGCCACGGCAGGACAGGTTGCCTATGTCGGCGTGGAGGCCACATCGATCGGCGACGCGGGCCAGATAGATACGAGAAACTATCACCTGACGACGGTGGTAAGCGATGCGGCGCTTACGGCCTCGCTGTCGGGTCTTCCAGCAAACGTCGACCCGGGCAATAACGTGACCTACACCGTTACGGGTGCCAATGTCGGCAACGATGTCGCACACGGCGTGACGGTCGGATCGGTCACCCTCACAGGCGTGCTGATCTACGACATACTGCCGATAGATCCCTCGTCGGGGAACCCCCTCGCGCTTGCCGGAGTTCCAGTCGGAGCCCCAGTCGGTGGAACGGTTCTATACCTGCCGACCGGATCGGCGACGGCCGGTCCTCCCGAGTCGTGGACCTGGTCGCTTCTGCCAACCCCCGGCGACATCGCGGTGGCCTACATCGTAAACGGCGACCTGGCTATCGGCCAGAACTACAGCTTTATATACGATCTCGTGGTTCCCGCAGGCATGCCGGCGGGAATCTTCAACAACAGCGCGAGCGTGGCGTACATCGACAACAACCCGGGAACCCCCGACCCGACAATAGTCACGACGAACAACTCGGCGATAAACGTCAATATTCTCGCCGACGTGCTCGTCGGTCCGAACGGGGCGCCCGGCGCCGGCACGCCGCCGCTATACAACGACGATCTGCAGGCGGTAGCCCTCGCGTACGCGAACACCTCGGTCGATTTCATCAATACCGTGAGAAACGACGGAAACGCTCCCGACGCGATCAACATCTCGCTCGACGCAGCGTCGACGATACCGGGCGGCTGGAGCGTCATGTTCCTGCGGATGGACGGCGTTACGCCTCTCTCCGACTCGGGTTCGGACGGCATTCCCGATGTGGGGACCGTTAATCCGGGCATGACGCAGGACTTCATCGTCAGGGTGATGATACCCGCCGCCGCGGGGGGCGGGGGACCTTACAACGCCGTTGTGAATGCCACCTCGGTCAACAACCCCGCCGTGTTCAACCAGACGAACGACGAGATAACGGCGGTCAATCCAGCGGCTGTAGACATCGGAAACTATGACGGTGTTCCGGGTACCAACAACGTGGGTGTCAACCAGAACGCCGATCCTGGCGATGTGGTCGATTTCCCGCTTGATGTTATCAATACCGGCGGATCGAGCGATAACTACAACCTATCGTCCAACGCCCCGGCCGGCTGGACCGTCACCTATTACATCGATACCAACGGAAACGGCGTGCTCGATCTTCCAGAGCTGACACCTGTCGGCAATACGGGTTCCGTTCCGGGGGGCAGCGAGATCAATATCATAGCCAGGATCAACGTGCCCGCCGCCGAAGTGCCGGGGATCAACAACATCGATCTCATAGCGACGTCGGTGAACAACCCCGCGATCTTCGATACCATCACCAACACGGTGACGATCAACAGCGCTCCGTCTGTGGCGCTGGTTCCCGACCGGTCCGGAACCGGAACGGCCGGAGGAACGGTTCGCTACCAGCATACCGTTACCAACACGGGCAACGTAGACGATACGTTCATGCTCAGCTTCGTCAGCTCGAACGGGTGGAGCTACTCCTTCTTCGATCTGGCCAACAACCCCATAGCCTCTGTGACTCTCGTCTCGGGAGCGGCCCAGGACGTTGTGGTCCAGGTATCGATTCCCGGCGGAGTGGCCCTGGGGACCATCGAAACGGGAGTCATAACCGTGACCGGTAATGCAACGGCGGCGACCGATTCGGCGACCGACGTTACGACTATCGTCGCGGGAAACCTCGTTCTGACCAAATCGGTGAACCCCGCCGGCAATCAGCTGCCGGGCACCGACCTTACATATCGTACCGATTACTCTAACGTCGGTGCGGCCGGCCTGACGGCGATAGTGTTCTATGACGCGATTCCGGCGTGGACCCAATACCAGGTAGGTTCCGCGGTCGAGGGCACCCTCGCCGCCGGGATAACAGGTTCGGTCATCGCCTTCTCGGATGACGGCGGCGTGAGCTGGGCGTATGTGCCCGTGAGCGGAGGCGGGGGAGCCCCCGCCGGTTACGATGCCAATGTCACAGATATCCGTTGGACCCTGACCGGCACCCTCGCGGGGGGATCGGGCACGGCTGACGGTGTCGCGTTTGTGGTCAGGATTGAAGACTGAGCGTGAAAGAAACAGCGGGGG
>CAZPAH010000005.1:0-25037 GCA_964584495.1 uncultured bacterium | reverse complement strand
AATCGATACCGCTCCCGGCCGGTGGGGGAAACGACCGGCCGGCGGGCAAATCTGGAGGCGGTCCCGCCGAAGGGACCGGCTCCAATTCGGCATCTGGAAGGATGCTGAGGCAGAGAAAGCGAAATGCACGGGCAAAACGCAAGAAATAGAAGAGTTACAAGATTATCGATATCCGAGCACTTAAGGGTTTTATTGTCGGCGAGGCGGCGCCGTGGAAAAGGCGTTAAAAAATAAATCTGGATATTCGGGGATAACGTCGATCGTTTCTCTCCCGGCGATTATCCTGATGATCCTCGTCCTCTTGGCGGGGGCGGCGGCCGCGCAGGCGCCCGTGGCGGGGACTGTAATATCGGCCTGCACCTTCGCCTCCTACGATCTGGACGGCAACTCGTTGACGGCGCAATCTAACGTGGTGTCGACCGGAGTGATGGGTGTGCACACCCCCCTGCTTCTCCCCGACGGCACCTATGCGGTCCCGGCCGCCGAGAGATCGGCTTTCAGCGGCGAGGCGGTTTTCTTCCCATTCACCCTGCAGAACGCCGGAAACATAGGCGACAGCTTCGATCTGGGAATCGTCTTTGTGAATCCCTCGGATTTCATACCGGCCGATACGCAAATCTATCTCGATCTGGACGGTGACGGCAACGTGGATTCCGGCGAAACCACGATATGTCAGGCCGGCCCCCTGGGACCCGGAGAGACGGCCGACCTTATACTCTACGCCGTTATCCCCTCTGGAGCGGCCGGTGGAGATAACGCGTATCTCGATATCACGGCTCGTTCCACGGGCGATACGACGAGGACCGACAGCGGCAACATCGTACGGGTTAGGGCCGCCGAGGAGGCCGCCGTTCCAATCACTATCGAATCGGACACCCCCCTCGTACTGCCGGGCGATCAGGTGATATTCACCGTCAGGTACCGGAATACTGGCGAAAGGGCGGCGTCCGATATAAGGATATCCGATTTCATCGACTACTCCGGGATGGGCGTGGGGACCGAGTATGCCGCCGGGTCGTCGTTTTCGTCTCTTGGCGGGATAATCGAGTATTTCGATCTGCCGTCATCTCAGTGGGTAGAGGTTGAGCCGTCTCCCGAAAGGATCAAGGGGATCCGCCTCAACCTGGAAAGCCTTCTTCCCGCCCAGTCGGGATACCTGATGTTCACGGCGAATGTCGATCAACGCCGGGAATACGGCGACATTCTCAATATCGCATCGGCCGATTACACCGGCGGCGACCTTCAGCCCTACCAGTCGAGCTCGAACGAGATCAGGGTTCTTGTGGGGCAGGTCTCCTCCCTCTTCCTGGGACCGCGGGGAAATCCTTCGGCATCTCCCGGAACCGCTCAGGACAGGGTCTCTCTATCCCTTAACGGAGCCGACACGGTCTATACATTCTGGCACGATCTCCTCAACAACGGGAATTTCACCGACACCTTCGGTATCGCCCTCGCCGACTCGGCCCTGATACCGCCCCAGTGGGAGCTGGAATTCGTCGGCCCGGGCGGGATTCCGCTCGATCAAGGCTCGAGGTTCACGGCGGAGATAGGGCCGGTCGAGATGGACAGCTCGGCCGCCGTCGGGCTTAGAGTGAGATCTACGCCTGAGGGGTTCAGGGTATTCCCCGGCAGGGAGCTGGCGGTCGACCTGGAGGCGATGTCGCTGGTCGACGGCTCGGCCAGGGACGCGGTGCAGGATGTGCTGGCCAAGACTGATATCCCCATTCTTTCGGTGACTCAGTCGATAAGGGAGCCGAACGCGATGATCGGCGACATACTCAGCTATATAATAACCGTCGAAAATGTGACTCAGGAGACGACGGTCGACAGCGTACTGCTCGTCGAGAGCCTTTCCCCCGGGCTCGGTTTCGCCGGCGGGAGCGATGAGCCGGAGATTGCGGGAAACATTCTCCGCTGGAATCTGCCCACGCTGTCTCCCGGCGAGAAGAGGCAGGTGATTTTCAGGACGACCGTGAAGGCCGGACAGGAGAGGGGGGAGCTCGTCAGCTCCGCCTGGGTCTACGGCGTCTCGTCGCTCGGAGAGAGAACGTTCGACGGTCCCGCCGATGCCTCGGTAAGGATAGTAGAAGGGATCTTTACCAGGCGGGGGATTATTTTCGGATCGGTTTTCGTGGATACCGACGGCGATGGCCGCAGAGCAAGGGGTGAAGAAGGTGTCGTGGGAGTTTCCGTTTTTATCGAGGATGGAACATGTTCGGTTTCGGACTCTGTCGGCCTTTTCTCGATTCCGGGGGTGGAGGAAGGGACGCATGTCGTGAGGATAGATCCGAAGACCCTTCCCGATGATCTCGCCTCATCGACGGCGGGGTATTTCGCGATGGGGGTCCCGGGAGAGTATTTGATAGATCTTGCCCCTTCAGGCAACCGCCGTGTCGATTTTCCCCTCTGCCGCTCGATTGCAGAAAAAGCGGGGAGAGGTTCCGCCGCCATCGGGACCGGTCGACCGGCGGTTGCCGTAGAGGAAGGTTCCTCGAAGAACGATAAGGAACCGCTATCCCCGGCGGTGGAAGCGGCGGAAAGCCTTAATACTGCCGGAACGACGCAAGCCGGCGGGCTGGCGGGAAGGACTGGTTATAACGCCTTCTCGGTCCCCAGCAGCTATTTCACGGCGGGGAGCGCGGACCTCGAGGAGATACCTCTCAGGGAGCTCGCCGCGCTAAATATCTGGTTGAGGGAGCACGAGGGGTGGAAGATTTCAGTCGCCGGGTATAGCGATTCGATACCTATAAGCACGGCGGACTATCCCTCGAATTTCGAGCTCTCTCTGGAGAGGGCCCGCTCGGTCTTCCAGCTTCTCAGGATGAACGGGATACCGGGCGACAGGATGGAATATACAGGCTACGGGGCGAGATTCCCCGTGGCGTCGAACAGCACACCGGAAGGAAGGTCGCTCAACAGGCGGGTGGAGATAAAGGTAATCCCGCCGGAAGGCTATGCCGAAGGAGATCCGGATCTTCCCGGAAAGCTCTCCCGCCCCGATACGGCGAGGAGCGAGTTCGTTCTCGCCGACGATGCCGGGATCTGCGCAGGGATAGTATCACCCGACGAGGGACATATATACACCGACCGTGACAAGATTGACGTGGAGGTCAAGGCCCCCCTCGCCTCCGAAGTGGAGCTTTACGTGAACAATATCCCGGTCGGCCGGGAGAAGATCGGCCGCAAGGAGATAGACGTGGGCAACGGAACGAAGGGGTTCGTATTCTACGGAGTCTTAATAAAGCCGGGAAGGAACAGTATCCTCGTCGTCTGCCGCGACCACGGGGACAGGAACGTCTGCGTGAGGCACGTATTTCTGGCTGGAAATCCCGCCGGAATCGCCGCGGAGACCGATGCCGTATCGGTGCCCGCCGACGGAAAATCTTCCCCCGAGATCGTATTCCTTGTGAACGATGAATCGGGATTGCCGGTTCGCGACGGGATATTCCTCACGGTGACCGGCCCCAAGGAGCTTCTCGCCGGCTGCGATGTCAATCCCCACCAGCAGGGCGTGCAGGCCTCGACGCGCGGCGGAAGGGCGGTCGTCAGGCTGAAACCTTCCGATCACCCGAGAAGGGAGAAGATCCATATTCATCTGGGCGATCTCACCGGAGGATGCACGGTGTCGTACGAATCCGCGATGAGGGACTGGTTCCTCTTCGGATACGCCGAAACCGACGTGGGCTACAGCGATCTCGACGGATCCGGCTCGACACACAGGAGCGGTGAACGCCACCAGGACGGCCTTTTCGCCGAAGGAAGGATCTCGCTTTACGGGCAGGGAGAGGTGAAGAGCGGGCTCCTGATGACCCTGTCCGTCGACACTAGGCCGATTGAGCAGGACAAGCTGCTCGACAGGATAGAGCCGGAGAAATACTACCCCTTGTACGGCGATGCCAGCGATCTGAGATTCAACTCGGCGTCGAGAAGCGGAACGTTCGTCAGGGTCGATAACAGGAGTTACTCGGCGATGATCGGCGATTTCAAGACGGACCTCGGAACGATGGAGTTCACCAGGTATGACAGGACATTCAACGGATTCGAGGGCGAGGCGAGGTTCGGGCGCGGCTCGGCCAGGGGATTTGTCACGAGGACCGATCAGGCGACCTATCAGGAGGAGATACCGGCCGACGGCACCAGCGGATTCTACTTTGTCGAGCATTACCCGCTTATAGAAAACAGCGAGAAGATACGAATCGAGGTGAGAAACAGGTACAGGCCGGAGAGTATCGTAAAGGTCGATTACAAGCAGGTCGGACGGGATTACGATATCAATTACATGGACGGCTCGATCCTCTTCAAGGAGCCTGTCGCTACGGTGGACGAGAACCTCAACCCCGTGACGATTGTCGTCAGCTACGAGTGCCGCAGCAACGATAAGCACAATTTCATATACGGCCTTCGTGCGCAGCAGGCCGTCGCGGACAGCCTCAACCTCGGCGCGACCATGGTTCTTGAGGAGGAAGGAGAGGAAACATCCTCCCTTTTCGGCTTCGATCTGTCGGGAAAACTCTACCGCGAGCTTTCGATAGAAAGCGAATACGCCCACAGCGAGAAATTCCTTCTCGGCTCCGGCGACGCGTTCAGGGTGAAGCTGATCGGGGCACACGGACGGAAGCTGAAATGGAACACGTATTACAGGAATATCAAGGACAACTTCTTCAATCCCTCCTTCTCGGGTGGGAAGACCGAGCTGGGCAGCAGGAAGGTAGGCGCCGAGCTCGATCTGAAGATCGACGACAGATTTTCGTTGGCGACGAAGTCGTACCACCATTCCTTCGTAGAGAGGGATGAGAAAAAGGGGTACGTCGACCTTGCCGGCGGCTACCGGGACGGGCCCGTCAAGGGGCGCGCGGGCTTCGCGGCGGCGAGTCACAGCGACAGCCGCGACGGCGATCAGTCCACCCTCCTCATGCTGGCCGCAGCCGGTCTCGAGAGGGGAAAGACGAGAGGGGAGATCCAGGTCGACAAGAGGGTGGCCGGCGGGGAGGTCCAGGAATATCCCGACAGGATCCAGGCCGGCCTGACGAGGAAGCTGCCGCGGAAGATAGAGGCGACGCTCAAGCACGAGTACCGGACGGGAAAGACATCCGGATCGAGGCATTTCACGCAGATCGGCCTGGAATCCAGCGTGAACGAAAACCTCAATCTCTTCTCCAGGTACCGTGTCGAGGGAGCGATGAGCGGGGAACGCGGCCAGGCGACGATAGGACTGAAGAACCGGTTCCGTTTGTCGGACGCGTTGACTTCCACCTTCGCCGTCGAGAAGCTCGCCACCGTTTCCGGTTCTAGGACCGACGATTTCACCTCGTTCGCGAGCGGATGGCTCTACACCCCCGAGGAAGGCTACAAGCTCAAGGCCGATTACGAGCTGCGGCTGGAGCCTGACAGGCGAAAGCACCTGGTTGGAATCGGGGGGCTTAAGAAGCTCAACGAGAACATCGCCGGCCTGATAAAGGGGGATCTGTGGTACTGCGACGAGAAGTCGCAGCTCGACAGGGTCAAGGGGAGCTCTACGGCGGGCCTTTCCTACAGACCGGAGAAAACCGGCCCGTTGACGATCCTCTCCCTCTTCAAGACGAGCTACGAGAAGAACAGTCCTTCCCACCCCGGAGCGGTCGACAGGGATGTCACGCTGATGGCGGAGGCGAACTACGCGCTGAACGACCTCTGGGAGTTGGAGGGGAAACTGGCCGGCAGATGGGTGCAGAACTGCTTCAAGTCATATACGGCATCGAGCTCGACTTTTCTTTACCAGTTTCAGGTGATAAGGATCATCGGCTCGAAATGGGATGTGGGGATGAGCGCCAGGATAGTAAACCAGGTCGAAACATCCACGGTGCGCTACGGCGGCGGCATCGAGGCCGGAAGGATCGTGGCGGAGAATATACGCGTCGAGGCGGGATACGATTTCGGTGGGCACAGGGACGGGGGCACGGAGATAAACGACTTTACGAGAAACGGATTCCACGTGGGAGTGAAGATGAAGTTCAACGAGAAACTGCTGGAGTATTTCCATGCGGGCGGTTGATATGAGAAAAACGATTGCAACTGTATTGCTGGTTCTGGGCGCGACCTTGATCTGCGCGGGACCTGCCGGCCGTATCGCCGCGGGGGAGCTGATCGATGGAGGCTCGTTCGAATCGGGAGACTTTACCGCGGCCTGGGTCCACGGCGCCGCCAGGGGAAATCAGACGAATCCGTCCTGGGCCGATCACGAGGTCGTCCTGGATCTTTCATATGCCGGCGACTACTCGGCCCTGATCGGATTCAAGTACACGCAGCAGCGCAGGAACAGGTACGGGTTCTTCTACCAGGATATTTCGATACCGGCCGATATCTCCAGCGCGACCCTGTACTTTTTCTTCCGCCAGCAGGGTTACGACGGAGCCAATTACGATCCGTTCAGAGTGACGATAAGAAACAGGTGGAACACGACCCTTGCGACGGTCGTCGATTATTCGTTCTCGGAGTGGAACAACCAGTTCAAGGACAGCGGGTGGATCGAGGACGACGGAGTGGGGCCGGCGGGGTACGATCTTTCCCCCTGGGCCGGACAGACGATACGAATTCATTTCATGCAGGAGAATACGACAGACGACCTCTACGAAACATGGGCGTTCGTGGACGATGTATCCGTGATATTCAAGAAGTATGTCGACCTGGCGGCCGATGGAAACGGATACGACATATTCGGAGATCCGGGGACGGGAGGAGGCGGCACTTCGACGAGAAGCGGCAAGGCGGGTGAAACGGTGTCCTACCAATTGGATATCGAGAACGAAGGTCTCGATACCGACTCCTACACCATATCCGTTTCACCCCCTTCCGGATGGACCGCCGTTCTGACGTACGGCGGAACCGATCATGCCCTGCCCTGGGTCACTCCCGGCATACCGGCGGGAACGAAGATCACCGCCCGGGCGAAGCTGACCTCTCCCCCGGGAGAGCCGATCGGCGGATACCGCACGGTCGTAGACGCCGTCTCCACGACCTCCGGTGGAAGGTTCGACAGCGCCGAGCTGCTGACCAATATAGTTCCCTCCGATCACCTCACCGATCTGGCGATCGACTCGAACGGGCTCGGCGTGATCGACCCCTACGGGGGAGGGGGAATTTCGTTCCGCGAGGTCGGCCCGGACACGATCGTCGATTATTCGATCGAGCTGCTCAACGCGGGACTGCTCGTCGATTCCTTCAAGGTCCATTTCAGGGCCCCTTCTCCTTTTACGGCGGCGGTCGTCGATGGCGGCACGACCTATACCGGATTCTTCAATACGGCCGGCATAGATCCGGCGGACACCTGGTCCTGCACCTTCAGGGTTACGGTGCCGTCCGCGCTGGTGGGCGGGGATTACAGCAGTTATCTCTATGCGATGTCGCTTACCGATACGCTTCGGAAAGACGGGGTGAGGGCCGTTACGAGGGTCGCCGCCCCGAAGATCGACGTGATCATAAGCGGTAGCGGCGACGGGATCATCGATATGACAGGGTCCGGGCTGGGCGGAAGCAGCACGATAGCCGGAAGGAGGGGCACGGTCGTGTACTTTCCCCTGATCTTCCAGAACGAGGGGGCCGTGACCGATTCCTTCCGCATCGACTGGGACGCCCCCGGCAACGGCTGGTCCGCCGTGGTCAAAGATGGGGTTTCGAACCACCCTCTTCCTTGGACGACGCCGGCTTTCGAGCCGTTCAGCGGGAAATTCTATTCGCTCGGAGTATCGATCCCGAACAATCAGGCCTACGACACATACATCTCGATACTCGATATCGTCTCGCTCGTCGACGGATCGATAAGCGAGAGCGTCACTGCCGGGATAACGGTCGCGTCGGGGAACGAGGTCGACATCATCGTCGACGGAAACGGATCGAATACCTACGGGCCGCTGGGAACGGGGCTCGGGGGAAGCTCGATCCACACGGCAAACCCGGGGGATACGGTCTATTTCAGCGTCGAGATAGAGAACGAGGGCGGCGAGAACCTCTTCGATGTCCAATGGGGCAGGCCGTCCGGCTGGGAGGTCGTGATCGGCGATTCGACATCCTCGCTCTCGGCCGTTAGGGCCGGCATGTACATGCTCGAGGTGCGGATACCGGACACCTGTCCGGGGGGAACCTTCGATATAATTCTCGATGCGATGAAGACGAACAAGAAATTCTTCCTCGACAGCATGCGGGGCCGGGTCGTCGTCAATCCGCTCAGGGTGGTCGACGCCCTTATCGACGGTAACGGGGACGAGATTTTCGGAGCGCCGGGCACCGGCGGCGGAGGATCTTCCGCGCAGGGGGCTATCGGCGGGCGAACGGTGAACTTCACGGTAGAGCTCCAGAACCAGGGAGGTTCGGCGGACAGCTATATCGCTCTCTGGAACACGATCGCCGGGTGGACCGCCTCGCTCGGCGGCCAGCCGTCGCCCCTGGTGACATCCTCGGTAGGCGCCGGAGGATCGATCCTTCTCACGTTCGAGGTCGCGATTCCGGTATCGGCCGCCGAGGGCGATTACGATTACTATATCGACGTCGTTTCCACGAACGATTCGACGTGCGTGGAAAGCATCAGGGCGAGAATTCATATCAATCCCCCGCCCCGTCTCGATCTCGTGATCGATGGGAACGGCGCATTCGACACCGCCCCCTCCGGGACCGGCGAGGGCGGCAGGGCTGTTCTATTTCAGGATCCGGGCTCGGTCGTGACGGCCCAGCTCGAGATCTTCAACAGGGGAGGATTTCCCGATTCGTTTAGGATCGCATGGGACGATCCGCCGGCGTGGCCGGCCGGCTCGATAGTGCTTTCGAGGGGGGGGAGCGACTATACAGCGCCTCATGTCACATCCCTGATCGCCCCGGGCAACTCGCTTCTCTACACCGTCACGATCACGGTGCCTGTAGGGGCGGCAGGAAGAAACCGTTTCATCATCGATGGAACGGCCCTGTCCCGGGTGCTCGAGGACAGCGTCCTGCTCGAGATAGTCACGACCGCATTCGTCGCGGGAAGAGTTTTCGACGACGCCGACCATGACGGCGAACCGGGCCCCGGCGAAGCGGGCTGGCCCGGCGTGATTTTGACGCTCGGCGATCCCTCATCACCCCTGACCGCCGTCACGGACGGTTCGGGAGGATATATATTCGAGGTTACGGCCGGTATATCGAGGGATATAGTCGAGACTACACCTTCTGGAATGATCAGCCTCACACCCGATACCGTTTCCATAGGCATCATGTCGGCGGGAGACACCGTTTTCGTCGACTTCGCCGACGTGCGCGCCGTTTCCATAGCGCCGGAAAGCGATGCGAGCGGTCCGTCCGGGGGGGTAATAGATATTCCGCATGTGGTAACGGCCGGAACGGCCGGGCAGGCCGTGGTCTCGGCCGCCCTCCCCGCCGGGTGGGTCGACATCTGGTACCGCGACGTCAACGGCGACGGAGTCCTCGACGGCGGCGACACGAGACTGACATCGGCCAATCTCGATCTCGATCCCGCCGTGGCGGGGCGGGATATAATCCCCGTGATCGTCCGAATCTTCATTCCCTCTCAGGTCGCCGCGGGAACGGTCGGCGTGGTGACGTTCACAGTCGAGCAGACGCTGAGCGGAACGGCGATCGTCTCCGTCGCCATGGCGACCGATAGGGTCACGGTCCTGTCAAGCTCGAGCGGCATGCTCAGGCTGGTTAAAAATGTCGACCTCTCGGAGGCGACCCCCGGCGATATTTTGACCTACACGATCGTCTTCTCGAACCCCGGCGTCGAGGGGGTAAGGGAGATAGAGATCATCGATCCGGTGCCGGCCGAGGTCGACCTGGTGCTCGATGCCTTCGGCCCGGGAAACGATATTGAATGGATGCGGGGCGGAGTCGGCGCCTACCTTACCGCCGATCCTCTGGATCCAGACGAGGCCATGCTCGATCCATCCGGGTTCCTGCATATCGTTCTTTCGAGGCAGGCGCCCTTCACGCTCGAGAGCGGCGGGCAGGGCAGCATCACCTACAGGGTGCGGGTGAGGTAGTGGGGAAGCATTCGGGCAAGATCATCCTGTTCGGGTAGTGTCATCCGTTCTGGACGATATCCCTTACGTTGTCGATGACGTAGTCGAGCTCCTCTTCGGTAAGCCGCGGGTAGAAGGGGAGGCTGATAGTTCTCGAGCCTATCTCCTCGGCCTCGGGGAACATCCCTTCCCTGTAACCGAAACGGTTCCTGTAGTAGGTCATCAGGTGCAGTGGGTGGAAGTTGATCGAGACTCCGATGCCGCGCCGCTGCAGCTCGTCCATGATCGAGTCGCGCCTCGAGGCATCGACCATTATGGTGAGCAGGTGACAGGCGTGGACCGCCTCCTCCCGGAGGTGATGAAGCTCTATCCCCTCGATCCCGGAGAAAGTTTCCATGTATCTTCGGAAGATCTCCTTTCGCCTCTGGAACAACTCCTCGACCTTCTTTATCTGCTCGACCAGGATTGCGGCGTGGATATCGTCCATATTGTATTTCCAGCCGAGAATATCGATGTCGTACTGTTCGAAGCGGCTCGTGTACCTCTCGACGGCGTGCCTGTCGAATCCGTGCAGGCGCAGCTTCTTGAGAAGCTCGTACTTCTCTTCGCTCTTGGTGGAGATCGCTCCACCCTCGCCCGAGGTGATATTCTTTGTCGCGTAGAAGCTGAAGCAGGCGTAGTCGCCGAGGTGCCCCGGCCTGTTTCCGTCCCACTCGGCTTCCAGCGAATGGGCCGCGTCCTCCACTATGAAAAAATCGTTCCTGTCGGCGATCTCTTTCAGCGCCGTCATGTCGCACATCTGCCCGTAGAGGTGTACCGGCAGGATGCCGCGGGTACGCTCGGTCACCGCTTCCTCAACGGCCGCCGGATCGAGATTTCCGGTTGAGCGGTCGACATCGGCGAGCACCGGGATGCCGCCGGCCATTAGTATGCTGTTGGCCGAGCCTATGAATGTGAGGGGGGTTGTTATGACCTCGTCCCCCGGCTCGATACCCTCGGCCAGGATCGCGAGCTGCATCGCGGCGGTGCAGCTCGTAACCGCCACGGTGTGGGGAAGGCCGAGATAACGGGCGAGCCGCTCCTCGAACTCGGCCACTTCGCTCCCCGTAGTCAAGAATAGGGAGTGGAGAACCTTGCCGACCCTTCCGATCTCGTCTTCACCGATGCTGTGCCTGCAGTACTCGACTTTTCTCACTCTGAATTCTCCTCGTCTCCATCTCGCGGTAAGGGTCGTCGAAGGCCTCCCAGCGCGTCTCTTTAACCGGACCGCCGGCATTCATCCTACATGGCATCGCGATCCGGCTCCCGGGGAAACGGATCGACGTGTATGAGCGTTTTCTCGATCTCGCCGAAACGCGATTCGAGAGCGGCCACCACTTTATCAATTATATCATGCGCCTCGCGAACTGTCATCTCGGGATCGACCCCTATATGCAACTCGAGCCTTATCTTGTTTGCATAGTACCTTGCCATAATGTCGTGGCACTCGAGAACGCCGGGAATCTTGAGGGTCTCTTCGCAAACCCCTCCGATGAACTCCGGCGACGGCGATGTGTCTATGATCTTCGTGATCCCCCCTTTGAGTATATCGTAGGCCATCTTTATGATGAAGAAGGAAACGAGAAGGGCCGCGCAGAGATCCAGGACGTGAAGTCGCGGGAAGTAGACGGCCAGCGATATGCCGGCGAGGGTGACTATCGACGACCATGCGTCCGAGCGGTGGTGCCATGCGTTGGCGATCACCGCCTCGCTTTCCATCTTCCTGCCGAGGCGGATGGTGGCATGGTAGAGGATCTCCTTTGAGATGACGGAGGCCAGGGCGATAACGATAGTGAATCGATGCGGAACGGTGATCTCTCCGCGGTAGATGGAGGTCGCCGCCGAAACCCCGATTCTCACGGCCGCGACCATCAGGATGACGCCGACCCCTATCGTGGCAAGGGTTTCCACCTTGCCGTGCCCATAGGGATGCTCCTCGTCTCTCTCCTTGGCGAAGAAATGGAGTCCTATGAGGACGAGGATGTCGGAAGCTAAATCTGAGATCGAGTGGATGGCGTCGGCCAGGAGGGCCCTGCTGCGGCCGTAGGTCGCCCCGAGCAGCTTGAGGGCTATCAGGACGGCGTTCACCCCCATGCCGGCCCAGGTGATCTTCCTGCCCGCCTCCAGTGTATGGTCGTGGTTATGGCCGTCAGCGCTCATTCTATTCGATCCGGGTAAGAGTGCCGAAGGGGCCGCCTTCATTCGAAGCGGCCCCTGAAAATATCGATTACCGCCTCGCCCCTGCTACCGTAGATAGACGATTTTTCTGGATTGGCTGATCTTGCCCGCCTTTATCCGGCAGAAGTATACGCCCGAGGTGACGGCCCTTCCCGCCCTGTCCTTGCCGTTCCAGACAGTATCGTGCTTTCCCGCGCCGCGTTGTCCCGCGTCGAGAACGGCGATCAACCTTCCCGAAAGATCGTATATGTTGAGGCTGACCTCGCACGAGGAGGCCAGCGTGTAGGAGATATGCGTTACACCGTTAAAGGGGTTCGGGTAGTTTTGCGCCAGGGCGGTTGCGTAACGCGGGGTTTCGCTCTCTTCCTGCTCCTCATCCTCTCCCACTCCTGTCGGATCGTGCAAGGTGAATAAATCGTCGCTCGTATCCGAGCCCTCGTTCAGCGCCGGATCGTACGCGGTGATCTTGATCAGGCAGGAATCGGAGTTGACGGAAGGGACTATCCACTCGAATATCGAGTCGTTCGGCTCGCTGCGGGCAAGCAGGGCGAAATCCGTTCCACCGTTCTCCGACAACCAGATAGAAACGGAATCCACCGCCGTGTCGTCGACTGCGATCCACTGCACGTCGATCGTATCGCCCACGTCGAAAAATTCCCCCCCGTTGGGATAGATCACCGTGACTTCGGGAGGATTGATATCGAGGCCGGACGTGCATGCCCCTGACTGCACCGAGTAACCGCCCGCGTATCCGGCGGTGTTCACGGCGTTCACGCGGTAACGCATGCATCCGCTTACCGGTGTATGCATGAAGGTATCTGTTCCGGCGGGAACGGTGCTTATCAGGTACGCCTCTTCGGGCGTGAATCCGTCGTTGGAATTCCCGTATACGGCGTAGTAATCGAGATCGCCCGATGCGGGGCTCGTCCATGCCAGCTTTATCGTGGTATCGTCCACCATTGAGGCGATGAGGCCGGGCACGAAGTCCGGTGCCGAAAAATCGGCTCCGGGACCCCCGAAGGCTCCGATATCGTTTCTCGATCCGTCGGGATCGGGAGAGATCGCCGGTTCGCCGGCATCGATCCCCGCCGAATTGAGAGCGAGGTGGTAATCGAATGATGCCGTATCGGCGTAGTGGGGATCGCCGTTCAGGTTCGTGGAATCCACCGTGACCATGAAGATATCCGCTGGAGTGTTGCCGTAGAGGTTGTTGTACTGCATAGTGATGTTGACCATGTTCAGCGCTTGGAATCCGTAGGTTTCGCCGTAGGTGATCATATTATTCTTTATCTCGAGGGGCTGCACGTTTCCGAGGAAGAAGTTGCCTCCGCCGTATACTCCGGTGTTCCTGTCGACCGTGTTGTTGGAAATCGTACCCCAGATGCTGTCGGCGTACATGCCTCCGCCTATGATGCTCGCCCGGTTGAGGGCGATCACCGTGTTCTGCATATCGATCGAAGACCACTTGTGGAAGATCCCTCCCCCCTGGTTCGAAGAAGAGTTTCCTTTGATGATGCAGTCGGTTATCTGAATCGGGGTCCTTTCGCAGCAGATACCACCGCCGTATGTCAGGCAGGCGTTCGTGGATATCGTGTCCGAGGAGATGATCGCCGTGCTCAATCTCGCGTAGATTCCGCCGCCGTTGTTATACATCGTGTTGTTTTCGATGAGGTTATTCTCGATAACGGCGGTCGAGTGAAGGGCGTATATGCCGCCGCCGTTCTTCGTCCCGTTGAACCCGGAGTGCGGCAGGGAGCCCGAGATACGGTTGTTCCTTATCGTCGCCTCCGCCTGGTACAGGTATATACCGCCTCCGCTCTGGGCGAGGCAGTTGGAAATGATATTGTTCTCGACGGTGACGCTTCCGTTATAGCAGGCGATCGCTCCCCCGCCGCTGAAAGCCGTCGGAGATATGTATCCGCAGGCGTTGAAGATATTGTTCCTTATGACGGGGGAGGCGTTATAGGAAAAGACGCCGCCGCCGTAGTTTCCGTTAACAGGGAGGGCTGCGTTTCTGCCCGTTCCTCCGGTGATCGTGAAGCCCTCGATTCCGTAGAAACCGGGCGGGAGGTTCATGAACGATACCGGCGAGCCGGCGGACTGGATTGTAGCCACCCAGGTTTCGGGGTCGCGTTCAGTGAACCCGGGGTTCCATCCCCCGTAGAGAAGCACCGGGGTCTCGACGATCACAGGGGAGTTGTATGTCGCCCCTTCCACCATTATCGAATCGCCGGGGAATGATGCGTCCAGGGCGGTCTGTATGGAACGCGCCGCCCAGCGGGGCAGGGTGTATGGATAAATATTGTTCCCGGTCGGGGATACGTAGAGATAGGGCAACCCCCTTATGGCGAAGTCCGTGTCACTCTCGTCGATTCCTCCCACTTTCCCTTCGTAGTATGCGACCACCCTGATCCGCCCTGTTCGAATCGGGAGCTCGGGAACGGTCCATGTATAGCTGGTGGCGGTGCCTGGAAGGCCGGTCACGATCGTCGAATCGTAGTGTGCGCCGCTGTCGAGGCTGAGGAGCACGCTCAACGAGTCGGGGACTTCGCGCGAGATCGTCCAGGTGATATCGTATTCGCTGTCGACCTCCAGGGTATCCCCTCCGTTGGGGGTGTCGACCTTAACGAAGACGATGCTCGGGATATAGGATATCTGGCTCGCGTTCGTTCCTATGCTGCATACGCCGTACTTGATATATCCGTACCCGTCCTCGCCCCATCCCTCGCCCCAGCTGTTCTTGATTATCCAGGCGCCCTCGCCGCTGCAGAGATTGTCGTTCCATCCTACTATGAGGACAGCATGGTTCGGGGGATCGGAATAATTGGCTCCGTAGCATCCGCCGGTATAGGCGCTCAGGTTGTCATGGGCGAAGAAGGCCGTCGCGACCGGCCCGTTTTCGTAGACCGCCTGCTTGATCAGGTCGACATTCTTGGCGATATAGGTGTACCCGGAAATCTTGGCCTGGGGCTCGCACTGGTCTTGAATGCATGGTATGCCGTCACCGGCTTCGTAGGGCATGCAGAGCTCCGAGACGGCCCCGTAGTCCATGAAGACCTCGTATGCGGCGAACATCCATCCGCCGTTGCAGCCAGCCCCGTAGGTGTTGCACGACATAACGGCCTGCTCCGATAGATCCAGGATACGCTCGTCGTATATCCGGGCATGCGATTCGAGCTGTCCGGTCGCCGCGAAAGCCCAGCAGGAGCCGCATCCGCCCTGGTTCTTCACCGCCGTCACCCCGCCGTAATTTCTCCAGTCGAACGAGGTGGGAAGATCGATCGGCGCTGCCGGTTGCGCCACGGGTATCCTCGCGAGCATCTCGGGAGAAGGGGGGATATACCCGCACAGCTTCATCCGTTCCGCCTTGGATAAGCCGCTGACCGATGTTTTGCCGGCCGTCCATTCCCAGCCCTTTTCCTCGATCTCCTTCCTGATCTCGGCGATTCTTTCGTCCTCGCTCTTCTCCTTTTCCGCCATGGCGGGGATCGAGCCGAAAAGAACCAGGATAATAAATAAAGACAAAATCGACCGGGAGCGTCTCATCAGTTCGGTAATCATTTGGGGTGTGTCTCCTTGCCTGTGAAGCTCAAGGGAGGCTTCATCGAATAAACCCGCAGTAGACGGTTGCGGCGGTCTGCCTTTTACCGGGTGCCCCCGCACCGCACGATCTTTCTCACCGGGCGGTTTTCCGGTGCAAGAGTCAAGCCACCATCTTTTCGGTATCGGCCTGATACTGGCTGCATATAGATATTAAGAAAAGAGATGCCTGCATACAAGCGCTTTTTACCGGTCGGTCTTGATGAATCGAGCATCCATCATGATATGGCTTGGAGTGAAATCGATTTTCCATTATATTTGTCAGGTATTCATCGATGGAGGTAATGAAATGCGTGAGCAGGTCGAAAAGGTGCTCGAAGAGATAAGGCCCAACCTTCAGGCGGACGGCGGAGATATCGAGCTCGTCGATGTCGTCGACGGTATCGTAAAGGTCAGGTTGAAAGGCTCCTGCGCCGGATGCCCGATGTCCCAGATGACTCTGACCTTCGGCGTGGAGAAGGTCCTGAAGGAGAGGATACCCGAGGTGAAAAGGGTGGAATCGGTACCATTCTGATCATCTTCGTAAAGCGGTAAATGTAAATGAGGGGGCTACGGCCCCCTCTTTTTGTCATATTTCTTGCTGCGATGGAGATCGGGAACCGTAGTTAACCTTCGTCGCCGCAAAGGAGTGCATCTTGCGACGTATTCGAAGACTTATCTCGATATCTGCAAACCCATGGAGCAGGAGAGGCTCCTCGGGGAGGAAGAGATCGTTCTGGCGCGGACTCGGTGTGGCCGGATTCACGCTCCTCGAGCTGTTCATTGTGATAGAGATAATCGGATTTCTTGCAACTATAGTCCTTTCAAACTTTTACAGATCGAAGAAGGCCGCCCAGGTGGCCGCGACGGTCCAGAACCTGAAGAATGTCCAGATAGCATTGACCTCATATTTCGCAATGGAGGGCGAATACCCGCCGACCCTGAATACGATCTGGCTCCAGTTCTACGATGGAAAAGTGGTGGGTGACTTCGAATATATCGGGGGGGCGACGGCGGGTGACCAGGGAGGATGGGATTTCTTCGTCAGCAACAGTCACGATATACAGTTCAACGGGCCCACTCAGATGGAATACGCCATTCGAAGCAAGGAAGCGCTTCTCCCTTACGCTTTGTACATATACGGGGATGCCGCGACATCGGCCAAGATAGTGCATTAGCCATCCTGCGCGGCGTAATAGATTTAACAGCCTTGAGCTCCGCTACGGGCCGCCGGTGCGATCGATCGCCTCCAGCCCTCATCAGCGCGATTCGTCCAATTAACCTGTAGCGATGCCGGGAGCTTTGCTGGTATTATTCCCCCTGCCGCTTATGCCGGCCTCACGGGAACGATCCGGACGCGGCAGGAAGAAAGATGGAGCCTTATTTCCCCAAGATGATATTCGACGCCCACTGCGACACGCCGACCGTTCTCGCGGGCGATCCCTCGCTCGATCCCGGCACACGCTTGGCAACCGGCCATATAGATCTTCCGAGGATGGAGGAGGGGGGAGTGGGAGCCCAGGTTTTCGCATGCTGGGTCGACCCCGATCTGGATCCCGACTCATGGGCCGACAGCGTTTTCTCGATGATCGGCCGGGTCGAGAAGGTCGCGGAAGATTACCCGGCGCGTATCGAGATAGCCTTGACCGGAAAGGAGATCCGCAGGATCTCGGGCGAGGGCAGGATCGCCGCCGTGATCGGGGTAGAAGGCGGGCATGCGATAGGAAAAGATCTCGCTCTGCTCGAGAGGCTGCACGGCGCCGGCGTGAGGTGCTTCACCCTGACCTGGCTCAACACGAACGAGCTGGGCGATTCTTCGGGCGGCGAGAGGAGGTGGGGAGGTTTGAGCGGCCTCGGCAGGAAGGCGGTGGCCGTGCTCGACAGGCTGGGAATGGTGATCGACTGTTCTCATGCCTCCGACGAGACCGTCTTCGACGTCCTCGAAATCTCCGGTAATCCGGTGATTCTGTCGCATTCATGCATGCGGGCGCTCTGCGATATACCCCGGAACGCCAGCGACGAGATAGTAGCCGCCGTAGGGGATAGGGGCGGAGTGACGGCTATAAACTTTTTCCCCGGTTTCCTCGACCCGGAATCTCACGAAAAGATAATGGGGTTGTGGAGCATCTACAGGAAAGAGCGAAAGGAGCTCTGCAAAATATACCACGGAGACGTTCATAGGGCCGACAGGGAGCTTATGCCCCGCTACAAGCCTCTTCTCGACGAGATAGAGCTACCCGGCATCGAGGCGGTCATAGATCATATCGCGCATGCAGTATCGGTCGCGGGTCCCGGTTGCGTCGGTCTCGGATCGGATTTCGACGGGATCGCCGTAGTTCCGAAGGGGCTAGAAGATATTTCCAAGGTCCCCGCGATAGCGGTGGAGCTTGATAAAAGAGGTTTTTCACGCGGAGATATGGACAGGGTGATGGGGTTGAACCTGCTCGAGCTGTTCGAATCGGTCTGCCTGTGAAGAATCCTCTTTTCCCGAAGGCTGCACTTTCCCCGAGACTCTACTTTTTTCGGATGCTCGACTTTCCCCCAAGACCCCTCTTTTCGCGCAGCCCCCCAATCCTGTATGGAGCGTTCCAATAGGCCGGAAAATCCGTGAAATAGTATGCAGGAAATCGCTCTTGCCCGCGTTAAGTAATATGGAGGGAGTTTGTAGCCGGAGGCCCACCGACCCGTCCCGGGAAGGGAAGCGGGGATCGGTGTAGGTGCAACCAACTATTTTGCAATGGAACACAGTGAGGTTCGGACAGGTTGGGCTGGATCGGCCGTCCATTTTATGTTATAGTAACGCAGGAGTAAAAAAGAGTTTACATGAACGGGAACAAAAACTCATGTGAGGAAAAGCAGATGAGGAGATCGAGAATAGCTACCCCCTTGCTAAGGGGGATTTTTTATGCTCTTTTGGCTGCTGCGCTTATCGTGCCCTGCCGGGCGGAAGCGGCGAAGAAAGGCCGCCTCAGGGGGAAGGTTATCGATCTCGTGACCGAAAAACCGGTTTTCGAGGCCCTCGTTGCGATACAGGGGACGACGATAAGCGTGCTCACAGACGAGAAGGGGAGGTTCAGCTTCGATCTGCCCGAGGGGAAGGTGAGCATCTCGATCCACAAGGATGAGTACTTTACGACGAATTACCAGGATATCGTGATCGAGGGCGGGCAGATAACAACCTATAAATGCGAGCTCGTCCCGGGGGACCCAACACAGAACATGTTCTTCTCGATCGGCGGAATAACGGTGCTCGACAAGAGAGAGCTGCTGCCCGAGCAGATAGAGACGGTCCACGAGATCACCAGCGCCGAGATAGAGCACCAGCTCTCGACGAACCTCGGCGATATCCTCGATATAGTTCCCGGCATCGAGAGGACCAAGGCTCCCGGGCTGTCCGAGAAGACGCAGATCCAGATCAGGGGGGCGGGCGACGTGTCCGATCTCCAGGCCGCCCTATTCGGGACGAAGATAATGGTCGACGACATTACGCTGTCGAACAATGCGAACCTGCAGTCGGGAGTCGGAACCTCGTACGGAGCCACTTCGACGACCGCCGGCAGCGGATTGGATTTGAGGACCGTTCCCGCGGACAACATCGAGAGCGTCGAGGTCATAACCGGTGTCCCCTCGGTGGAGTACGGCGATCTAACCACCGGCCTCGTCAAGGTGAAGACCAAGATGGGAAAGCAGCCCCACAGGCTCAAGATCAAGTCGAACCCCGACACCAAGGAAGGGAATCTCAACGGCGGCCTGGTGCTGAAGGGAACCGGAATATCTTATACGGCCAACATGGCGCGCAGCGAGAGGAACATAAGGAGGGAGGGGGACGAATATACCCGTTACTACGGGCAGCTCACCTTCCGCAACAAGCTTCGCGACGGGAACCTCGAGATCCTCAACAAGCTTTACTATACCGGGGTTCATGACGAGCAGAACCTCGATGTCAGTGACCCCCTGTCTATCGAGACGTACAACAAGGACAAGACATACCTCTACGGCCAGACGATCGACTACAAGCCGACCGAGGATACCAAGCTGGAATGGCGTGCGAGCCTGAAATACACGAAGAGGGACAGCTACCAGCAGAAGCTCACCGGTGCCGATACCCGGATCCTGACCGACGAAACCGATACCGGCACCTACGAGGGCGTATTCCAGACGGGGGCGTATATCTACAAGGTATGGACGAAGGGAGAAGAATACAGCGCCGATGCGAAACTGAATTTCAGGTACGATTTCGGCCTTCTCGATCTCGACCATTCCCTGCTGGCTGGCGGCGAATATTCGTTCGACGACAATGTAGGCGATGGAAAGATATTCAACCCGCTTTACCCCCCGTACGGAGATACCGGCTACAGGCCCCTCTCCTTCGACGCCGTTCCCGCCCTGCATACCGCGAACATCTACCTGGAGGACAATATCAGCGGCTCGCTGCGTATGAGACCCTGGACGCTGAACCTTGGAGTCAGGTACGAGATGTATACGCCGTTCAAGCTGCACCTAGACGGGATCTTCAACAACAAGGGGATCGTGCAGTCTAAGAACGGAACGTTCACGAACCCCCGGGTCAGGTTCAAGTACGAGCTTTTCGACGACACCCAGTTACGTATGGCTTGGGGGAAAAGCTCTAAGATGCCCTCGATGACCGCTATCTTCCAGGGACCAGAGTACATAGAGATCGTCGAGGAGAACGTGACTCCCCCCGATTCGGTTCCCCTGATCTCGACCTATGTATACGAGTACAACAACCGGGACCTGGTCGGGTACCAGGACGAGAAGACGGAGATATCGATAGACAGGAAGATCGGTCCCGTGGGGCTCGTGCTTACCGGGTACTACACGCATTCGGAAGGGATGCCGAGGGAGCAGGATTCGCCGATCATGCTCTACCGTTACAGGTGGGAGGATTATCCCGATCCGGCGTCGGCCTCCGTCATCGATACGATCTACGCGGATCCCGGCAACGGTTACTACAAGAATGTCGGCTGGTTCAAGAACTACGGCGTCGAGTTCCAGTTCCTCACGAAGCGTATCGAGAAGATATCGACGGCGTTCAGGATCACGGGATCTTATTACCAGTCGAAATCGGGGGCCGCGGGGACCTACATGGGCTCTCCGAAGCAGAGCCGTAGCCTCGGCAGGACGGTCTATCCGTACTATTTCTACACTGACAGGTGGCGGCAGAAGATGATAGTGAATTACAAGGCCGATTGGTTCATAAAGAAGCTCGGGATGTGGATGACCTTCGACCTGCAGCAGACGCTGTTCGAATCGAATCTCACCTACGACGATCCCGCCCTCCATTCGCCGGCCTACTACGATCCCCTGGTAGGACGGGTCGTCTCGATAACGCCTCGGCAGTCGACCGAATACGGGCTCGATCCGAGCTTCGACGAATATTACCTCAGGAAACACGGTACGCCCAACGACAGGCTTCTATTCAACATCAACGTCTCGAAATCGCTGGGAAGCGGGGCCGAGATGTCCCTGTTCGTCCACAACTTCTTCGACGATCTGGCATACTACCAGGACGACAGGGGGTACTGGAACACTAGAAACCACGAGATATTCTACGGCATAGAATTCAGCATGATACTCGACGGCCTCTGGGCGAGGCTGACATCGAACGCGGAGGATATGCAATGAAAAGAACTTTACCATACATTCTGACCGGCTTGATCGTTCTCCTGTCGGCCTGCGGCATGGAGACACCCACCGCTCTCGACGGCAACGGCATGATATCGGTTGTGGTGATAGATACTTCGGGGGCGATGCCCGGGGCCGAGCCGGGAGAGCCGTTCCTGATCGAAATGGCCGAGGTGAACCTTCAGGCGAGGAGCCAGGAATTCAGGGTTACCGGGTATTCCGACGAGGAAGGTTATGCCGGGTTCGACAGGCTGGCGGCGGGCGAATATTCCCTCTTCGCCCGGACCGAGATAGTCGCCGGAGCACAGAAAAAGGTATTCACCGGGTACCTCGACATCACGATCACCGGAACCGGCGAGGTGCACGAGTCGTTGATCCTTTCGCCGACCACGGTGAACGCCCTGATGATAAACGAGATCCACTACGCCGGATCGGACTACTCGTCATTCTACTTCTACGACCAGTTCGTAGAGATCTACAACTCGGCCGATGATACCCTCTACCTCGACGGAATAATCCTGACCAGGAACTACCCCGACCAGGAGATCGACCAGGAGACGAACGATTTCGTAAGGGCGATATACGCCTTCCAGTTCCCCGGCACTCCGGTGACGGGAAGGGATTATCCGATCTTTCCCCACCAGTACGTGGTCGTCGCCAGCGATGCTATCGATCACTCGGCATATTGCAGCAAGGCGGTCGATCTATCCGGGGCGGACTGGGAGTTCTTCAACGCCCTTGGCCACGATTACGACGTCCCGAACGTTCCGAATCTCGAGAGCATACATCCTACGAGCTCCACCGACTTCATGATAAACCTCGTGCACAACGCCATCGTCATGGCGACGGGGGAGGAGTACGGGTACGAGGATTACGGCGAGGGAAAGGTGAGAATCACGCTTCCATTGTACACGGTGATCGACGGGGTCGAGTACGCCACCAGCTCGGAGAAGACGAAGGAGCTAACGGCGCGCGTCGACGCCGGGTTCGCCGGAATAGGCAACTCGAAATACAGCGGTAAATCGACGGAGAGACGGGAAGTAGGTATGGACACGAACAATTCGACCTTCGATTTCGTGCTCGTGCCCGACAAACCGACACCGGGATACTCGCACGCGGAGTGAAATGACGGTGATAACATGAAGAAGGAAATCCTCATCGCCGCCGCGGCCGTCTCGATCGCGATGATTATGTCATGCGGCGAGGAACGGCCCTCCCTTCTCGACGGAAGCAACGTTCTCAATCTTCTCGCCCTGGACACTTCCAGGGTTCAAGGCGACGAATGGATTCCGATTCCTCACGCCACGGTAAAGATCAATTGCACGACCTCCTTTTTCAAGCGGGAATACCTGACCGACGATCAGGGATGGGCGGTCGTCGATGGGCTTCCAGCCGGAAATTACGAGATCATGATGGAGCTCGTCAACCAAGAGGAAAACGTCATCATACTCGGACAGAAGCAGAAGACTATAGTGAGCGGGTCGGGATCGGCCGACACGATATTCATGTCATACCAGAAATCTTCGCCGCTCGTGATAAACGAGCTGTACACGGTAGGCTGCAGGTCCTCCGCCTTCTACTATTACGACCAGTTCATGGAGCTCTACAACTCCTCGCAGGACACGATATACCTCGACGGATATATTATCTGCCGCGGGACCCATCTGGACGAGCTGGTCGATATCGAGGAGGTGGACTTCGCCCTGGCATACTACGTCTACGAATTCCCCGGCACGAGGGGCGTCACGAAGCTCTGCCCGATCGCACCGGGGCAGTTTCTAGCGATCGCGAGCGACGCCATCGATCACCAGGCGATCTACAACACATGCGTGAATCTTCTCGTCGCCGACTACGAGTTTTTCTGCTCCTACTCCCACGATTACGACAACCTTTCCGTACCGAACCTCACGCCGGTCACGCTGGTCGGAAACGAGTTCTCGATGAATCTCGGGCACGAGGCGGTATGGATCGCGACGGGGGAGGAATGGTCTTTCGGCAACTACGACGGCTCGGATTACGTTCAGGTACCCATCTATACGATCATCGACGGGGTCGAGTACGATCTCGACGGCGAGGGAACGAAATACCTGACCGTCCGGGTCGACGGTGGGAGGGGAGGCGTCGGCCTCACCAAGTACAGCGCCAGGTCGATGCAGAGACGGTTTCCCGGGCTGGATTCGAATAACAGCTCTTTCGATTTCGAGATAAACAGTCCCCCGACGCCGGGGTACCAGTAGAAACGATCAGCGGAGGAAAAGGTGAGTAAGGATTCAATCATCGGAAAAACCCGTTTCATTCCCGTTTTGCTCTTGTCGGCCTGCCTCCTTCTCCCGGCTCCGCGGGCCCGGGGGGACGAGCTTAGGATGAGGACGCTGGGCGGCTGCACGCTGACCCTCATCGACAGGGACAACAGGATAAATCCCTACGACTTCGGGCGCAATCCCGCCTACCTTCTCGAGGATTTCGATTACCAGTGGATAAGGTTCTCCTTAGGACTGGACGAGGAATCGGGAGACCTAAAGCGAAAGTACGATCCGCACCTCACGAACGATATATACGCCGGGTTCACGGGGGCGAAGAAGCTCAGCGCCGGGCAGGCCGCTTGGGGCAGATTCAGATATTCGAGGATAAACGACAGGGAGATCTACAGGGCCATCGAGAAAGATGCGTACAACGATCCCTTCTATCTCACCGACCTCTCGACGGGGGATATCGAGTACTACGGGCCCGAAGCTCAGGTAGATTATGCCTTGAAGCTGAAGGAAGGCCTCTATTTCGGGGCCGGGTTCGACTACAGCATAGGCACGGGGCTCAAGCAGGAGTATACCCGCCCCGAGATAGTGACGGACTATTTCATGGGGAACTTCGGCGTCACGTGGGAACCGCGGAGCAGATGGATACTGGGACTCGTCTACCGCCCGATGAGGATTCAGAACCGCACCAAGTTCGAGAAGACGGACGAGGGCTACGACAACACCATATACAGCTATTCTGGCGAGGGTATCTACGAGATCCGTTCCTTCTCGAGCTATACGATAACGGAGGCGACCAACGGGCAGGAGGTGATGATCCAGAATTTCATCTCCGCCGGACGGATCGATCTCGGCGTTCTGGCCTCGTACGGTTTCAGGGAGAACAAGATCATGTACAACGCCACGAAGCGCTACTACAAGGGGTACTGGCAGCAGGAGACCTACAACCTGCAGCTCAAGGCTATGTACACACCCGAGAATCTTCCGATCGTAGCGGGTGTGAGCGGGAGGGTCCTGAAAGACGACGGCTGGGCGATAAGGCCCGATTACGGCGAGGTCCTGCTTTTCGATAATCCGTACCGGCTTTATTCGGGCGGGGCCGGTATAAGCTACCGGATAGCGAGACTCGATCTCAATGTGTCGACCGAATATATATTCAACAAGTACGACATTGAGGCCGACGATTACGGGGCCAATATCTTTCTGAAATCGGATATCGTCGAGAATATCGGACGTCTGGGCCTGGAGAAGAGGATATTCAACGTCTACTCCTTCAGGGCCGGTATGGAAGTGACCGATTACCCGGTCGACAGGTGGCTCAGGATGCCCCGGAATATAGACCGCTACAGGTTCACAGGGG